>NZ_JBEYCR010000006.1:0-441508 GCF_040632845.1 Streptomyces sp. NPDC016459
AAGTGCCTGGACGCCTCGGGCGGCACCTGGAACGACGGGACCGCCGTCCACCTGTGGACCTGCCACACCGGCCCCAACCAGAAATGGACCCTGCCGTGACCTGAGACGGCCGTGACGTGAGACGGCCGTGACCTGAGACGGCCGTGACGTGAATACGTGCTGCCCGGTCGAGCCTCGGCCGGGCAGCGCCTCAGGGGGCAGCGCGAGGGCCGTCCCCGCACCGGCCGACCACCTTTTTCCCGACTACGGAAAAAGTACCCCCACATCCGTGCGCAAGTTCTTCCCCGTCAGGGAATCCGCTGCTACGTTCCCCTCGAAAGCAGACGGACCACGGAGAAAGTTCCCGCCTACAGGGGACGACGTCGCGGCCCGTCAGCCGGACCGTGCCGACCACCCGCGGCCGGAGCCGGACAGCAGGGGAGGAGGGGAACGTGCGACGCATGACGGCTCGACCCGGTAACGCACACCAGGCGCGGCTGCTCCGGTTGCTGCGCGACGGCGGCCCCCACTCGCGTGCCCAGCTCGGCGACCTGGTCGACCTCTCCCGCTCCAAGCTCGCGGTCGAGGTGGACCGGCTCCTGGAGACGGGCCTCGTCATCGCGGACGGTCTCGCCGCCTCCCGCGGCGGGCGCCGCTCGCACAACCTGCGGCTCGCCCCCGGCCTGCGCTTCCTCGGCGTCGACATCGGCGCGACCTCGATCGACGTCGCCGTCACCAACGCCGAACTGGAGGTCCTGGGCCACCTCAACCACTCCATGGACGTGCGCGAAGGCCCCGTCGCGGTCTTCGAGCAGGTGCTGTCGATGGTCGGCAAGCTCAGGTCACCGGGGCTGGCCGACGGCCTGGACGGCGCCGGCATCGGCGTCCCGGGTCCCGTCCGCTTTCCCGAGGGCGTCCTCGTGGCACCGCCGATCATGCCAGGCTGGGACGGCTTTCCCGTCCGCGAGGCGCTCAGCCAGGACCTGGGTTGCCCCGTGATGGTCGACAACGACGCGAACCTGATGGCCATAGGGGAGCAGCACGCCGGAGTCGCCCGGTTCGTGGACGACTTCCTGTACGTCAAGATCGGCACCGGCATCGGCTGCGGCGTCGTCGTCGGCGGGGAGGTCCACCGTGGCGCGACGGGCAGTGCCGGCGACATCGGGCACATCCAGGTCGACCCGGAGGGCCGGGCCTGCGGATGCGGCAACAGGGGATGCCTGGAAGCCCACTTCGGCGGCTCAGCGCTCGCCCGTGACGCCGAGGACGCGGCGCGCGGGGGCACATCGGCCGAGCTCGCCGCCCGACTGGAGACCCTCGGCAGGCTGACCGCGGAGGACGTCGCCGCCGCGGCCGCCGCGGGTGACCCGGTCGCCCTGGACCTCATCCGCGCGGGTGGTGACCGGGTCGGCCAGGTCATCGCCGGACTCGTCAGCTGCTTCAACCCCGGCATGGTCGTCATCGGCGGCGGGGTGACGGGCCTCGGGCACAGGCTGCTGGCCAGCGTGCGCACCCAGGTGTACCGGCGCTCCCTGCCACTGGCGACCAGGAACCTCCCCATCGTCCTGGGCGAGCTCGGCGCGACCGCCGGCGTGATCGGCGCCGGCCGCCTCATCAGCGACCACGTGTTCTCACCCGCCTGATCCACGCAGGCCGGCACCGACCCCGCACGCCCTGTCGGGCCGCGACACCCGTACGACAGGTACTACCCGCACCACCCGCGCCGCCGCAGCACCAGCAGCGCACCGGCTCCAGACGCAACGCCGTCCCACCCGCTCCAGCACCACGCGCAGCCGTACCACCTGCAACGCCCCGATCGGCGGCGGCGAGTCCGTCGTACCACCGCACCCCCCCCGAGCCGCGAGGCGCTCCGCTCCGTCCTCCACGCACCGTCCGACGCTTCGTCAGCCCTGCCCGCTCACGGCCGCACCCGCCGAGGAATCGCCATGGCACACGAACCACCCCTGCTCACCATGTCCGGCATCACCAAGTCGTTCCCCGGCGTCCGCGCCCTGGACGGCGTGGACCTGGAGGTCCGGGCCGGTGAGGTCCACTGCGTCCTCGGTCAGAACGGCGCCGGGAAATCCACCCTCATCAAGGTCCTCGCCGGCGCCCACCGCCCGGACGGCGGGCGGATCACGTGGCGCGGCGAAGAGGTCGCGCCGGCCTCCCCGATCGCCGCGATGCGTCTCGGGATCGCCACCCTCTACCAGGAACTCGACCTGGTGGAGGGGCTGTCCGTGGCCGAGAACGTCTTCCTCGGCCACGAGCCCACCTCCGTAGGCTTCGTCGTCCGGGCACGGGCCGCCCGTGAGGCGACCGCCCGGCTCCTCCGCCGCCTCGGGCACGACGAGATCGACCCGGCGCGTCCCGTCGGCCAACTCTCCGCCGCCCAGCGCCAGATCGTGTCCATGGCACGCGCGCTCTCCCACGAGGTCCGGCTGATCGTCATGGACGAGCCGTCCGCGGCCCTCGACCCGGAGGAGGTCGACAACCTCTTCCGCACGGTCGGTGACCTGACCGCCGAAGGTGTCGCCGTCGTCTACATCTCCCACCGCCTTGAGGAGATCCGCCGGATCGGCGACCGCGTCACCGTCATCAAGGACGGCAGGACCGTCGCCGGCGGTCTCGCCGCGAAGTCCACCTCCACGGACGAGGTCGTCCGGCTGATGACCGGCCGCACCGTCGAGTACGTCTTCCCGGAGCGCCCCCACCGGACGTTCGACCCGGCCGCGACCGCGCCCGTCCTGCGGGTCGAAGGGCTCGCGCGCGAGGGCGAGTTCGCCCCCGTCGACCTGGAACTGCGGCCGGGGGAGATCGTCGGCCTCGCCGGCCTGGTCGGCTCGGGACGCAGTGAGATCCTGGAGACGGTCTACGGGGCACGCCGGCCGACCGCCGGGCGGGTTCTCGTCGACGGGATCCCCCTGCGGCCCGGCAGCGTCCCCGCCGCCGTCCGCGCCGGCATCGGCCTCGCCCCGGAGGAACGCAAGGCGCAGGCACTGCTGCTGATGGAGTCCGTCACCCGCAACGTCACGGTCTCCACGCTCGCCAGGTACGCGCGCGGCGGCTGGCTCGACCGGCAGAAGGAGCGGGCGGCCGCCCGGCGGGTGACCCGTGAGCTCTCCCTGCGGCCCGACAACCCCGACACCCCCGTCCGGACCCTGTCGGGCGGCAACCAGCAGAAGGCGGTGCTCGCCCGCTGGCTCCTGCACGGCTGCAAGGTGCTGCTGCTCGACGAGCCGACCCGGGGGGTGGACATAGGCGCCCGCGCCGAGCTGTACGCCGTCGTCCGACGGCTGGCCGACGAAGGTCTCGCCGTCCTGCTCGTCTCCAGCGAGGTTCCCGAGGTCCTCGGCCTCGCCGACCGCGTCCTGGTGGTGCGCGAAGGCAGCGTCGTGCACGCCTGTGACGCCCGGGAGCTGGACGAGCACCGCGTACTCGATCTCGTGATGGAAGGAAGTCCGACGGCATGACGCACTCAGCCACTCCGGCGGGGCAGGACGCGCCCGTCGCACCCGCCCCCGCCGCGCCGCACGGGAAGACCCCGGCGTTCCGGCCGTCGGGTCTCCGCCCGGACGTGCGCAGTCTGTCCCTGCTCGGCGTCCTGGCCGTCCTGGTGGTGGTCGGTGGAGTCACCAAGCCCGCCGAGTTCCTCGCCACGAGCAACCTGCAACTCGTCCTGACCCAGGCGTCCGTCATCGGCGTGGTGACCGTGGGCATGACGTTCGTCATCACCAGCGGCGGCATCGACCTGTCGGTGGGCGCGATCGTGGCCCTCGCCTCCGTCTGGGCCACCACGGTGGCGACGCAGGAGTACGGGTTCACCGGCATCCTCTTCACCGCGGTGATCGTCGGTGTCGGCTGCGGACTCGTGAACGGGCTGCTCGTCGCCTACGGCGGCATGGTCCCCTTCATCGCCACCCTGGCCATGTTCGCCTCCGCCCGGGGACTCGCGCTGCAGCTCACCGACGGCAAGACGCAGCTCGTGACCGTCGACTCGGTGCTCGACCTCGGTGTCAAGGACGCCTACATCCTCGGCGTACCGCCGCTCGTCCTCGTCTTCGCGGCCGTCATCGTCGTGGGCTGGCTCCTGTTCAACCGCACGACGTTCGGGCGCAGGGCGGTCGCCGTCGGCGGCAACGCGGAGGCCGCCCGTCTGGCCGGCATCGACGTACGCCGTCAGCGCCTCTACCTCTACCTCCTTTCGGGCCTGTGCTGCGGCATCGCGGCGTTCATGCTGATCGTGCTGGCGGGCTCCGGACAGAACACCAACGGCAACCTCTACGAACTCGACGCCATCGCTGCGGCCATCATCGGCGGCACGCTGCTCAGCGGCGGACGCGGGACGATCGTGGGCTCGGTGCTCGGCGTCCTCATCTTCACGACGATCACCAACATCTTCGCCCTGAACAACCTGGAGAGCGCGGTCCAGCAGATAGCCAAGGGCGCCATCATCGTGGCCGCCGTCCTCGTCCAGCGCCGCACCCTGCGCGACGGCTGACACCGCGCTTCGCGAACCGCCGAGCCTCCCGGCCCCCTACGTACCCCCCCCGCCCCCGTTCCCCCGGACCCGTGCGTCGACACCCACGCCCGGTCCCGGCACATCCCTCGTCCGACCGCCCAGTTGAAGAGGTGGCTCCACCATGCCCGATGCCCACATCCCCAGCCGCAGAGGACTGCTCTTCGGCACCGCCGCCGTCTCCGCCGGAGCGCTCCTGACGGCCTGCACCAGCAACGAACCGAAGAACCAGGCCGCCCCCAGCGCCGCCGGCAACGCACCCGTGGCCGACGAGAAGCCCGGCAGGGCCGTCACCATCGGCTTCGCCGGACCGCAGGCCGACCACGGCTGGCTCAACGCCATCAACCAGAACGCCAAGGACCGCGCCAAGAAGTACGCCGACGTCACCCTGGAGATCACCGAGGGCTCCAACGACACCGCCGCCCAGATCGGCCAGATCCAGACCCTCATCAACAAGAAGGTCGACGTCCTGGTGATCCTGCCCGCCGACGGCAAGGCCCTCACCCAGATCGGCCTGCAGGCGATGGCGGCCGGCATCCCCGTCGTCAACCTCGACCGCGTCTTCGGCTCCCCGCAGGCGTACCGCTGCTGGATCGGCGGCGACAACTACGGCATGGGCCTCAACGCCGGCCGCTACATCGGCGAGAAACTCAAGGGCAAGCCGAACGCCAAGGTCGTCGAACTCGCCGGGCTGGACAACCTCGAACTCACCAAGCAGCGTACGCAGGGCTTCGACGACGCCCTGAAGAACTATCCCAACATCACCAAGGTCGCCCGCCAGGCCGCCGAGTTCACCGTCGAGTCCGGCCAGGCCAAAATGGCCCAACTGCTGCAGGCGCAGTCCCGGTTCGACGCGCTGTGGAACCACGACGACGACCAGGGTGTCGGTGCCCTGCGTGCCGTCGCCCAGGCCGGCCGCAAGGACTTCCTGATGGTGGGCGGCGCCGGCGCCAGGTCCGCCATGGACGCCATCAAGGCCGACGACAGCGTCCTGAAGGCCACCGTTCTCTACCCGCCGACCATGGCCGCCTCCGCCATCGACCTCGCCCGCGCGCTCGGACAGGGCAAGGGGATCGGCGGCATGGCGGAGCTGGAGATCCCCTCTTCCGTGACCCTGTACTCGGCCGTCGTGACCAAGGACAACGTCGACGACTACCAGCCCACCGGCTTCAACTGACGGGGACACGTCCGCCCGGGCGGACGCCGGCGGCCCGACGCCGCCCCGTATCCGCCCGGGCCCGGCTCCCGAGCACCACGGAGCCGACATCTCCACCGGCCGCCGCGGCCGGTACCGCGAGAGGAGAGCCATGAAACAGAGGCACAGCGAGACCACGCAGCCGACACTCGGTGTCGGCCTGATCGGATACGCGTTCATGGGCGCCGCCCACTCACAGGGGTGGCGGACCGCAGGCCGCGTCTTCGACCTGCCGCTGCGCCCCGTACTCGCCGCCGTGGCCGGCCGGGACCGCGCGGCCGTGCACGCGGCGGCCGACCGGCACGGCTGGGCGGCGGCCGAGACCGACTGGTACGCCCTCGTGACCCGCGACGACGTCCAGCTCGTCGACATCTGCACCCCGGGCGACAGCCACGCCGAGATCGCCATCGCGGCACTGGACGCGGGCAAACACGTGCTGTGCGAGAAGCCGCTCGCCAACTCCGTCGCCGAAGCCGAGGCGATGACCGCCGCGGCCGAACAGGCCCGCAGTCGCGGCCAGGTGGCGATGGTCGGCTTCAACTACCGTCGCGTCCCCGCGATGACCCTCGCCCGCCGCCTCATAGCGGAGGGACGGATCGGCGCCCTGCGTCACGTACGCCTGACCTATCTCCAGGACTGGCTCGTCGACCCCGACTTCCCGCTGACCTGGAGGCTGGAGCGGCAGCACGCGGGCTCGGGCGCCCTCGGGGACCTCGGAGCGCACATCGTCGACCTCGCACAGTTCCTGGCGGGGGAGCCGCTGGTCGGGGTCTCGGCGCAACTGGAGACCTTCGTGAGGGAACGCCCCCTGCTCGCGGGCGTGTCGACGGGGCTGAGCGCGGCCGGCGGCCCCGAGCGGGGTCCCGTCACCGTCGACGACGCGGCCGTGTTCACCGGCAGACTCGCGTCCGGGGCGCTCGCGACGTTCGAGGCGAGCCGCATGGCGCCCGGCCGCAAGAACGCGCTGCGCCTGGAGGTCAGCGGCGAACTCGGCTCCCTCGCCTTCGACCTGGAACGCCTCAACGAGCTGCTCTTCCACGACCACCGGGAACCGGCCGCCACCGCCGGGTTCCGCAGGATCCTCGTCACCGAAGCCGACCACCCGTACCTGGAGGCGTGGTGGCCGCCCGGCCACGTCCTCGGCTACGAGCACACCTTCGCCCACCAGGCGCGCGACCTGGTCATGGCCATCGCCACGGGCACGGACCCCCTGCCGTCGTTCGCCGACGGTCTCCAGGTCCAGCGCGTGCTCGCCGCGGTGGAGGAGAGCGCCGCGCGGAACGCCGTCTACACGCCCGTGCCCGACCCCGCCGGCGGGCCCCCGCCCGGCCCGTCCACCCAGGTCACGCGCACCGAGGCCAAGGTCTGAGGAGGAGATCCCATGCCCCGTCCGTTCACCCTGTTCACCGGCCAGTGGGCCGACCTGCCCCTGGAGGAGGTGTGCTCGCTGGCGCGCGACTTCGGCTACGACGGGCTCGAACTCGCCTGCTGGGGAGACCATTTCGAGGTCGACCGGGCCCTGTCCGAACCGGGCTACCTGGACGGCCGGCGCGCGCTCCTGGACAAGTACGGTCTCCGGTGCTGGAGCGTCTCCAACCACCTGGTCGGCCAGGCCGTCTGCGACGACCCCATCGACGAGCGTCACCGAGGCATCCTGCCCGCCCGGATCTGGGGGGACGGCGAGCCGGAAGGGGTGCGCCGACGGGCCGCCGCCGAACTCGAGGACACCGCCCGGGCCGCCGCCGCCTTCGGCGTCGACACCGTCGTCGGCTTCACCGGCTCCTCCATCTGGCACCTCGTGGCCATGTTCCCGCCCGTCCCCGAGCACATGATCGACCGGGGTTACGAGGACTTCGCCGAGCGCTGGAACCCCGTCCTCGACGTCTTCGACGCGGAGGGCGTCCGCTTCGCCCACGAGGTCCACCCCAGCGAGATCGCCTACGACTACTGGACGACGAAGCGGGCCCTGGAGGCCGTCGACAACCGGCCCGCCTTCGGCCTCAACTTCGACCCGAGCCACTTCGTCTGGCAGGACATCGACCCGGTCGGCTTCCTCTACGACTTCCGGGACCGCATCTACCACGTCGACTGCAAGGAGTCCCGCACCCGCCTCGACGGCCGCAACGGCCGGCTCGGCTCCCACCTGCCCTGGGGCGACCCGCGGCGCGGCTGGGACTTCGTCTCGGCCGGCCGCGGAGAGGTCCCCTGGGAGGACGTCTTCCGCATGCTCCGCTCCATCGGCTACGGCGGCCCCATCTCGGTCGAGTGGGAGGACGCCGGTATGGACCGGCTGACGGGGGCTCCCCAGGCGCTCGCCCATCTCAAGCGGTTCGACTTCGACCCACCGAGCGCCTCGTTCGACGCCGCGTTCTCCGGACGGGATACGTAGCTCCCTCCGTACGCCGAATCCGCGGCGCACCCCCGCGCAGAGGGGTCACCCATGAGCGGCGGCGGGCGAGGGGGCGCCGTACCCCCCGCCCGCCGTCTTCACCAGCGCACCAACCGACAGGTCAGGGAGGCAGCCCGTGCAGCAAGGGAACGCGAGGCGAACGCCGGTCGACGACCGGCGGGAACGCACCGGGGTCTGGTTCGTCGGGGCTCGCGGCTCGGTCGCGACCACGGCCGTCGCCGGGTGCGCGGCCGTCACCGCCGGACTCCACCCGCCGACCGGCATGGTCACGGAGACCCCGCCGTTCACGGACGCCGGACTGCCTCCCCTGGAGGCCCTCGTCTTCGGCGGCCACGACACGGCGGACTGCCCGCTGCCCAAACGCGCCGAGGACCTCACCGCGGCCGGCGTGCTCCCCGCCGGCCTCACCCGGGCGGTCCACGCCGAACTGGCCGCGGCAGAGCAGGAGATACGGCCGGGCGGACCGCTCCCCGGGGACCGCCGCACCGACGAGGAGCTGATCGCGGGCTTCACCGGTGACCTCGTCGACTTCCGTACCCGCCACGCCCTGGCGCGGGTCGTCGTCGTCCACGTCGCCTCCACCGAGCCGCTGCCCGTACCGGGGGCCGAGCGCCTGCCGCCCAGCTCGCTCTACGCGGCCGCCGCCCTGCGCGCCGGCTGCCCCTACGTCAACTTCACCCCCTCCACCGGGCTGAGCGGCCCCACCCTCGCCGACGCCGCGGCGACGAGCGCCGTCCCCCACGCGGGCCGCGACGGGAAGACGGGCCAGTCCCTGCTGCGGTCCGTCCTCGCCCCGATGTTCGTCCAGCGGACCCTGACCGTGCGCGCCTGGTCCGGCACCAACCTGCTGGGCGGCGGGGACGGGGCGACGCTCGCCGACCCGGCCGCCGCGGCCGCCAAGAACGCCGGCAAGGCGCGGGTCATCGGCGACACGCTCGGCGCCGACGTCGAGGGCACCGTCCACATCGACGACGTCCCGGCCCTCGGCGAGTGGAAGACCGCCTGGGACCACATCGCCTTCGACGGCTTCCTCGGTTCCCGCATGATCCTCCAGACCATCTGGCAGGGCTGCGACTCGGCTCTCGCCGCCCCCCTGGTCCTGGACCTGGCACGGCTCGTCGCCCGAGCCCACGAGGCCGGCATCACCGGGCCCCGCCCCGAACTCGGTTTCTACTTCAAGGACCCGGACGGCGGCCCCGCCGGCCTGGCCGAGCAGTTCGCCGCGCTGCTCGCCTTCGCGGACCGCCTGAGGGGGACGGCCGGATGACCGGCTCCCCGTTCTCGCGCCGCCTGCCCGGCGCCGTCGGGACACTACGGGCGTGGGGCGAGCTGCTGCGCGTGTCGGCGCTGCTCAGCGTGCCGGGCGACGCCCTCGCGGGGGCGGCGGCCGCCGGGGTCCGGCCCGGCCGGGGAACCGCCTGGGCCATCGGCGCCTCCCTCTGTCTGTACGAGGCGGGGATGGCGCTCAACGACTGGGCGGACCGGGACGTGGACGCCGTCGAACGACCGCACCGGCCCCTGCCCTCCGGCCGCGTCGCCCCGGGCGCCGCGCTCGGTGCGGCGGGCGCCCTGACCGTCACCGGCCTCGCCCTCGCGTCCCGCGCCGGACGGCCCGCCCTCGCGGTCGCCTCGGCACTGGCCGCGACGGTGTGGGCGTACGATCTCCGCCTCAAGCACACGGCCGCAGGCCCGGCGGCCATGGCCACCGCGCGCGGCCTGGACCTCCTGCTGGGCGCGCTGGCGGCGGTGCCCGCGGGGGGAGTGCGGGAATCCCCTCCCATGACGCCGGGCGCGCCCGGGAGGCGTACCGTGACGAGCGCGACGGCGTCCGGGAGCCGTACCCGGATCCGCGCGGCCGATCGCCGTACCGGGATCAGCGCGACGGCGGCCGGGAGCCGTACCGGGATCCGCGCGGCCGATCGCCGTACCGTGACGAGCGCGACGGCGGCCGGGAGCAGTGCGGGGACGAGCGGGACCGCGGCCGATCGCCGTACGAGGATCAGCTCGGCGGATCGCCGTACCGGGATCGGCGCGGTCGTGGCCGGAAGCCGTACCGGGACCAGCTTGGCCGCGGTCGTGGCCGGAAGCCGTACCGGGACCAGCTTGGCCGCGACCGCGACGGCGACCGCGCCCGCGAGCCGTACCGCGACCACCGCGCTGCGAGCCGCCGCACCCGCCGCGGCGACACTCGCCGCACACACCTACGCCGTCACCGCGGTCTCCCGGCACGAAGCCCACGGAGGCTCCACCGCCGTCCCGCTGGGAGCCCTCGCCACGACGGCGCTCCTCAGCCTCCTCACCGCCGAAACCGGGCCGACCCGAACCGATGCCCGCACACGGCCTACCGCAAGCACCCGATCCGGCTCCCGCAGGTGGCCCCCCACCGGCACCCGGCCCGGGGCCAGGTCCCGGACCGGCCCCCGCCTCCGTACCGGCGCTCCGACCCCACCGCCCGCCGCGGCGCACGACCTCCTCGGCCGCGCCATGGCGGACCGGATCACCCTCCTCCTCGCCGCCGCCTATCTCCGTACCGCAGCCCGTCCGCTCCTGGACGCCGCCTTGAACCCGTCCCCGCACCTCACCCAGCGCGCCGTCGGCGGCGGCATCCGGGCGATGATCCCCCTCCAGGCCGCGCTCGCAGCCCGCTCCGGGGCACCGGTCGCCGGACTGGCCCTCCTCGGCCTCGCCCCCGCGGCCCGCCGCCTCGCGCGAAGGATCAGCCCCACATGACCGGGCCGCGCCCGGACGCCGACGCCCCCGGCCTCCGCTACGGGTACGGGACCAACGGACTGACCGACCTCCGGCTCGACGACGTCCTCGCCCTCCTCGCCGACCTCGGCTACGACGGCGTCGGCCTCACCCTCGACCACATGCATCTCGACCCCCTCGCCCCCGGCCTGGCCGCCCGTACCGCGCGCGTCGCGCACCGGCTGGGCGCCCTCGGCCTCACCGCCACCGTCGAGACCGGCGCCCGCTACGTCCTCGACCCCCGTCGCAAGCACGGGCCCTCCCTCCTCGACCCCGACCCGGACGCCCGCGCCGCCCGCGTCCGGCTGCTCCTCACCGCCGTGCGCACCGCCACCGACCTCGGCGCCCACGCCGTGCACTGCTTCAGCGGCACGACACCGCCCGGCACCGACCGGGACACCGCCTGGGCCCGCCTCGCGGCCTCCCTCGCACCGGTCGTCGAGGTCGCCGAGGCCGCCGGTGTCCCCCTCGCGATCGAACCCGAACCCGGCCACCTCCTCGCCACACTCGACGACTTCCACCACCTGCGCGCCCTCACCGGAGAACCCGCGTCCCTCGGCCTCACGCTCGACATCGGCCACTGCCAGTGCCTGGAACCCGCGCCGCCGGCCACCTGCGTCCGGGACGCCGCACCCTGGCTGCGCCACGTCCAGATCGAGGACATGCGCCGAGGGGTCCACGAGCACCTTCCGTTCGGCGAGGGCGAGATCGACTTCCCCCCGGTCCTCGACGCCCTCGCCTCCACCGGCTACCGCGGACTCACCGTCGTCGAACTGCCCCGCCACTCCCACGCGGGCCCAGAATTCGCCCGTACCTCCCTGTCGTTCCTCCGAGCCATGGAGACGAAAGGAGCGCCGAACCAGTGACCGGCACCCCCCACCCGGCCCCGCTCCCCGCCCTGCGCACCGCCCTCGACACCGAGCTCCGCGTGGCCGCCCGCGCCTGGCTTGACGGCGCCCTCGCCGAGGCGGCGCGGGCCGACAGCACACCCCCGGACACCTCGCCGCACACCCTCCCCGCCTGGGAACTGCGGTTCGCCGCCGCCGGACGCCGGTGCGGGCCCGAGCACGCCGACACCGCCCGCATCCTCCTCCTCGCCGAGGCCCACCCCGGTCCGGAGACCCTGGCCCGCCTCTACCACCAGGGCAGCGCCGCCGAACGCCGGGCCGTCCTGCGCGCCCTGCCGTACCTCGTCCCCGGCCCCGAAGCCCTGCCCCTCGTCGAGGACGCCCTGCGCACCCACGACGCCCGGCTCGTCGCCGCGGCCGTCGGCCCCTACGCGGCCGCCCACCTCGACCGGCACGCCTGGCGGCACGCCGTCCTCAAATGCCTCTTCACCCACGTCCCCGTCGACGCGGTCGCGGAACTGCGGCAGCGCGCCCGCGGCGACACGACACTGGCCCGCATGCTCGCCGACCACGCCGCCGAGCGCACCGCCGCCGGCCGCGGCGTCCCCCACGACCTGCACACCGTCCTCGCCCTGACCGGCCAGGACCGCCCCCAGCCCCCCGAGGAGTGCTGATGCGCATCTTCGACCCCCACATCCACATGACCTCCCGCACCACCGACGACTACGAGGCCATGTACGCCGCGGGCGTCCGCGCCCTCGTCGAACCCGCCTTCTGGCTCGGCCAGCCGCGCACCTCACCGGCCAGCTTCTTCGACTACTTCGACGCCCTCCTCGGCTGGGAGCCGTACCGGGCCGCCCAGTACGGCATCGCCCACCACTGCACCCTGGCGCTCAACCCCAAGGAGGCGAACGACCCCCGCTGCACCCCCGTCCTCGACGCCCTGCCCCGCTACCTCGTCAAGGACTCCGTCGTCGCCGTCGGCGAGATCGGCTACGACTCGATGACCCCCGCCGAGGACACCGCCCTGGCCGCGCAGCTCCAGCTCGCCGCCGACCACGACCTGCCGGCGCTCGTCCACACCCCGCACCGGGACAAGCTCGCCGGTCTGCGCCGCACCATCGACGTCGTCCGGGAATCCGTGCTGCCCTCCGAGCACGTCCTCCTCGACCACCTCAACGAGACGACGGTCGAGGAGGCCAAGGAGAGCGGATGCTGGCTCGGCTTCTCCGTCTACCCGGACACCAAGATGGACGAGGACCGGATGGTCGCGCTCCTGAGGACCTACGGCCCGGAGAAGGTCCTCGTCAACTCGGCGGCGGACTGGGGGAGGAGCGACCCGCTCAAGACCCGCCGGGTCGGTGACGCGATGCTCGCCGCCGGGTTCGACGAGGACGACGTCGACCGGGTCCTGTGGCGCAACCCCGTGGCCTTCTACGGGCTCAGCGGCCGTCTGGCCCTCGACGTACCGCTCCCGCACGGACCCTACGAGGGCAACTCCGTGCTCCGCGGCGGGGAATGAGGGGAGGGTCACCGGTGCGCTTCCGCCACGCCGACGGCTCCGTCGTCCACCTCTCCTACTGCACCAACGTCCACCCCGCCGAGACGCTCGACGGAGTCCTCGCCCAACTGCGCGACCACTGCGAACCGGTCCGCAGACGCCTCGGCCGCGACCGTCTCGGCATCGGCCTGTGGCTCGCCAGGGCCGCCGCCCGCGCCCTGATCGACGACCCGGCGGCCCTACGCGGGCTGAGGGCCGAACTGGACCGCCGGGGACTCGAGGTCGTCACGCTCAACGGCTTCCCGTACGAGGGGTTCGGCCGCGACGAGGTCAAACACCGGGTCTACACACCGGACTGGGCCCATCCCGACCGCCTCGCCCACACCACCCACCTGGCCCGCCTCCTCACCGCGCTCCTGCCCGACGACGTCACCGAGGGCACGATCTCCACCCTTCCGCTCGCCTGGCGCACGCCCTTCGACGCGGCGCGGGCCGAGGCTGCCCGCGGTGCCCTCACCACGCTGGCCGAACGACTCGACGCGCTGCACGAGTTGACGGGCAAGTCCATCCGGGTGGCGCTCGAACCCGAACCCGGCTGCGTCGTCGAGACCACCGCCGACGCCATCGGCCCCCTCACCGCCGTCGACGCACCGCATCGCGTCGGCGTCTGCGTCGACACCTGCCACCTCGCCACCTCCTTCGAGGACCCGGCCACCGCACTGACCGCACTGCAGGCGGCGGGCGTCACCATCCCCAAGGCCCAGCTCTCCGCCGCCCTCCACGCCGAGCACCCGCACCTCCCCGCCGTACGCGAGGCACTGGCCGCCTTCGCCGAGCCCCGCTTCCTCCACCAGACCCGCACCGTCACCCCCGACGGCCTCCGCGGCACCGACGACCTCGACGACGCCCTCGCCGGAGGGGCCCTGCCCGACGCGAGCCCCTGGCGCTCCCACTTCCACGTCCCCCTGCACGCCACGCCCGCCGCTCCGCTGACCTCCACGCTCCCCGTGCTCGTGGAGACCCTCGGCCTGCTCGTCGGCGGCCCCGTCCCCCGTACCCGTCACCTGGAAGTCGAGACGTACACCTGGCAGGCACTGCCTCCCGAGCTGCGCCCGGTCACGCGCGCCCAGCTCTGCGACGGCGTCGCCGCCGAACTCACCCTGGCCCGCGACCTCCTGACCGACCTCGGACTGAAGGAACTGCCATGACCGACACGCACGGCGCCTCCGAGGCGTCCGCCGGGCGGCGCCCCGTCCCGCTCCTCGTCCTGGACGTCGTCGGCCTCACTCCCCGGCTCCTCGACCACATGCCGAACCTGAGAGAACTCGCCGCCACCGGCTCCCGGGCACCGCTGACCACGGTCCTGCCCGCCGTCACCTGCACCGCCCAGTCCACCTTCCTCACCGGCGCCCTCCCGTCCGAGCACGGCATCGTGGCCAACGGCTGGTACTTCCGCGAACTCGGCGAAGTCCTGCTCTGGCGCCAGCACAACGCCCTCGTCGCCGGTGACCGGCTCTGGGACGCCGCCCGCCGGACCTGGCCCGACTACACCGTCGCCAACATCTGCTGGTGGTACGCGATGGGCGCCGACACCGACATCACCGTCACACCGCGTCCCGTCTACTACGCCGACGGCCGCAAGGAGCCCGACTGTTACACCCGCCCGCCCGCCCTGCACGCCGAACTCACCGAGAAGTTCGGCACCTTCCCCCTCTTCCACTTCTGGGGGCCGGGAGCCGACCTGGTCTCCAGCCGCTGGATCGCCGACGCCACCCGGCACATCATGCGCACCCGCCGACCCGACCTCGCCCTGTGCTACCTGCCCCACCTCGACTACGACCTCCAGCGCTTCGGCCCCGACGACCCGCGCGCGCACCGGGCCGCCGCGGCGCTCGACACCGTCGTCGGCCCGCTCCTCGACGACGCACGGCGCGAAGGACGGACCGTCGTGGTCCTGTCCGAGTACGGCATCACCCGGGTGAGCCGCCCCGTCGACATCAACCGCGCCCTGCGCCGCGCGGGGCTCCTGGAAGTCCACACCCAGGACGGCATGGAGTACCTCGACCCGGGTGCCTCCCGCGCCTTCGCCGTGGCCGACCACCAGCTCGCCCACGTGTACGTGCGCAGGCCCGAGGACATCACGGCCGTCCGCGAGGTCCTCACCGACCTGGACGGCGTCGAACGACTCCTCGACGAGGAGGGGAAGAAGACGTACGGCCTCGACCACCCCCGCTCGGGCGAGCTCGTCGCCCTCGCCGAACCGGACGCCTGGTTCACGTACTACTACTGGCTGGACGACGCCCGCGCCCCCGACTTCGCCCAGCTCGTCGAGATCCACCGCAAACCGGGCTACGACCCCGCCGAACTCTTCATGGACCCCGAGTCCCCGACCGTCCGCCTCAGGGCCGCCGCCGCCGTGGCACGCAAGAAGCTCGGCATGCGCTACCGCCTCGCCGTGGTCCCCCTGGACCCCTCGCCCGTCCGCGGCAGCCACGGCCGCCTCCCGGCGAACGACGAGGAGGGCCCGCTCGTCCTGTGCTCGACACCGGGGGCGGTGAGCGGCCGCGTGGCGGCCACCGAGGTGAAGTCCCTGCTCCTGCGCCTGACCGCCCCGACGCCCGCCGCGCCCTGACGAGGAGCTCCTAGCCACCCGGGCGGAGGCGGTCACGGACAGGAGCGGCGTGGCACCGCTGCCGGTCCGTCGGGGTGACGGTGCTCACGGGTACCCGCGGGGGAGTACGGAGCCTCAGCGGGCGCCGGGCCAGTCGACGTCCTCGCTGAGCAGGGCACGGGCCAGGGAGCGGTAGAAGAGGAGGACGCCGGGTTCCTTGGGGGAAAGATGGCCCCGTCCGGCGAAGCGGGATCCGGCGCCCCGCTGGACCGCCTCCAGGCCCCGGCGGTCCTCGCCGTTGATCACGGAGGCGTAGGCTTCGGCCTCCTTCCGCACGGCCTCCCGGTCCTGCCCCTCGACCATGGCGGCCGGCATCAGGACCCCGCCCCGGACCGTGGTGCGGTCGAGGGCCGAGGGGATGAGGCTGAGCCAGATCACCATGTCGCCCGAGGCGGCGAGGCTGCCCGAGGGGAAGACGAAGAAGCCGTACAGATGGGCCCGTTCCTCCTCCGTGAGGTCCAGGACGACGGGCTCGAGCGGGGCCGAGTACCGGACCCGCATGCTGTCGGCCCAGGGTGAGTCCGACCGGACCGTCGTCTCCGCGCCGCCGGGCGTGGTCGGTTGCAGCGTCTCCGGGTGGAAGCCCATGACGTGGTAGTTCTCGTGCGCGTTCTCGACGGCGACCTTCCAGTTGCAGTGCCACTCCTCCGTCCAGCCCGCGACCTGGGTCAGCTCCGGCAGGCGGTAGTTGGCCAGGTCCTCGCCGATCCGCCGCAGGTGGGGACCCAGGGGCTCGGCGGTGGCGTCGAGGTTGACGAAGACGAACCCGTGCCAGTCCTCCACCGCGAAACGGGGCAGCTGACACGCCGCGGGATCGAACGCCGGATTCCGCTTCATGTGGGTGGCGCCCACGAGCCGGCCGTCGAGCCCGTACCGCCACAGGTGGTACGGGCAGGTGAACACGTCCGTGCGGCCCGAACCCTCCTCCACCACCGGCATCAGCCGGTGCCGGCACACCGGCGACATCCCCCGGAGCGTCCCGTCCTCGCCCCGGACCACCACCACCGGCTCGCCCGCGACCGAGAGGGCCACGTAGGCCCCGGTCTCCGCCAGTTCGTCGACGTGCGCCACCAGCACCCAGGAACGGCCGAACACCCGCTCCTGCTCCACCTTCCACAGCTCGGGCGAGGTGAACGCCGCCGGGGGCAGGCTCAACTCCTCGGCGTCCGGCCCCAGATAGCGCTCCAACTCCGCCACGATCTCCCCGACGTCCACGTCGGCCCTCCGCTCGTTCCGGTTCTCGACCCGGGTGCTGTCCCGGGTCCCGTCCCGTCCGGTCGAAGGTGACCGCGCGTCCTGGTGAATCGGTCGCCGCCCGGTCGACGCGCCGCCGCCGGCGCCTCCACCCGTCCTGGGTGATTCCTCCAGCCCTCCTTCCGACGATCCGTGCATGTACGGCGCTGAACTCACCGAGATCCACGACCTCATCCACGAGAGCCGCGGCAAGGACTACGGGGCCGAGGCGCGCGAGCTGACCCGGCACGTCCGTCGTCTGCGGCCCGACGCCCGCTCCCTCCTCGACGTGGCCTGCGGCACCGGAGCGCACCTGCGCCACTTCGCGGGGCTCTTCGACGCGGTGACGGGCCTCGAACTGTCCGAGCCCATGGTCCGCGCGGCGCGCCGTGCGCTGCCGGACGTCCCCGTGCACGTCGGTGACATGCGGGCCTTCGATCTGGACACCCGGTTCGACGTGGTCACCTGCATGTTCGGGTCCCTCGGCTACGCGACCGATGAGGCCGAACTCCACGCCGTCCTGGCCGCCTTCGCCCGGCACCTGACGCCGGGCGGAGTGGTGGCCGTGGACCCCTGGTGGTTCCCCGAGACGTACCTCGACGGGCACGTCTCGGCGGACGTGGCCACCGTGGCGGGGCGGACCGTGGCCCGGGTCTCGCACTCCGCGCGTGAGGGGGAGGCGTGCCGGATGGACGTGCACTACGTGGTGGCCGACGCCCGCACGGGCGCCCGGCACTTCACCGAGACGCACCGCATCTCCCTCTTCACCCGCACGGCCTACGAGACGGCCTTCCGGGCCGCCGGCCTCACCGTCGAGTACGTCCCCGGTCCGCACTCCGGCCGGGGTCTCTTTCTCGGGACCGCCCCGTGAGCCCCGGTCTCGTGGGACCCCGACGAAACGCATCCCTCGATTCCTGCCTGGGGGCAGCATGCGCGTCCTGTTCGTGACCTCTCCCGGCCTCGGCCACCTCTTCCCGACCGTCCCCCTCGCCCAGGCGTTCCGCGCGGCCGGCCACCGGGTCCGGTACGCCACCGGCGGGCTCAGCCTGGGCGTCGCCGAGGCGGGGTTCGACGTCGTGGACGTCACCCCGGGCCTGGACTACCTGCCCGTCTACGTGCCCCGGGGAACCGCGGCCGGGGCCGACGGCCCGTCGGACCACCCCATGTTCGCCGAGGACCCCGAGGACGCCGAACTGGCCACGCTCTTCGCCCGGGTCTCCGGGGTGATGGCGGACGGCGCCCTGGCGGCGGCCCGGGAGTGGTCCCCCGACCTGGTGGTCGCCCCGCCCCTCCAGGGAGCCGGCCGCCTTCTGGCCGCCGCGCTCGGCGTGCCCCTCGTCGAGCCCCGGCTGGGTTCGTACGACAGCGGCGCCCGGCTGCGCACCCTGCTCCGTGCCGGCATGGAACCCCACTGGGACCGGCACGGCGTCACCGGCGAGCCTCCGGCCACCCTCCCGCTCACCACGCTCCCGCCGAGCCTCACCGCCCTCCTCCCCGAGGACCGCCGGACCCCCGAGGCCCGCCCGGTGCGCCACCTGCCGTTCAACGGGGGGACCGTGCTGCCCGACTGGCTCGCGGAGAAGCCCCGGCTGCCACGCATCGCCGTCACCCTCGGCACCATCGAGGCCCAGTGGGGCGGCATCGCGATCCTGGGCCCGCTCATGGAAGCGGCCCGGGGCGTGGACGCCGAATTCGTGCTCACCCTGGGCGGTGGCGACCCGGCCCTGCTGGCCGACGTGCCGCCCAACGTCCGGCTGGTCGACTGGGCCCCGCTCGACCTGCTCCTCGACACCTGCACCGCGGTCATCCACCACGGCGGCAGCGGGACCATGCTGACGGCCGCCGCCGCCGGGCTCCCGCAGTGCGTCATCCCGCGGGGCTCGTACCAGCAGACGGGCGCGGACCTGCTGCCCGCGCGGGGCATCGGGATCGTGGCGGAGCCCGGGACGCTCGGCGCCGCCGAGTGCCGGGCGCTCCTCAAGGACGAGCGCCTCCGCGACAACGCCCACCAGGTCCGGGACGAGATGCTCGCGATGCCCACGCCGGCCGAGACGGTGGGCGGGCTCGTCGAGTCCCTCGGATGAACGCCTTCCCGCGCCCTTCCCCCCTCCCGCGCCCTCCTGCGGTCCCTCCCGCCCTCCCGCGGTCCCTCCCGCCCTCCCACCCGACGAGGAAAGGCGATCACGTGCTGACAACCCCCGATCTGACGGAGAGCGGCCTGCCGACCCAGGAGGCCCTCCGCCGCTTCCACGACCAGGGATTCGTCCACCTCCGGGCGGTGCTGTCCGCCGAGGAGGTCGCCGGGTTCCGGGCCGCCGCCGAGGAGCTCCTCGCCGACGAGGGCCCGGCGATCTGGGGCGCCTCCGAGGACGAGACCCAGGTCCACTACGTCGAGGCGGCCTGGCGCAAGCACCCCGCACTGCGCCGGCTGGCCCTGCATCCCGCCGTCACCCGGGCCGCCGAACACCTCGCCGGCGGGCCGCTGCGGCTCTACGGCACCGACGTGCTCAAGAAGGACCCCGACGTACACCTGCCCACCGTGGTCCACGACGACGAGCCGGGGCTCCCGCTCGCCGGACTGACCCGGGCGCTGACGGCGTGGATCCCCCTGGCGGACGTGCCCGCCGACCGGGGATGCCTGATCTACGTTCCCGGATCGCACCGGCGCCCCCTCGAACACCGCCAGGTCCATCTGGCCGGGTTCCAGGACTACCGGCCGATGGAGGAGATCTGGCCCGAGTTCCCGTTCAACCCCAGGGTGGCGGTCCCCATGCGCGCCGGGGACGTGGTCTTCCACGACTTCCGCACCGTGCACATGGCCGGGGTCAACACCGACCGGGAGCGCCGGCTCGCCTTCGCCTCCGTCTACATGGACTCCGACGCCACGTACCGTCCGGGCGTCCAGGACCATCCGGTGGCCCACCTCGCGCCCGGCGCGCCCGTCGACGGGGACCGGTTCCCCCTGATCACCGCCGATCCCGGCGCCATCTCGTGACCACGGGGGAGTACGCGGAGCCGGGGGATCCGGCGGAGCAGGAGGAGCTCGCGGAACTGGGGGAGCGGTTGCAGCGCGAGCACGGCACGCTGTGGCTGCACCGGCTCAAGGGTGACCCGTACGCCGCTCTGCTCTGCGACATCGACGAGGACCCGTGGCCGCTGCGCGAACGGGTCCTGGCGGCCGGGCCGCTGTGGCGCTCCCGCACCGGAGCCTGGGTCACCGCCGACCCGGCCACGGCGGCCGCGCTGCTCGCTCACCCGGGCATCGGGCACGTGGCGGTCCTGCCGGGGGAGGCCGCCGTGACGGACGTGCGGGTGCCGACCGGCCTCGACTCCCTCTGCGCGCGGCTGCTCGATGCGGCGGGACCCGAGTTCGACCTGGTCGCCGACGTGGCCGAGCCGCTGGCGGCGGGCGCCCTCGCCGAGGTGTGCGCGATCCCCGGGAGGGACCTCGACCGGTTCGCCGAGGCCCTCGCCGCCTGCGGCCCCGCCCAGGACGCCGTGGTGTGCCCGCAGCGGCTCGCCGTCACCAGGCGCCTGCGCAGCGGCCTCGACGAGCTGCGGTCCCTCCTCACCTGCGCTCCCACCGGCGCACCGGGCCCGGCGACGGTCGCCGTCGCCGCCCGCACCGGTGCCGACCTCGTCACCCGGACCGTGCTGCGGTCGCGGCTCCCGCCGTCGGCCCGCGAAGCCCGGCGGACGGCCGAGGAGGCGCTGCGCGCGGAGCCGCCCGGGTGGATCGCGCCCCTGGTGGCCCGTGCCGACCTGGAGGTGGCCGGGGCCCGGATCGCCGAGGGCGAGCGGCTCGCGGTCCTGCACGACGGCGGTCCGGGAGCGGTGACGGCTCCCGGCCACCGCGCCCTGGCCCCGTTCCACCGCGCCCTGGCCGAGACCGCCCTCGCGGGGCTGGCGGACCGGTACGCCCGGGTGCAGCTCACGGCCCCCGTGGTGCGCCGCCCCAGGGCTCCGCTGACCCGGGGTCCGGCCCGCGTCCGGGTCAGGGCCACGACCACCCCGACGGCCGACGGCGGGGCGGCCGGTACGACCGCCCCGAAGGCTCCCCCGAGGACGTCCGCGTCCCCGCCGACCGGCCTCGGGGCAAGAAGAGGAGAAGTCCGATGAAGGTTCTGTTCACCTCGCTGGAGGGCAGCCACTTCCAGCTGCTCGCCCCGCTGGCGTGGGCGCTGCGCACCGCCGGCCACGAGGTGCGGGCCGCCTGCGTCCCCGGCGTGGTGGAGACCGTCACCCGGTCCGGGATCACGGCCGTCCCGATCGAGAGCCCCCCGTGGTACGAGGCGCTGGGCGAGTTCCACCAGGAGGCCATCGCCCACTTCGGCACCGCCGACCAGGACCGGGAGCCGGACCGGGTGGAGACCTGGGAGGAGCAGCTCGGCTACGAGAGCGTCATCGTGCCCGCCCTCAACTCCCGCCTGAACTCCGACACCATGATCGACGAACTGGTGGCCCTCGCCCGGCACTGGCGCCCCGACCTCGTCATCTGGGAGACGCTCTGCCTGGCGGGCCCGGTCGCGGCGCTCACCGTGGGCGCGGCCCACGCCCGTCTGGTCTCCGGGCCCGAGCTGGCCATGCAACTGGGGACCCGGCGGACCTTCCTGCGCCTGGCCGCGGAGCAGGAGCCCGAGCACCGCGAGGACCCCACGGCGGAGTGGCTGGACTGGACGCTGGAACGCCTCGGTGCCGGGACCCGGTTCCACGAGTCCGTGCTCACCGGCCAGTGGACCGTCGACACCCGGCCGGCGAGCCTCCGCGAGGACCTGGGCATCCCGACGGTCCCGGCCCGCTACATCCCCTACAACGGGCCGGCGGTCGTGCCCCGCTGGCTCCGCGAGCCACCGCTGCGCCCCCGGGTCTGCCTGACCCTGGGGGTCAGCATCGACAGCAGCTACGGCCTCTGGGACCTCGACACGGTCCTCATCGGCATGCTGGGCGCGCTCGGCGAGCTGGACGTGGAGGTGGTCGCCGCGCTCTCCGCCCGGCAGCGCGCCCATCTGCCGCCGCTGCCGGACGCCGTGCGGGTGGTGGACCGGGTGCCGATGCACGACCTGCTGCCGACCTGCGCGGCGGTGGTGCACCACGGTGGCTACCAGACCAAAGCCACGGCCGAGTTCCACGGCGTTCCCCAGGTCCTGCTCACCGGCTGGGAGTGGGTCACCGAGTCCATGGGCGCCGCCTACGAGAAGCAGGGCAACGTCCTGTCCCTCCCGCTGCGGGAGTTCACCGCGGACCGCTTCCGGGAGAACGTCGCGCGCGTGCTGACGGACCCGTCGTTCGCGGCGAACGCGCAGCGTCTGCGGCGGGAGATCGAGGAGATGCCGACACCCAACGAGGCCGTCGCCGAGATCGAGCGGCTCACGGCCCGGTACGGAAAGGAACGGCGAGAGGCATGACGCTCACCGAGATCGTGGCGGAGCTGGCCGGGTATCTGGAAGCGGACGCACCCGAGGTGAGCCTGTCCCCGGCGGCCTTCACCTCCCCCGAGCTGTGGGCGGCGGAGCGGGAGCTGGTCTTCGGACGGTCCTGGCTGCTGGCGGGCCACACCGGCGCACCGTCCGAACCCGGAGGGTGCTTCACCGTCTCCCCCGCCGGCCGGCCCGTCACCGTCCTCCGGGGCGAGGACGGGACACTGCGGGCGCGGTCCGTCCCGGGCGCGCGCCGGCCTGCGCCGGCCGTGGAGGAGTGGCGGGGCTTCGTCTTCGTCAATCCCGACCCGGACGCCGAGCCGCTGGCGCCGCACCTGCGGCGGATCGGCCGGGAACTCGACGCCTACCGGCTGCCGGAGATGACACCGATCGCCACCTGGACCGAGGAGTGGCGGTGCAACTGGAAGATCGCGGTCCAGAACGCCCACGAGAACTACCACGCCATGGGACTCCACCCCACCACCGTGGCGCTCATCACCCCGCCGGGCGGGGCCATGGAGGTGCGCACCGACTCGTCCTGGGTGACCCGGCTCCTCAGCCCGTTCCGCGAACCCCTCGCGGCCACGGCGCTGCCGCTCTCCGCCGCGCAGCGCGCCACCATGTACAACTGCGCCGTCTTCCCGTGCAGCAGTCTGGCGGCCTTCGGCGACTCCGTCGTCTGGACCGCCATGATCCCGCTGGCCATCGACCGCGTCGAGGTCCGCGGCGGGGTGCTCACGCACCCCTCCGCCCTGGAGGGCCAGGACCGCGACGCGTTCCGCGAGCAGAACGAGGAGAGCGCCGCGGTGGTCAACCGGGAGGACCGTCTCGGCATGGAGGCCGTCCAGCGGGTGGCGGGCTCCCGCTTCGCGGAGCGCGGCCACCTCTCCCCGAAGGAACCCGGGGTCACCGCCTTCTACCGGAGCCTCGCCCGCGCCCTCGTCACCGGGTGACGGTGCCGTCCCCTGCCGCGCCGCCCCGCTTCTCGAAGGCCGTCGGGTCGAAGCCGCCCACCTCCGCCAGCGGGATCACCTCGAAGCGGAGGTGCGGGCTGAGCGGGTTCCCGTACAGCAGGGTGTTCAGCTCCTCGTGGGAGTCCACCTCGTAGATCAGCAGGCCGCCAGAGGCGCCGACCCGGATCCAGTTGTGCCGGATGACTCCCCTGCCGACCAGTTCCTTGACGTACGCGAAGCCCTCGGGCAGCCGCCGCCGGAACTCGTCGGCGGGGATTCCGGTGGGGGACTGGGTGGCGAGGACAGCGAACAGGGCCATGGTTCCTCCGGCGTTCGGGATCTCGACGCCCGAGTCTCGGCCGCGCCGGTCACCGACGGGTCGACGACGGATGGAGCCGGAGGAGGGCCGCGACCATGGACCGTCGTCGGATGCTCGACCCGCGGCGGGCACCATGACCCGCGTGAATCTCCTGCTTACCGGAGCGGCCGGTTTCATCGGCTCGGCCTACGTCCGTTCCCTGCTGTCCGATGATCCGGCCGTCCACGTCACCGTGCTGGACCGCCTGACCTACGCGAGCAACCTCGACAACCTCGACGTCTCCCACCCCCGACTGCGGTTCGTGCACGGGGACATCTGCGACCCCGTCCTGGTCGACCGGCTGACGGCCGGCGCCGACCAGGTGGTGCACTTCGCCGCCGAATCGCACGTGGACCGCTCCATCGCCGGAGCGGAGCCCTTCGTCCGCACCAACGTGCTGGGCACCCAGACGCTCCTCGACGCGGCCGTGCGCCACGGCGTCGGCCCCTTCGTCCACGTCTCGACCGACGAGGTCTACGGGTCCATCGCCGAGGGCGCCTGGACCGAGGACTGCCCGCTGAGCCCCAACTCCCCCTACGCGGCCTCCAAGGCCGCCTCCGACCTGCTCGCCCTGGCCCAGCACCGCACCCACGGGCTCGACGTGCGGATCACCCGCTGTTCCAACAACTACGGGCCGCGCCAGTTCCCCGAGAAGCTGATCCCGCTCTTCGTCACCAACCTGCTGGACGGGGAGCGCGTACCGCTCTACGGCGAGGGCACCCACGTACGCGAGTGGGTGCACGTCGAGGACCACTGCGCCGGCATCGACCTGGTCCGCACCCGGGGACGGGCCGGCGAGGTCTACCACCTCGGCGGCGGCACCCGCCTCACCAACCGGGAACTGACCGAACTGCTCCTCGACGCCTGCGGGGCCGACTCCAGCCGGATCCGGCGGGTGCCCGATCGCAAGGGCCACGACCGGCGCTACGCCCTCGACGACGGCAAGGCCCGCGCCGAGCTCGGCTACCGTCCCCGGCACGCCTTCGCCGACGGCCTCCCGGCCACCGTCGACTGGTACCGGCGGCACCGCGACTGGTGGGAACCGCTCAAGCGCCGTCTGCGCGAGCCGCTGGACACAGCGGTCCGGGCCCCGGGATGAGGTGGCTGGTCACCGGGGCGGGCGGACTCCTCGGCCGTGAGGTGACGGCGGCCCTGGCGGCCGAGGGCGCGGACGCGGTCGGCCTGGATCGGCGGGCCCTGGACGTCACCGATCCCGACGCGCTCGCCGCGGCCTTCGCCCGGCACCGCCCCGGCCTCGTGGTCAACTGCGCCGCCTACACGGCCGTGGAGGCGGCAGAAACGGAGCCGGACCGGGCCTTCCGCGTCAACGCCGAAGGCCCCCGGCACCTCGCCGGCCTGTGCGCGCGCCACGGGGCCCGGCTGCTGCACCTCTCCACCGACTACGTCTTCCCCGGCGATGCCGGCTCCCCGTACCCCGAGGACCACCCCACGGCCCCCCTCAACGTCTACGGACGCAGCAAACGGGCGGGCGAACGAGCGGTCCTCGCGCTCCTGCCGGACCTGGGAGCCGTGGTCCGCACCGCCTGGCTCCACGGTGAGCACGGGCCCAACTTCGTCCGCACCATGTCCCAGCGGGCGCGGGGCGGCGACCCCGTGGACGTGGTGGCCGATCTGGTGGGGCAGCCGACCTGGGCGGCCGACGTGGCACGCTCCCTGATCGCCCTCGGAGGCGTCCCCGGGGCGAACGGCGTCTTCCACGCCACCAACGCGGGTCGGGCCAGCTGGTACGAGCTGGCACGCGAGGTGTTCCGGCTGCTCGGCGCCGATCCCCGGCGGGTGAGGCCGGTGTCCGCCGCCGTCTTCGGCGGGCGCGCCCCCCGGCCCCGGTACACGGTGCTCGGCCACGACCGCTGGCGTGAGGCGGGCATCCCGGCGCCCCGGTCGTGGCGCGCGGCCCTGGCCGAGGCGCTGGGCCGGCTCAGCTGAGACGGCGGTGACGCGCGGTCAGCGCTTCGAGGACCGGAACCAGCTCGGCGGGCGAGGGGGCGGCCTGGATCTCGTTCCGCAGCCGGGCCGCGTTCCGCGCGTACGAGGGCTCCTCCAGCACCCGCGTCACCAGGCCGCGCAGCTCCGCCGGGCGCAGCGGACCGGACCCGGACGGGCGCAGTCCGGCCCCCGACCGTTCGATCAGCGCCGCCCGCGGGTGGATGTCCCACAGGTCGTTGGGGACGACGATCTGGGGCACGCCGTGCACCAGCGCGTTCTGCGCGGTGCCGAAGCCGCCCTGGTGCACGATCGCCGAGCAGGTGGGCAGCAGGGCGTCCAGCGGTACGAAGTCCACCACCCGCACATTGGCCGGGACCTGGCCGACCTCGGCCAACTGCCCGGAGTCGAGGGTCGCCACCACCTCGGCGTCCAGCTCGCCCAGCGACTCCAGCAGAGCCGGTACGGAGGTCTGCTCACCGCCCATCACCTCGCGGAACGAGAGCCCCAGGGTGAGGCAGACCCGGCGCCGGGCCGGCCGTTCGCGCAACCACTCCGGCACCACGGACCGCCCGTTGTACGGAACGTGACGGAAGGGCACCCACGGCAGGGCGGTGGGGGGCCGCAGCGAGGCCGGAGCGGGATCGAGGGTCCACTGGCCGGTCACCAGGTCCTCCGTGAATCCGACGCCGTACCGGGCCGCCGTCCAGCCGAGCCATTCGGCCAGCGGGTCCTCCCGCAGTTCCCGGGGCCGGCCGGCCGACGCGGCCAGGTGCCGTTCCCGCGCCGCGCCCACCAGGTCGAGTCCGTAGAGGAGCCGGGCGTGGGCCGCCCCGGAGGCGCGGGCGGCGACCGCCCCGCCCATCATCAGGGTGTCCCAGACGACGAGATCGGGGCGCCACCGCCGGGCCAGTGCCACCAGGTCGTCCACGGTCTCCTCGGCCGAGAAGTTCTGGAAGATGGCCGAGGTCATCACCGTGAACAGGCCGTCCAGGAAGTCGGGGGTCAGCCGTTCGGGCCGGTCCTCCGCCATCCGCATCAGTTCCTGGGCGTCCGGCGGCTCCGCCAGGCGCTCGGCGGCCTTCTCCCGCCGCTGCCGCAGCTTCTCCACGGACTCGTTCTGGGCGAGCCGGGGTCCCACCGGGACCGCGGGCAGCCCGGCGGCGGTCACGGTGTCCATGAGATCGGGCTGACTGGCGACGCGCACGTCGTGTCCGGCGGCGCGCAGGGCCCAGGCCAGCGGCACCTGGGCGAAGAAGTGGGGTGGGGCGGCCAGGGTGACGAAGAGCACACGCATGGCGGCGAGGCTAGGGAGCGGACCTCGACACCGCCTCGACCCCCGTTGGTGCGCCCGGGGGCGGTCGTCAGCGGGCGGGCAGCCACGCCTCGTCGTCGGTGGCGTGGGCCAGGACGCGCTGGAGGAGGCTGCGCAGGTTCTCGGCCTCGTACGGGGCGAGATCGCCGAGCAGTTCCGCCTCCACCCGCTGCAGCGGCTCGTCGATGCGGGTCAGCAGGTAGTGCGCGGTGTCGGTGATCTCCAGCCGGCGCGAGCGGTCGTCGGCACCCGGGCGGCGGCGTACGTGGCCGGCCTCGACGAGTTCGTTGACCAGCTGGTGCACCGACTGGCGGGCGATGCCCAGCTGACGGGCCAGCTCCGCCATGGTCAGTTCGGGTTCGAGCGAGAGCTGGGCGAGCAGTCCGTACTGGCGCACCGTCAGGTCGTACGCGGCCAGCCGCTCGTCCACCCGGCGCGTCGCGACGGTGCTCGCCACGGCCAGGAGATACGGAATGTGCGTCCTCAAGGTGACGTCGCCCCAATCCTCGGAGACAGCGATCTTCCGGTTCCGACCGTATGTCATGCGCCCGTCCGACGGGCGGCCGTCAGCCGTTCGAGGACCGGTACGATCCCGGCCGGCGTCGGCGTCCCGAGCATCTCGGTACGCACCCGGGCCGCCGCACGCGCGAAGGACGGGTCGTCGAGTACGCGGGTCACCATCGTGCGCAGCCGGGCGGCCGTGAGCCGCTCGGGCGGACACGTCAGCGCCACCCCGGCCGCCCCGGCCCGCTCCGCGCGCGGGGTGTTGCACCACATCCGGGACGGGACGACGACCTGCGGGACCCCGTGGGCCAGGGCGGTCAGGAAGGTACCCGCCCCGCCGTGGTGGATGACCGCCGCGCAGCTCGGCAGCAGTTCGTCCAGCGGGACGAAGTCGAACGCCCGGACGTTCGGCGGCAGCGGCCCGAGGGCGTCGAGCTGTCCGGCGTCGAGCGTGGCCACCACCTCGACGTCCAGGTCGGCCACGGCCTCCAGCAGCTCGCCGACCGACGCCTGGTCCTCGCCGACCACCTCCCGGAAGGAGACGCCGAGGGTGAGGCAGATCCGCCGTCGCCCGGCGGGCTCGTCCAGCCGGAGGGGCGCGCCCGCCCGGCCGTTGTACGGCACGTAACGCACCGGAACCCGCGGAAGGGAGACCGGCAGGGCGAGGGAGGTGGGCACCGGGTCCAGGGTCCACTGGCCGACCACGAGCTCCTCGTCGAAGCCCCGGCCGGGGCCCTCCAAACCATGGCGTTCCAGGACGTGACCCAACCACTCCTCCAGCGGGTCGTCCCGCAGCTGCGGCGGCAGCCGGTCGAGGACGGCCCGGTACCGCTCGCGCAGCAGGCCGACCAGGTCGAGCCCGAACATCAGCCGGGCGTGCGCGGCACCGACGGCACGGGCGACGACCGGGCCCGCGTAGGTCATGGTGTCCCAGACGACCAGGTCCGGCCGCCAGTCCCGGGCGAAGGCGACGAGGTCGTCGATCATCCGGTCCGGCACCGTGTTCCGGTGGACCAGCGGCGTCCAGGCGGCGAACACCCCGTGCAGGTGCTCGGGCGTCAGCCGCTCCGGGCGGACCTCGCCCGGGTCGAGGACCCGCAGCCAGGCGCCGTCGCGCAGTTCCTCCGGCAGGTCCGCCTCGGTGGGGTTCATCTTGGCGGCGACGTGCAGGGACTCACCGACCGGTACCGCCGTCAGGCCGGCCCCGGTGATGTCCTCGACCACGTCCGGCTGGGTGGCGACCCGCACCTCGTGACCGGCCGCGCGCAGCGCCCAGGCGAGCGGGACCTGGGCGGCCACGTGGGTGGCGGCGGCGAAGGGCTGGAACAGGACGCGCATCGGCGCTCCCCTTTCGGACGGACGGACCGGGTCGGCGTGCGGACGGGGCCGCCGGGCGGGACGGTGGGAGGGCCGGGGTCACGTCAGGGAGAGCCCGCCGTCCACCGGAACCACCGTCCCGTTGGCGTAGGCGGCCTCCGGACGGGTGAGCTGCACGATCCACCAGGCCATCTCCTCGGGGCGGCCGACCCGGCCGCTCGGCGTCCGGGCAGCGATCCCCTTCAGGAAGTCCCCGTACGCGGGGTCGCCGCCGTCCGGCCCCGGGCCGGCACCGACGTCGGTCACCCCGGGGGCGACGCCGACCACCCGGATGCCGCGCGGGGCCAGTTCGACGGCCCAGGTGCGGGTGAGGAAGTCGAGCCCGGCCTTGGCCGCCCCGTACAGGCCGTTGTCGGGCCAGGACCTCAGGCCGAGGGCGCCGGCCGAGCCGATGTTCACCACCGTGCCGGACCGTGCCGCCAGGGGTTCAAGGGCGGCCCGGGTGAGCAGGACCGGGGCCAGGAGATTGGTGTGGAGCTGCCGTTCGGCCTCGGTCCGGTCCAGCGCGGCCAGCGGGCGGTACCCCATCGCGGCCGCGTTGTTGACCAGGACGTCGATCCGGCCGAGGACGTCCAGGGCCGTGTCGACGATCCGCTCGGGGGCGTCCTGCTCCGTGACGTCGGCGACGAGGCCCCGGATGCCGGGGTGCCCCTCGGCGGTCGCGTCGAGCGCGGCCGCGGTGCGTCCGACGACGAGCACCCGGTCCCCGCGCGCGGCGAACGCGCGAGCCGTGGCGCGGCCGATGCCGGTGCCGCCGCCGGTGACGACGATCCCGCGCCCGGCCCCGTCCCCCGGCCGGGCCTCATGGCCTGTTCCTTCGGTTCCTTCGTTTCGGGTGGTCATGCCCCGCAGGATCGGCAGCGGACCTCGTATGCGCCTCGACCTTCGCGCACTCGGATCCGCTGCCGGGATCCCGCTCCTCAGGCGCCGGTCACCAGGGCCTCCAGCGTGGTGGCGAGCGCGGCCGGCGTCGGCGCCTCCGTGACCTCCTCGCGGAGCCGCCCGGCCGCGGCCCGATGGGCGCCGTCCTCGATCAGCCGCTCCACGCCGGCCCGGATCGCCGCCTCGTCCGCGAGATGCCCGGGGACGTGGAGCGCGGCCCCGGTGGCGGCCACCCGCTCCCCGGTGACCTGCTGTTCCGACGCGAACGTCGCGATGAACTGCGGGACCCCCGCCCACAGGGACGTCAGCGTGCTGCCGCTGCCCCCGTGGTGGACGACGGCGGCGGAGCCCGGCAGCAGGGCGGCCAGCGGCAGGTTCTCCGTCACACGGACGGAGGGCGGCACCGGGCCGAGTGCGGCTACGTCCCGCGCGGTCGCGGTGAGCACGACCTCACAGTCCAGTCCGTTTAGGGCGGAGACGATCCGGGGGAGCAGATAGGAGTCGGGGCCGGAGACGGTGGACAGGGCCGTGGACCAGGTGACGCAGACCCTGCGGCCCTCCGGTGGCCGCGCGGTCCATGCCGGGGCGGACCCGGCGCCGTTGTACGGGACGTAGCGCACCGGTAGCCGCCCCGAACCGATCGGCACCTTCAGGGACGGCGGGTTGGGGTCCACGACCCGCTCGATCATCGCCAGGTCGAACGGCCCCAGGCCGTACCGGGCGAACGATCCGCTGCGGTCGGTGGGAACGATCCGCATGTGATCGGGGTCGTGCGGGCTCGCCGGACCCCAGAGGCAGAGCGCCGCCGGAACGCCCAGGACCTTGGCGGCCAGCAGCCCCTCCAGGCTGCCCGGGTCGTACAGGACGAGGTCCGGCCGCCAGTCCCGGGCATAGTCCACGGCCGCGTCGAAGCTCCGGGCCGTCGACGCGTCCAGCTCGGGCGCGACCTCCCGCTCGAAGCGGCGGGTGTCGAAAGCGTCGAGGCGGTCGAGCCGTTCGCCCGTCAGCGGGTGGGGAGGGAGCCACGGGTACGGCCAGATCCCGGCCACCGCCTCCGCGTGGTACTGCAGGCGCAGCCGCAGGACCTCCTCCATCCCCCCGAGGACCGGCACGGGTACCAGGCCGGCCCGGCCCACCGCGGCCGCCTGCGAGGCGGCGCACAGCACCCTGACCTCGTGGCCGGCTGCCTGGAGCGCCCATCCCAGCGGCACCATGGCCGCGTACTGGGTGGGCCACGTGGACACGGTGAACAGAACGCGCATGGCCGCTCCCCTCCTTCCTCCTCGTTCTCCCCGGCTGCTCATTTGGCGCCCAGCGCGGTCCACACGTCCGCGTCCATCCACGTGGGTAGCGTGTCCTCCCCGTTCGTCCCCTTCTCCACGAAGACGATGTTGTGGTAGGCGTGCACCGCCGTGACGGTGCTCTGCGTCGGGGTGGGGCGGACGACGGCGGGCTCGCGGTGCTCCCGGTGGTGCAGGTCGTCGATCAGCTCCTTGACGAGACCGAGCGACGTGTCGGGGCCCGCGACCCCGCCCGCGCTGCCGCCGAAGTCGGTGAAGTACGCGGTCTGGAGGTCCTCGATCACGTAGAGGCCACCGGGCCGCACGTACGGGAAGAGGGCCCGGAACGAGGTGCGTACGTGCTCGTTCACATGGCTGCCGTCGTCGATGACGATGTCGAACGGCCCGTGCTCGCGGGCCAGCCCGGTCAGGAACTCCGGGTCGTTCTGGTCGCCGACCAACGCCGTCAGCCGGGGCTCGGTCAGCGCCGTCTTGTCGTAGATGTCCAGCCCGAAGACCGTGCCCCGGGGGAAGTAGCGCTTCCACATCTTCAGCGAGCCGCCGCCGAGGTCGTCGTCGAAGCCGCCGATGCCGATCTCCAGGACCCGCACCGGCCGGTCCCGGTAAGGGGCGAAGTGGCGCTCGTAGTGGGCCGTGTACCAGTGGAAGCTGGCCCACTTGTCGGAGCCGTACCGGATGGAGAGCTCGCCCAGGTCGGGGGCGCGCCCCGTGCAGCCGGCCATCAGGGTCGCGGTGGCCTGGGCCGCCGCCCGCAGCACCGTGTTCATCTCGGCGAGCAGCTCCCGCACCTGCCCCGGCTCCCCGGGCGTCGGCACGAAGGAGTTGTGGAAGTCCCCCGTGCGCGGGGAGTCCGCCGGCCCGTGGAGCCGGCGGACCAGCCCCGCCGCCGTGAACGTGACCCGGGAGCGCACGCGCGCGGAGTCGTCCCCGACCACGCGGATCGGTTCGTCGCGCACCATGCGCAGGACGGCGGAGTGCCGCTCGCCGCCGTGGGTGACGTCCAGCGCCACGTCGACGGGCGCGGTGTTGACCGGATCGGGGCAGCGGAACAGCACCTCCCCGACGAGGACGCCCGCCACGTCCGCGAGACCGACCTCCTTCAGCAGGGCGTCGATCTCGTCGTCGGAGCCGGCTCCGGCCCGGACCAGCCGTCGGATCAGGGCGTTCTGTGCGACATCCACCATGAGGGCGTTTCCCATCGGTCCGCGAAGAAGGTCCCGACCACCGTCGGCGGGCCGGCTGGAGCCCCGCTCAACCGCCGCTGAACGCCCTCGGGACGCGGCCCGTCAGAAGTCCGTCCGGTGATCGGCAACCCACTGGGCGAAGGTGCGGGCCGGCCGGCCGGTGACCCGCTCGGCGGTGGGGCCCACCGGCACGTCCACCGGGTCCTGGAGCAGCCAGTCGACCGCCTCGGCGGACATCCCCTGGCCCAGCCACAGCGCGCGGGCCGCTTCCACCGTCAGTTCCTCGAAGCGGATCTCGCGGCCGAGGACCTCGCTCAGCACACGCACCTGCTCGGCCTTGGCCAGGGACTCCGGGCCGGCGAAGGAGTACGCCTTCCCGGCGTGCCCGTCCTCCAGCAGCGCCGTCACCGCCACGTCGGCGATGTCGGCCTCGTGCACAGGGGTGCTGCGGGTCGCGCCGAAGGGAGCGCGGACCACGCCCTCGGCCCGGATCGAGGGGGCCCACCAGTCCAGCAGGTTGGCCATGAACTCACCCGGCCTGACATGGGTCCACTCGACACCGGACGCCTCCACCGCCCGTTCCACCGCCGTGTGGTGGTCGCCGCTGTAGTCCCCGTCGGCGTACTCGGCCGCCACGGAGGACAGCACGACGATCCGTCGCACCCCCGCCTTGACGGCCCGCGCGGTGAACTCCTCGGCGGTTCCCGGCAGCGGGAAGAGGTACGCCCGGTCGACACCGGAGAGGGCCGCGTCGAGGCTCGCCGGATCGGCGAGGTCGCCCCGGACCGTCTCCACCCCTTCCGGCAGCGAGGCACGCCCGGGCGAGCGGGTCATCGCACGGACCGGCTCACCCGCCTTCAGCAGCCCCGCCACCACATGCCGGCCCACGTTCCCCGTGGCACCCGTCACCAGAACGGTCATGGTTCCTTCTCCTTCGTCTCTCATCGTGTGTGCGGCAGGCCCGGTCCCGGACCCGCCGACGTTTCCCGGCCGTCCTCTCGAACGGCTCGAACCGCGGTGAACGCGGCCGGTCGACCGCCTGTCGAGCGTCCGTTGCCACCCTCGGGCCGCTAACGCACATCCGATGCCACGATCCGGGAGGAACCATGACCGGCACCGAAGGACGGGTCGCCGTCGTCACCGGGGCGACCAGCGGGATCGGTCTCGCCGTGGCCCGCTCGCTCGGCAGGGACGGCCTGCGGGTCTTCCTCTGCGCGCGGGACGCCGACTCCGTCGCCGCCACCGTCGAACTCCTGCGCGAGGAGGGTGTGGACGCCGACGGGCAGACCTGCGACGTGCGCTCCACCGGGCAGGTGGACGCCTTCGTCCGCGCCGCCGTCGACCGGTACGGTCCGATCGACGTCCTCGTCAACAACGCGGGACGCAGTGGGGGCGGCCCCACGGCCGGACTGACGGACGAGCTGTGGCTCGACGTCGTGGACACCAACCTCCACAGCGTGTTCCGGGTCACCAGGGCCGTGCTGACCACCGGCGGCATGCTGGACCGGGGCCGGGGACGGGTCGTCAACATCGCCTCCACGGGCGGGAAGCAGGGTGTGGTGCTCGGTGCGCCCTACTCGGCCTCCAAGCACGCCGTAGTCGGCTTCACCAAGGCCCTGGGCCTGGAACTGGCCAGGACCGGCATCACGGTCAACGCCGTCTGCCCGGGGTATGTCGAGACGCCGATGGCGGAGCGGGTCCGCGCGGGGTACGCGGCGGCATGGGACATCTCCACCGAGGCCGTGCTCGAACGGTTCCAGGCGAAGATCCCCCTGGGCCGGTACACCACCCCCGAGGAGGTGGCGGGCCTGGTCGGCTACCTGATCACCGACACGGCCGCCCCCGTCACCGCCCAGGCCCTCAACGTCTGCGGAGGCCTCGGCAACTACTGACCCCGGGGACCCGCGGGCGTCCGCACGCCCCGCCCGACGGCCGGTCGGCGCCGGCCCGGTCACGCCGGATCCGCCTCGGTCACGTCCGGATCCGGGTCGGCGGGCCTCCCCTTGAGGGCGTGGAACCCGGGGGTGCCGGCCACCAGCAGCGTCCCGTCCCACAGCAGCCCCGCCGCCTCCCCCTTCGGTACGCGGGAGATGACCGGCCCGAAGAAGGCCGGGGAGGGGCGGTGCGGTTCGCCCGGCTCCCCGACGGCGACCACCGGCGTCCCGGGCCGGGGGCCGAGCAGCCCCACGGCCTTCGCGTGCGAGGCCCGCAGCTCCCCGTCGTAGGCGGTGGAGGTCCCGGCCGCCGCAAGCTCCTCCGGCAGGCCCGCGTGGGCCAGGGCCAGGGCCGGATCGTTGATCCACTTCCGGCTGCCCTGCTCCCCGGGGGCGCCGAGATCGGCCCACAGCGAGGCGTGGAAGCGGGCCAGGGCCTCCTGCCCGTGGTGGTGCCGGACGGCGGTGCCGATCCGCACCGGCACCATCAGATACCCCTCCGGGTCGCCCTCGGGGTCGTCGTCCCGGCCCTCGTTGAGGAGGGACAGGCTCATCAGGTGCCAGCGCAGTTCCAGCGGACGGACCCGGGCCGCCTCCCGCAGCCAGCGGCTGGTCAGCCAGGTGTAGGCGCAAGCGGGGTCGAACCAGACGTCCACGGTGCGGGCGCGGGGAGGCGGGGTGCCAAGGGAGGCTTCGGCTGTCACGGGTGCGGTGCTCCTTCGCGTACGGGCTCGGACGTGCGAGGGGTGGGGGCGGCCGGACGGCGCGTCACACCGGGTGTCACACCGAGGCGTTGCGCATGCCGCGGATGCCCGCGACGACCCCCAGCACCGCGATGGCCGTCGCCGCGAGGATCCCGTACAGGACGCCCGTCTCGGCCAAGCGGCCGTCGAAAAGGGCGCGTTCGGCCTCGACCACGTAGGTCGCGGGGTTGATCCGGCTCAGGACGTAGAGCCAGGTGGGGGCCGACGCCTCGGTGATGGGGAGCAGGACCCCGGAGAGCAGGAGCAGCGGAAAGAAGATCATCTGCTGCACGCCGTAGAACAGGGTCTGCTGCTTGCGGGAGTGGAGCGCGAGGGTGAAGGAGAGGGCGCTGATCCCGATCCCGAAGACGGTCAGCAGCGCCAGGCCCGCCAGGGCGCCGAGCGGGTGGAGCCGGAAGTCGGTCGGCAGCAGCAGGGCGAGGATCAGCAGGGCCTGCGTCAGCAGGATCACGACCTCCTTCAGCGCCCGTCCGACGAGCATCGCGGCCCGGTTCAGCGGGGTCACGAGCATGCGCTCGAAGGTCCCCGAGGACATCTCGTTGAGCAGGGAGGCGCCCGCCCCCGCTGTGGCGGAGAGGGCCAGCAGGACGAGCATCCCCGGCACGAACCACTGCCAGGGGGAGCCTGTCTCCCCGCCCGGGGAAGCCATGCCCGGGAGCAGGGGCGCGAAGAGGGCGAGGAAGAGGAAGGGCAGCAGCATCGTGAAGAGGAGGCCGGCCGGCTGGCGCAGCTCGGGCCCCAGCTCGCGGGCGAAGGCGGTACGGGTGTCGTTGAGCACCTTCATGGTCAGGCTCCGTCGTGCGTGGTGGTCGGGGCGGTGGCGTCGGCGCTCTCCCGCAGGGTGCGGCCGGTCAGGCCGAGGAAGACGTCGTCGAGGGTGGGGCGGGTGAGCCGGGCGGTGAGCACCCGCACTCCGACGTCCTCCAGGTTCCGCAGCAGGACCGGGAGCCGGGCGTCTCCGTGGGGAGTGCGCACCCGCACCTCCGTGCCGTCGACGGTGACCTCGTGCACGGTGGGCAGGGTGCGGGTGAGTTCGGCGGCCCGCTCGGCGTCGGCGCGGTCGGCGGCCCCCAGGGTGATGCGGTCGCCGGCCAGATCGGCCTTGAGCTTCTCGGGGGAGTCGTCGGCGATCACCCGGCCGTGGTCGACCACCATCACCCGCCGGGCCCACAGGTCCGCCTCCTCCAGGTAGTGGGTGGTGAAGACGATCGTGGTGCCGAGCTCCTTGTGCAGCCGCAGCACGTGCTCCCAGATGTTGGCGCGGCTGTGCGGGTCGAGCCCCGTGGTGGGTTCGTCGAGGAAGAGCAGTTCCGGCTCGTGGACCAGGGCCATGGCGATGTCCAGGCGGCGGCGCTGGCCACCCGACAGAGTGCCCACCGTCCGCTTGGCCAGGCCCTCCAGTTCGAGCGCGCCCAGCAGGCGCTCCGCCCGGGTGTGGGACTCCGCGCGGGTCAGGCCGTAGGCGCGGCCCTGGGTGATCAGTTCGTCGACGACCCGGAAGTTGCTGCCGGCGCTGTTGCCCTGGCCGAGGTAGCCGATGCGGTGGCGGACGCCCGACGGGTCGGTCAGCACGTCGTGGCCGGCGACGACGGCAGTGCCCGAGGTCGGCGGGAGCAGGGTGGTCAGCATCCGCAGACTGGTGGTCTTCCCGGCGCCGTTGGGGCCGAGGAAGGCGACCACGGAGCCGGCTTCGATGTCGAGGTCGAGGCCGCGCACGGCTTCGACGGTCTCTCCTTTGGCGCGGAAACTGCGGGTGAGCCCGCGGGTGCGGATCATGGGTTCTCCCGTACGGGGTTCATGGGGCGGCTCAGGGTGGACCCGGCCCGTGCCCGGACCGGCCGGCTCGGTTCCGGGGCAGGGGAGGGGAAGTCAGAGGCTCTGAGCTCTTGACTTCTTCGAGCTTAGAAGCGTTAATAACGTCTTTGTCAGCTTCCCTGACTGTCTCGACGCGCCTTTCGAAGCGTCCGTTCCGGACCCGTCCGGCGCCGCCGTACCAGCACGACTCCACCGTCCCGCCACGGAGGACGAGCAGGCTGGCAGCCGACGAGGCGATCGGCCACGGCCGGACGGGAAGGGCGGTGCTCCCCTTGGCACGACTCACACGCAGACGGCTGCTGGAACTCTCGGCGCTCTCCGGGGGCGCCACTCTCCTCGGCGGCCCCGCCGCCGCCTCCACCCCCGGGGCGAGGAGTCCGCGGACCCTGGGGCCGGTGGTGCTGGAACCGGACGACCCCCGGTACGCCGAACTCACCACCCGCGGGTACAACGGCCGCTTCACCGGCTCCCCGGACGTCGTGCACCTGGTCGGCTCGGCGGAGCAGGTCGTCCGGGCGGTGGAGGAGGCGGCCCGGGGCCGCAGGCGGGTCGCGGTCCGCAGCGGCGGCCACTGCTTCGAGAACTTCGTCGACGACCCGGCCGTCCGGGTCCTGATCGACGTCTCCGAGATGACGGAGGTCTCCTACGATCCGCGGCGACGGGTCTTCGCCGTCGAAGCGGGTGCCACGCTCGGACGGGTCTACCGCACCCTCTACCTCGGATGGGGCGTCACCCTGCCCGGCGGCGGCTGTCCGGCCGTCGGCGTCGGGGGCCACGTCGCCGGCGGCGGGTACGGCGCGCTCTCACGCCGGTACGGTCTGGTCGTCGACCATCTCCACGGCGTCGAGGTGGTCGTCACGGATCCGGCGGGCAGGGCCCGCCTCGTGACGGCCACCCGTGACTCCACCGGCGCCGAGCGCGACCTGTGGTGGGCCCACACCGGCGGGGGCGGAGGCAACTTCGGCGTCGTCACCCGCTACCTGTTCCGGACGCCCGGTGCCGCCGGTGGCCCGGCCGACCTGCTGCCCAGGCCGCCCGGCGCCACACGCTCGATGTCCCTCGGCTGGCGGTGGCAGGACCTGGACCGCGCGGCCTTCACCCGGCTTCTGCGGGCCCACGGGGACTGGCACCACCGGCACGTCGGCTCCGACTCGCCGTACGGGGAGCTGTCGAGCGGGCTCACCCTCGGCCACCGGGCGAACGGACTGATCACGGTGGACGCCGCCCTCGACGCGGCCCACCCCCGCGCGGGGGAGCTCCTGGACGCCTTCGCCGCCGGACTGACCGGCGCCGCCGGGGCGCCGCACACCTCGTCGTCGACCACGACCCCCTGGCTGAAGTCCGTCCTCGGCGGCGTCCAGTGGCCCGGCGGAGCCCGGTTCAAGTCCAAGTCCACCCTGCTGCGCAAGCCCTGGGACGACCGTCAGATCGGCGTCCTCCACGACCATCTGAGCCGCGGCGGACAGGAGTTCGCCACCGCCGCCGTCTACCTCACCTTCCTCGGCGGACGGATCAACGACGTGCCCCCGGAGGCCACCTCCATGCCTCACCGGGACTGCCTCTTCAGCGCCGTGCACGAGGCCCTCTGGGGCGAGGAGGAACAGACCGGGCGCCAACTCGCCTGGGTCCGGGACCTCTACCGGGAACTCCACGCCGACACCGGCGGCGTCCCGGTGCCGAACGACGCCAACAGCGGGGCGTACGTCAACTATCCGGACACCGACCTCGCCGATCCCCGGCTGAACACCTCGGGTGTGCCCTGGAGCACCCTCTACCACCGCGACCGGTACGAAAGGCTCCGCCGGGTCAAGGAACGCTGGGACCCGCTGGACCTGTTCCACCACGCCCTCTCCGTCCGCCCGCCCGGCGCCGAGCCGTCGTCGAGTCCCTGACCAGAGCCGGCGCGGAAGCTGGCGCCGCCGACCCGGAGCCGAGCTGGAGGAGGACCATGCCACACCCCCCGACCACCCACCGCACCGAGCACACGATCACGGTGGCCGCCCCTGCGCGCCGCGTCTTCGACCTGATCGCCGACGTCGGCCGATGGCCGGAGACGTTCCCGCCCACCGTGCACGTGGAGCGCGTCGAGCACACCGAACCCGCCGACGGGAGCGCGGCGGAGGAGCGCATCCGGATCTGGGCCACCGCCAACGGCGAGGTCAAGACCTGGACCTCGCGCCGGGAACTGGACCACGACCGCCTCCGCGTCTCCTTCCGTCAGGAGGTCTCCCAGCCGCCTGTCGCGGCCATGGGCGGAGAGTGGATCGTCGAACCGGTCGACGACGTCCGCACCCGAATCCGCCTGCTGCACGACTTCCAGGCAGTCGGCGACGACCCCGGCAACGTGGCGTGGATCGAGCGGGCCGTCGACCGCAACAGCGGCGCCGAACTGGACGCCTTGCGCACAGCGGCCGAACGGACCGGGGACGCCGAGGACCTGACCCTGACCTTCGAGGACACGGTCGAGGTCCCCGCCGGCATCGAGGCCGCCTACACCTTCGTCGACCGGGCGGACCTCTGGCCCGAGCGGCTGCCCCACGTGGCCCGCGCCCTCCTGGAGGAGGACGTCCCCGGGATCCAGACGCTGGAGATGGAGACCCGGGCGCCGGACGGGTCCACGCACACCACGCGCTCCGTCCGGATCTGCTTCCCGGACGAGCGGATCGTCTACAAGCAGTTGCACACCCCCGCGCTGATGACGGCGCACACCGGACGGTGGCTGTTCGAGGAGGACGCGGACGGGGCCCGGATCACCTCCGTCCACACCGTGGTCCTCGACGAGAAGGCCGTCACGTCGGTCCTGGGGCCGGACGCCACCGTCGCCGACGCCCGCGTCTTCGTCCGCGACGTCCTCGGCCGCAACAGCACCACCACGATGGAGCACGCGGCCGCTCATGCCAGGGACGGCGCTCCGGGCGCCTGAGCCCGAGGAGGACCGGGAAGGCCGGGAGAGCCCGGCGGGGGCGCAGGGACCGCCCGCCCCCGGTGGAAGGGGAGGGACGGGTCACCCCGTCCCTCCCCTTCCCCGTGGCCCCCCGGCGCGGCGGCTCAGTTCTTCGGGCCGCCCAGGGCCGCCTCGGAGAGCCAGTCCACCGCGTCGGGGTAGGTGAACGGGTGCATGAACGAGCCCGCCCTGACATCCCGGGAGAGACGCGCCAGCGGATGGGACCCCGCGTAGGAGGCGCCGCCGATCACCGTCACGCAGTCCGCGACGATCTCCGGCGCCAGCCGGTTGACCGTCAACTTGGCCCGCTGGAAGTCGAACATCATGCGCCGGCCGCGCTCCAGCGGATCGCCGTCGAACTCGTACGCCAGGTGGTCCGCCGTCGACAGCGTGCCCGCCACCGTCGTACGGAGCGCGTGCAGCCGCGCCTCGATCTCGGCGAGGAGCGTGCGCACCCCCGCCGCCGGTGCGCTTCCGCGCCGGGTCAGCTCCGCCACCACGTGGTCCCGGGCGGCCTGGGCCACCCCCACGTAGATCCCCAGCATGGTGATCGAACTGACGGTCTGACCGGCGAGGGCCGCGTCGTCGCGCTCCCCGATCGGACCCCGCAGGAACACGTCCTCCAGACGGACCGGGCAGTCTTCCAGGAGGATGTCCACGCTGCCGGAGGCCCGCATGCCGAGCCCGTCCCAGTCGTCCAGGACGGTCAGCCCCGGGGTCTCCCGGGGCAGCACGGCGGCCGCCGACCGCGTCACCCCCGCCACCTCCACCCGCGCCGAGACCACGAAGTCGGTGGCGATCGGTGCCATGCTCGCCAGCGTCTTGCGGCCCGACAGCACCCAGCCGCCGTCCGGCGCCGGGTGCAGCCGGGTGACCACCCGGCCCCCGCCCGCGTCCTTCACCGTGGTGCACACCACCGCCTCGCCCGAGCCCATGCCCCGGAGCAGCCGCTCGGCCAGCGTCCGGGCCTCCTCGTCCCCGTACCGCCACTCATGAGTGAGCGTCAGGCCCCGGCTGAGCTGCATGTGCAGGGCGAGCGCGGTCGACGCGTCCGCCTCGGCCACAGCCGCCAGGGCCAGGCAGACGTCGTACAGCGAGGAGACGCCCAGCCCGCCGAGCTCCTCCGGCACGGTGGCCCCGAGCACCCCGCTCGTGCGGAGCTGCTCGAACACCTCGACCGGGAAGGCACCGTCCCGGTCCCCCTGCCGGGCCCCGTCCCGTATCAGGGGAAGGTGCGCGGTCAGCGGCGTGAGCAGCGCGCGGCCCGAGGAGGTCCTCGGGTCGCGCAGGTCCGCCGTGACCGCCCGGCCCCTGTCGTACGTCGTCATCGCGTTCCCCGCTTCCTTCACTCGTCCCCGGCCGCCCGCTGCGACGGGGAGGTCCGATGATGTCCGGCGCGGTTCGACGACCGTTGGAACGCCGCTGTCGCGTGGTCCACGGCCGGCCATGCGCCCGTCTCGCGGAGATAGCGGTCCAGGGCGAGCCGGTGGTAACCCGGCCCGAACACCGAACCCGCCGGCTCGGGCACCAGGGCCCGCAGCTTCTCCACCGACGGACAGTGCGAGAAGGCGCTCTCGCCCCCGCCCACCACCTCCTCCACGGCATCGAGTCCCAGTCGGTGCTTGAGGTGGGCGACGACCGCGAGGACGTCCACGCAGTCCCCCGAGGCCACGTTCACCGTCTCGTCGCGCGCCCCGGAGGCGAGCAGCCGGTCGACGAGCCCGACGAAGTCCGCCACGTGCAGCAGATCGCGCCGGGCCCCCGGATGCACCCGGACCCGTCCCGCGCGCACCTGCGACACCAGGGCGGGCACCAGCCGGAAATCGGGCCCGTGCGGGCCCAGTACGTAGGAGAGGCGCAGCACGAGGTGCGCCACGCCGGACTCCCGGATCGTGGTCTCGAGGTCGAACTTGTGCCGGCCGTAGCGCGTGGTCGGAACGATCGGGTCGTCCTCCCGGCCCCGGCAGCCGGGACCGCCGTACATGCTGGCCGTCGAGAAGAAGACCAGCAGTTCGCCTCGGCTCCGGCAGCGCGCGACCGTCTCCCGTACGAGCTCCGCCTCCCGCTCGTGCTCGGAGTCCGGCAGGTGCTGGCGCGGGACGCCCGCCGCCAGCACCGTCACCCCGGGGTGCGCCCCGCGCAGCGGCCACAGATGCCGGGCGATGAAACCCTTGCCGATGATGTCCATGACCGCGTCACCCTAGGGGGCCGGTGCCACGCTCCCCTCGTGTCCGGCTCGACGGGCCGGTCCGGCCGGAGCCAAGGGAAGTCGAGAAGGGGTCGAGGAGCTCTGCCTAGCGTCCCTGCCCATGGTGGCGAGCATGACCGACAGTGCGTTGGGACGCGTCCTGCTGACCCTGCGCGGCGTCCAGTGGATCCTGGGCACGAAAGGCGACCCGTACGCGCTGATGCTGCGTGCGGCCGGAGACGACCGGGCCGAACTGGGCCGGCGCGTCCGTGAGCGGGGCCCCCTGTACTGGAGCAGCGCCGGGGCGTGGGTGACGGCCGACCACGAGGTGGTCACGGCCGCGCTGGCCGACCGGCGCCTCACCCCCCGGCCCCCCGACACCGGCCCCCCGCCCGGGGAGCCGGCCGAGGAACCCGCCCCGTGGGACGTCCCGTCCCTGCGGGAGGCGCTGCCGCTGGCCGGGCTTCCGGCGGCGCTCGACCGGGAGGAGTACGAACGGCTGCGGGGATGGGCCGCGCCCGTCCTCGGCGAACCCGCGCTGCGCGGCCGGCCCGCGGCGGCCGTCCGGGCCTACCGGCACCGCGCGTCGGCGGTGGGGGAGCGGTTCGACCTGATGGACGACCTGATCCGGCCCGCCACGGTGGACGCCGGCCGCGTCCTGCTCGGCGTACCGGAGCACCGGGCAGTCCGTTTCGCGGAGCTCTGCGGGGAACTCACCGGTGTCCTCGACGCCACGCTCTGCCCCCCGCGCCTGGACGCGGCCCGCCGGTACGGCACCGCGCTCCCGGAACTCAGGGCGCTGCTCGCGCGGACGCCGGACGGGTCCGGCGCCGCCGGCCCCCGCGACGCGGGCCGTACGGCGGACGCGGACACCGGCGCCCGGGCCGGTCTTCCCCGCCGCCTCTCGGCGGCCCCTGCCCCCGACGGGCGGCCGTCGCCCGAGGACGTCCTGACGGTGTGCGCCCTCCTGGCCCTGGTCGGCATCGACGCCGCCGCCAACCTGACCGGCAACGCCGTCGCACTCCTCCTGGACCACCCCGGGCAGTGGCGGGCCCTGTGCGAGGACCCCGGTCTCGCACGGGCCGCCGTCGCGGAGACGCTGCGTCACGCGCCCCCCGTCCGCCTGCACCGGCTGTACGCGCGCGAGGACCTGGAACTCGCGGGGACCCGGGTGGCGGCGGACGAGGAGGTCGTCCTGCTCACCGAGGCGGCCCACCGCGACCCCCGCCGCCACCGCGACCCGGAGCGGTTCGACGTCCACCGCCCCGCCCACGACCGGCACCCCTTCCCCGAGGACGGCCGCGCCGACGGCCTCGTCGGCCCGGCGGCGCGCCTGGCCGCCGAGGCCGCCCTCCGGGCCCTGGCAGAGGAACTGCCCGACCTGACCAGGACCGGCGAGGTGCTGCGCCGCCTCCGTTCCCCGATCACGGGCGGCGTGTTCCGCTTTCCCGTCGCCCGCCAAGGAAACGTCCGGCGGTAGTCCGCCCGGACCCTATGAACCCGAGGAAGGCCCCATGTGCCGTGTCTGCGGAGGATCCGTCCGTCCGTTCTTCGACTTCGGACTCCAGCCACTCTCCGACGCGTTCGTGGACCCCGGCCGCGTCGACGACGAGTACTTCTACCCGCTCGCCGTGGGCAGCTGCGAGTCCTGCGGCATGACCCAGCTCCTGGAAGAGGTCGCCCGGGACCGCATGTTCCACGAGGCGTATCCCTACCACTCGTCCGGCTCCGTCCACATGCGACGCCACTTCGAACGGACCGCGGGACGGCTCTCCCGCGAACACCTGCGCGGCCCCGACCCCTTCGTGGTGGAGATCGGCTGCAACGACGGGGTGATGCTGCGGGCCCTGGCCAAGGAGGGCATCCGGCACCTGGGCGTCGAGCCCTCCGGGGGCGTCGCCGAACTCGCCCGGCAGCAGGGGGTCCGGGTCCTCAACGAGTTCTTCGAGGAGTCGACGGCGGCGGACATCGCGGTCGCCGACGGACCGGCCGACCTGGTCTACTCGGCCAACACCATCTGCCACATCCCCTATCTCGACTCGGTCTTCCGGGGCCTCGACACCCTGCTGGCACCGGACGGCGCCTTCGTCTTCGAGGACCCCTACCTGGGCGACATCCTGGAGCGGACCTCCTTCGACCAGATCTACGACGAACACTTCTACTTCTTCACCGTGCGCTCGGTGAGCGCCGCCGCCGCCCGCTTCGGCTTCGAGGTCGTCGACGTCGAACGGCTGCCGGTGCACGGCGGCGAGGTCCGCTACACCGTGAAGCGGGCGGGCCGGGCCGCGCCGAGCCCGGCCGTGGCCGAGCTGACCGCCGAGGAGGACCGCAGGGGGATCGGCACCCCCGAGGTCTTCGACGCCTTCGCCACCGGGATCGAACGCGTCCGCACCGAACTGACGACCCTGCTGCGGGAGCTGCGGGCCGAGGGCAAGCGGGTCGTCGGCTACGGCGCCACGGCCAAGAGCGCCACCGTGACCAACTTCTGCGGCATCGGCCCCGAGTCGATCGAGTGGGTGTGCGACGTGACCCCGGCCAAGCACGGGAAGCTCATGCCGGGTTCGCACATCCCGGTCCGTCCCACCGAGGCGCTCACCCACCCCTACCCGGACTACGCGGTCCTGTTCGCCTGGAACCACGCCGAGGAGATCATGGCGAAGGAACGGCTGTTCCGAGAGTCCGGCGGGCGCTGGATCGTGTACGTCCCCGAAGTCCGCGTCCTCTGACCGCGGACCACCGCCGGCCAGGCCGGCACCACCCCAAGCAACCGAGGACGGTGTCATGCAGTCGCGACAGCTCGCCGTGGACGGCGCGTTCGAGTTCCAGCCGAAGGTCTTCGCCGACGAACGGGGGCTCTTCGTCTCTCCGTTCCAGGAGACCGCCGCCCGACAGGCCCTGGGACACCCGCTGTTCCCCGTGGCCCAGACCAACCACAGCGTCTCCCGGCGCGGGACGATCCGGGGCGCCCACTACACCCTGACGCCCCCCGGCATCGCCAAGTACGTCTACTGCGCGCGCGGCCGGGCGCTGGACATCGTCATCGACGTCCGGGTCGGCTCGCCCACCTACGGCCGGTCCGAGACCGTCCTGCTCGACCAGGAGGACTTCCGGGCCGTCTACTTCCCCGTCGGCGTCGCGCACGCCTTCGTGGCACTGGAGGACCGGACGGTGATGTCGTACATGCTCTCCGGGGAGTACGCGCCCCGGAACGAGCTGGCCCTCTCCGTCTTCGACCCGGTGCTCGAACTGTCCCTGCCTGCGAACATCGAACCGGTCATGTCGGAAAGGGACCTGGCCGCCCCCACCCTGGAGACGGCGGAGAAGTCCGGCACCCTCCCGGACTACCGCACGTGCCTGGAGGTCGAACGGGCGCTGTGCGGCGGCCGGGCCCGGTGACCGCCGGGCGGCAGCCCGCCGTCGCCGTGTTCGGTGCGACGGGCTGCGTGGGCCGTGCGGTGACCGCAGCGTTCACCGCGGCGGGCTCCGCCGTCCTCGAAGCGGCCCGCCACCGGCCCCCGTACGCGGACGACCACCGCTTCCTCGCCCTGGACGCGGCCGCCGCCGACCCCGGTGAACTCGCCGGCCTGCTGGCCGCGGCCCGCGTGGACACCGTGGTCAACGCGACCGGCGGCTGGGTCACCGGCGAGACGGAGAACGAACGCGTCCACGTCCGCCTCGTGGAGAACCTGCTCGCCGCGCTGGCCCGGCTGCCGGGCAGGATCCGCCTGGTGCAGATCGGCTCCGTCCACGAGTACGGCCCGCTGCCCGCCGGCACCGCCGCCGAGGAGACCCGCCCGCCCCACCCCGCCTCCGTCTACGGGCGCAGCAAACTCGCCGGAGCCGAGGCCGTGCTCCGCGCCACCCGCGCGGGCCTCGTGGACGGTGTGGTGCTGCGTGTCGTCAACCTCTGCGGGCCGGGGGCCGAGGTCGGTTTCCTCGGCGCCGCCGTCCGGCGACTCCACGCCGCCACCCCCGAACGACCGGCCGAACTGATCGTCGCCGACGCCCGCCGGGACTTCCTGGACGTGCGGGACCTGGCCGCCGCCGTTCTCGCGGCAGTGACCGCCCCCGTCGCCGGACAGGTGATCAACGTGGGTCGCGGCGAAGCCGTACCGGTGGCCCACGTGCTCGACCTGCTCGTCGCCGCGGCCGGACGCCCACCGGGCACGGTCCGCCTCCGCACCGCGCCCGTCGACTCCCGGGGCGGCGACTGGACCCGCGTCGACATCGGCCGCGCGGCCCGGTCGCTGGGATGGCGCCCGGCCGTGGACCTGCCCGAATCGATCAAGGACATGTGGGACGCGTCCCGCGCGGACCCCCCAGTGGAGCAGCCATGACCGCAGCCATCACGCGCACGGCGAACCGCCCGCGCGACGCCGCCACCCCGTTGCGCGTCGCCGCCTCCGCGCGCGCCCGCGACGGCGGGCGCGCCCCGCACGCGGCGTTCCACGACTGGTACGCCGAGGCGACCGCGCGCACCTTCACCCGGGTGGAACGGGTCCCGCTCGACGCGCTCGCCGGCTGGGAGACCGAGCCGGGCACCGGCAACCTGCGTCACCACACCGGGGGCTTCTTCACGGTGGAGGGCCTGGACGTGCGGATGCCCGCCGGACCGGTCCCGGCGTGGAGCCAGCCCATCATCAACCAGCCCGAGGTCGGGGTCCTGGGCATCCTGGTCAAGGAGTTCGACGGCATCCTGCACTGCCTGATGCAGGCCAAGGTCGAACCCGGCAACGCCAACGGCGTGCAGATCTCCCCGACCGTCCAGGCGACCCGCAGCAACTACACCGGACTCCACGGCGGCCGCCCCGTGCCCTACCTCGACTGGTTCCGCAAGCCCGGAGCCCGGAGCCCGCTCGTCGACGTGCGGCAGTCGGAACAGGGCTCCGCCTTCCATCACAAACGGAACCGGAACATGGTCGTCGAGGCCGACGGGGAGGTGGAGGTCCACGAGGGCTTCCACTGGCTCACCCTCGGCCAGCTCCACCGGCTCCTCGCCGAGGACGACGTGGTCAACATGGACGCCCGCACGGTCCTGTCCTGCCTGCCCTTCGCCCACGCCGAGCTCGCCCGGGAGCTCGGTCCGCCCGCCGACCCCTTCCGGGAGGCCCTCTTCCGCTCCTGCGACCCCTCCGCCGGGGCCCGGCACCCGGTGGGCGCCATCCTCAGCTGGATCACCGAGGCCCGCACCCGCACCGAGGTCCACGCCCGTCGCGTCCCGCTGGCCGGGCTCCCCGGCTGGCACCGCACCCCGGAACGCATCTCGCACGCCTCCGGCGCCTTCTTCGACGTCATCGGCGTCCGCGTGGAGGCAGGCGGCCGGGAGGTCGCCCACTGGTCCCAGCCGATGATCGAACCGCACGGCACCGGTGTCGTCGCCTTCCTCACCCGGACCTTCGACGGGGTCCTGCACGTCCTGATGAACGCCCGGGTCGAGGCGGGTTACATGGACGTGGTGGAACTGGCGCCCACGGTCCAGTGCACCCCCGCCTCCTACGAGCACCTGCCGAGGAGCGCGCGCCCGCGCTACCTCGACGCGGTGGAGGGAGCGGACCCCGCACGGGTCCGCTTCCACTCCGTCCTCTCGGAGGAGGGCGGACGCTTCCACCACGCGCGCAACCGCTATCTGATCGTCGACACCGACCTCGACGTCCCGCCCGACGATCCCGACCACCGGTGGATGACCGTCCACCAGCTCGTCGAGCTGCTGCGGCACAGCCACTACCTGAACATCCAGGCCCGCAGCCTGGTGGCCTGCCTGCAGAGCCTGCTGATGCCGGACGCACCGGCGCCGGCCACGGAGAGGAAGGACCGGGCATGAACGCCCAGAACGTACGGCCCGTCACCAGCTGCCGGGTGTGCGGCGGCTCGGACTGGCAGGACGTGGTCGCCCTCGGCGAGGTGCCGCTGGCCAACGCGTTCCTGGAGCCGGCCGCCTCCTACGAGGACGAGGCCTCCTACCCGCTCGGCGTGGTCTCCTGCCGCTCCTGCCGGCTGATGAGCGTCACCCACGTCGTCGACCCCGAGGTGATGTACCGGACGTACAGCTACGTCACCTCCGACTCGGAGACCATCACCCGTCACATGGAGTTCGTCGCGACCACCTGCCGGGAGCGCACCGGGCTCGCCGCCGGCGACCTGGTCGTGGAACTGGGCAGCAACACCGGCCAGCAGCTGGCGGTCTTCGCCCGGGACGGGTCCCGCGTGCTCGGCGTGGACCCCGCCCGCAACCTGGCGGCCGTCGCCCACGAGCGCGGCATCCCCACCCTGCCCGAGTTCTTCACCGAGACCACCGCCCGGGCCGTGCGCCGGTCCCACGGTCCCGCGCGCCTCATCCTCGGCCGCCACGTCTTCGCCCACATCGACGACCTCGCCGGAGTGCTCGCCGGGGTGCGCGCGCTGCTCGCCCCCGACGGGGTGTTCGCGGTCGAAGTCCCCTACGGGGTGGACCTGCTGGAGAAGTACGCCTTCGACACCATCTACCACGAGCACCTGTCGTACTTCCTCCTGCGCACCCTGGACACCCTCTTCACCCGTCACGGACTGAGCCTCTTCGACGTGGAGCGGCTTCCGGTCCACGGCGGCTCCCTCCTGGTTCTCGTGGGCAGGCCCGAGGCCGGGCGTTCCGTCACCGACGAGGTCGGCGCGCTGATCGCGGCGGAGGAACGGGCCGGGCTCGGCTCCGACGCCGCCTACCGGGAGTTCGCCCGGGGCGTCCGGAACGTCTGCGAGGAGCTCCCCGCCCTGGTCCGCCGCCTGCGCGCGGAGGGGAAGCGGATCGCGGGCTACGGGGCCTCGGCCAAGGGCACCACGATCCTCAACGTCTGCGGCCTCGGGTCCGACGAGGTGGCCTACTGCACCGACACCACCTCGCTCAAACAGGGCAAGGTGCTTCCCGGCACGCACATCCCGGTGCGCAGCCCCGACCACGCCCGCAGCGACCCGCCCGACGTCTACCTGATGCTGGCGTGGAACTACGCGGACGAGATCCTCCGCAAGGAGGCGGACTTCCTGCGGGCCGGGGGCCGGTTCATCCTGCCCTTCCCCAAGCCCGCGCTCGTCTCGGCCGACAGCCTCCGCTGACGGGAAGCACGCGGCACGCGTGAGCCCGGTGGGACGTCACCACGACGTCCCACCGGGCTCGTTCACCTCCCGGGCGGCGCCTGCCGCTCAGGGCCGGTCGTCGCGGCTCACGTACCGTTCGCGCACCCGCCACTCGCCGTCCTCCACGACCAGGACGTCCTCGCACACGCACATCAGGAGCAGGCGCGGCGCCTCGTCCCGCCGGGTCGCCACCACCTGCACGTACGAGTGGACCCGCACCGAGCCGTCCGGGTCGGGCTCCTCCACCGAGGCCGTGGTCAGCAGGTGCCGGCGCACCTCGCCGGCGGCGGCGAGCTCCGCGTGCGCCGAACGGACCCCGGCCGCCAGGGCGGCCCGCCCCCGGACCGGCTCGGGCAGCGACGGCGGTGCGAACAGGCCGTCCTCGGTGAAAGTGGCGGCCCACCCCTCGGCGTCGCCCGAGTCCAGCAGCCGCATCTGCCGGGCGTGGAACCGCTGGATGCCGGCGTACAGCGACGCGTACGCCGGGCTGACGGTCTCCCTCACGGATCTCCCTCCTCGCCCGCCGGTCGCGGGCCGCTGCCGTCGATGCTCGCGCGCCCCCTTGGAACCGGACTCGTGCCCGGCGGGCCCCGGACTCCAGCCCGGCTCGACCGTCGCTCCGGCCCCGGCCGGGAGGATGCCGACCCTGAACCCGGCCCCGACCCCTGGAGGTGCGCCGTGAGGCTCATCGACCTGTCCTCGGCGGTGGACGCGGCGCTCTGGGAACCCGATCCCGTGGAGCACCACGTCCTCACCCCCCGCGAGGGCGCCCTGCACATGAGCGAGGAGATGCACACCCACTTCGGCGTCTCCTTCGACCCGGACGAGCTGCCCGACGGCGAGTTCCTCTCCCTCGACCGCCTCACGCTCACCACCCACACCGGCACCCACGTGGACGCGCCCTCCCACTACGGGTCGAGGGCGGGCTACGGCGACGGCGTGCCCCGGCACGTCGACCAGCTGCCGCTGGACTGGTTCCTGCGCCCCGGCATGGTGCTGGACCTCACCGACGCGCCCTCCGGTGTCATCGGCGCGGACCGGCTGGAGAAGGAGTTCGCCCGCATCGGCCGCACCCCGAGCCCGATGGACATCGTCCTGCTGCACACGGGGGCCCAGCGTCATCGGGGGACCACGAGGTACTTCACCGACTTCGCCGGTCTCGACGGCCCCGCCGTCCACCTGCTCCTGGACCTGGGCGTCCGGGTCATCGGCACGGACGCGTTCAGTCTGGACGCCCCCTTCGGCGACATCATCGCCCGCTACCGGGCCACCGGGGACCGCGATGTGCTGTGGCCCGCGCACATGATCGGCAGGGACCGCGAGTACTGCCAGATCGAGCGGCTGGCCAACCTGGAGGCGCTCCCCGGACCGTACGGTTTCCAGGTCTCCTGCCTGCCGGTGAAGATCGCCGGGGCCGGGGCCGGCTGGACCCGCGCGGTCGCCCTCGTCGAGGAATGAGCCCGCCCGCACCCGGTTCCCTCCGCCCCCCTACCCGAAGGAGGCCGATGTTCGGCCACGACCTGGCGGACGTCTACGAGCTGGTCTACCGCGCCCGCGGCAAGGACTGGTCGGCCGAGGCCGCCGACGTCACCCGCCTGATCAGGAACCAGCTGCCCGCCGCGGACTCCCTGCTGGACGTGGCGTGCGGCACCGGCGCCCATCTGGAGGCGTTCGACGGTCTCTTCGCCCACACCGAGGGGCTCGAACTCTCCTCGGCCATGCTGGAGCGCGCGGCCGTCCGGCTCCCCGCGGTGCCGCTGCACCGGGGCGACATGCGCGCCTTCGACCTCGGGCGGACCTTCGACGCCGTGGTGTGCCTCTTCACCGCCATCGGCTACCTGCGGACGGTGCCGGACATGCGGGCGGCGGTCGCCGCCATGGCCCGGCACCTGAGGCCCGGAGGGGTGCTCGTCGTCGAACCCTGGTGGTTCCCCGAACGGTTCCTCGACGGCTACGTGGCCGGCGACCTGGCGAGTGACGAGCACCGGACGGTCGCCCGGATCTCGCACTCCACCCGTGAGGGCCGGACCACGCGGATGGAGGTCCGGTTCGTGGTGGGGGAGGCCGACGGCATCAGGGAGTTCACCGAGGTCGACCTCCTCACCCTGTTCACCCTGGACGAGTACCTGTCCGCCTTCGCCGACGCCGGGTGCCCGGCGGAGTACGTCCGGCCGGAGTGGACGGCGCGGGGACTCTTCGTCGCACGCCGTCCCTGAGACGCCCGGGCGCCCTCAGACGGAGGAGGGGTACTCGCCGGCGATGGCCATCACGTAGCGGCCGTAATCCGAGTTCCCCAGCCGGGCCCCCAGCCGGTGGCACTGCTCGGGACCGATGAACCCCCGCCGGAGCGCCACCTCCTCGACGCAGGCGATCCGCACCCCCTGCCGCTCCTCCAGCGTCCGCACGTACTGGGCCGCCTGGAGGAGCGACTCGGGAGTTCCGGTGTCCAGCCAGGCGAAGCCCCGGCCGAGCTCCCGCAGCCGGGCCCGCCCGCGCTCCATGTACATGCGGTTCAGATCGGTGATCTCCAGCTCGCCGCGTGGGGAGGGGCGCAGGGCTGCGGCCCGCGCGACCACGTCGTTGTCGTAGAAGTAGAGGCCGGTGATCGCGCGGTTCGAGCGGGGCCGGTCCGGCTTCTCCTCGATGGATACCAGTATTCCGTCCCCATCGGTCTCGCCGACCCCGTACCGCTCGGGATCGTGTACCTCGTAGCCGAAGAGCAGGCATCCGTCCAGATTCTCCTTCTCCTTCCGGAGCACCTCGGAGAAGGAATGTCCGTGGAATATGTTGTCACCCAGCACCAGTGCCACGGAATCGTCCCCGATGTGTTCGGCGCCGATGACGAACGCCTCCGCGATCCCGTTCGGTTTGGGCTGCTCCGCGTAGTCGATGCGGAGCCCCAGCTGGCTGCCGTCACCGAGCAGGCGCCGGAACTGCGGGAGGTCATGGGGGGTGGTGATGATGAGGATGTCCCTGATGTCCGCCAGCATCAGCACCGAGAGCGGATAGTAGATCATCGGCTTGTCGCCGACCGGTAAGAGCTGCTTGGAAACGGCCAGCGTGATGGGATGCAAACGACTTCCCGTGCCTCCGGCCAGAATGATTCCTTTCATGGCCGCGATGCTATCCAGGTGATATCAGGAGCCACAAGGACGGGAATTACGCGTCAAGGTGCAATCGAGCCGGATGCGAGGGCGGTCCGCTGAAATACAGGTCCATCCGAGCGGAAATGGAGAATGCCTGTGACCATTCGTGTATGGGGATATCTGGACGAGTACGCCGCAGAGCGTGAGGAGATCCTCGACGCGGTGGACAGTGTCTTCGGCTCCGGGCGGCTGGTCCTCGCCGAGAGCGTCCGGTCGTTCGAGGAGGAGTTCGCCGCCCGGCACGGGGCCCGGCACTGCGTCGGGGTGGACAACGGCACCAACGCCGTGAAACTCGGCCTGGAAGCACTCGGAGTGGGAGCCGGGGACGAGGTGATCACCGTCTCCAACACCGCCGCCCCGACCGTCGTCGCCGTCGTCGGCACCGGTGCGACCCCGGTCTTCGTCGACGTGCGCGAGGACTACCTCATGGACGTCTCGCAGGTCGAGGCCGCCATCACCCCCCGCACCCGCTGTCTGCTCCCGGTCCACCTCTACGGCCAGTGCGTCGACATGGCCCCCCTGGAGGAGCTCGCCGCCCGCCACGGCCTGGCCGTACTGGAGGACTGCGCCCAGGCCCACGGAGCCCGCCACCACGACCGCGCGGCCGGGACCATGGGCACGGCCGCCGCGTTCTCCTTCTACCCGACCAAGGTCCTCGGCGCCTACGGTGACGGCGGCGCGGTCCTCACCTCCGACGACGAGGTGGACCGCAGGCTGCGCCGGCTGCGCTACTACGGCATGGAGGAGCGGTACTACGTCACCGGCCTGCCCGCCCACAACAGCCGCCTCGACGAGGTGCAGGCCGAGATCCTGCGCCGCAAGCTCCGCCGGCTCGACACCTACGTGACGGCCCGCAGGGAGATCGCCCGAAGGTACGCCGAGGGGCTCGGCGACACCGGTCTCGTCCTCCCGGAGACCGCCCCGGGCAACGACCACGTCCACTACGTGTACGTGGTGCGCCACCCGCGCCGGGACGCGATCATCGAGGCGCTCCGGGAGCGGGACATCGAGCTGAACATCAGCTACCCCTGGCCGATCCACACGATGACCGGCTTCGCGCACCTCGGTTACCGGGAAGGCTCCCTGCCCGTCACCGAGCGGCTGGCCCGCGAGATCTTCTCGCTGCCCATGTACCCCTCACTGGCCCCGGAAGAGCAGGACAAGGTCGTCGAGGCCCTCCGCGAGGTCCTCAAGACCCTGTCCTGACCCGTCCTGACCGGCCGCCCGCCGTGCCCGGCGGGCAGCTCAGGCCTCCTGCGCCCCGGCCGCCGCCACTGACAGGCAGGCGGTGAACAGCCCGTTCTCGCTCCGGCTCAGCGCCCGCAGGGCGGCGGCGTGGGGAGCGAACCCCGGATCTCCCACCGCCCGGCGGAACGAGACCCGGTCCGTCCACACGGCGAGGTTCACATAGCCGGCCGGGTCGTCCACCTCCCGCAGCAGGCTGTGGCGGACGAAACCGGGCTGCCGTGCCATGAACGCGGACGTCCGGGCGAAGACCTCCTCGAACTCCTCGGGCGCCCCGTGGACGGTGAACCTGTTGACGAAGGTCACCTCGGGGCCGGGCTCCTCCCGGCGGGCCGGGCCGGCTCCGCCGACGACGTCGAACTCCTGCTGCTCCCCGCTCGGCATGGGCAAGGCCACCCCTCTGCTCGTCGTGTCCGTCCGACAGCCGCGGACGCGTGCCGGGGAGCCTGGCAGCGGCCCGTGGAGAACGTCTCGACACCGGCTGACCGCCGGCGCGGCACCCGCCTCACCCGACCCCCACCTCCTCGGCCGCGGTCGGCGCGGCGAGCGTCTCCTCCAGGCACTCCCTGGCGAACGCCCGGGTCAGCCGGTCGAAGACGTAGCGGCCGATGCCGTCGGCACAACGGTCCGTGGCCAGCAGGTGGTTGTCGGCGAGGACCTCCAGCACGGACTCCAGCTCCCGCACCGGCCGGCCCAGCAGCTCGGCCGCCTGCGAAGCGGTGAAGGGGGTCTCGCCCAACATGCCGAGCAGCCGGAAGACCCCCTGCTCCTGGTGGCCGAGGCCCGCGTAGCTGGCGGCGAACCGCGAGCGCACGTCCAGCTCCCCGAGCCGGGCGACGTCGAGGATCCGCGGCGTGGCCTCCAGCCGGTCGGCGAGCGTCGACAGCGAGAGCCCCGGCCCGGCCGCGAGCCGGCCGCCCACGCAGCGCAGCGCCAAGGGGTGCCGACCGAGCAGTTCGACGATCCTGTGCGCGGCCTCCGGTTCCCGGGCCACCCGCTGCCGGCCGGCCAGGACGGCGAGGATCTCCAGGGCCTCCTCGGGGGAGGGCGCGCCCAGCTCGACGCGTTCGGCCTCCACCAGGGCGGTCATCCGCCGACGGCCGGTGACGAGCAGCGCACAGCGCGGGTCGGCGGGCAGCAGGTGCCGGATCTGAGCCGAGGACGCCACGTCGTCCAGGAACACCAGCACCCGGCACCCGGCCGTACGGGACCGGAACAGCGCCCCGCACTCCTCCACGCCCTCCGGGATGCGGGCGGGAGGGACCTCCAGGGCCCGCAGGAAGCCGCGGAGCACCTCGGAGGGGTCGCGCGGCTCGGCGGAGGAGCCGCGCAGGTCCGCGTAGAGCTGACCGTCGGGGAAGTGCGGGCGGAGCGTGTGCGCCAGGTGGACGGCCACCGCGCTCTTGCCGATGCCCGGGGGACCGGTCACGACCCCTATGTGGGCCGCCGTACCGTCGGCGGCGGGCTCACCGGGCCCGCACAGCGCGGCCTCCAGCTCCCTGAGGACGTCGCCGCGGCCGACGAACCCCGCGAGTCCGGCCGGGAGCTGGGCCGGCGATCCGATCGACTCCCGCACGACGGCCGGCGGGGACGGCTGGAGAGGGACCTGGGCGACGCCCGCACCGGTGGCGGCCGGGGGAAGGCGCGGTGCGGGCGGCGGTGGAAGGGCCGGGGCACAGGACGCGGGCGGGAGCGGGAGGCCGGACGGTGGGGGAGCGAGGGGCGTCGGTGCTCCTCCCACCGGGGCGTCCGCGGGCACGAGGGCCGTCATCGTCGGAGCGGCGGGGACCGTCGGCGCGGCGGACCGGGGCGTCGGCCGTCGCGGCGGCTCCTGGGGTTCGGCGGGCGAGTCGGACAGCAGGGTGTGCTGAAGACGGGCCAGTTCCTTGCCGGGTTCGAGGCCGAGCTCATCGATCATCTTCTGTCGCAGGCTCTGGTAGACCTCCAGTGCCTCGTGCCGCCGGCCGGACCGGTGCAGGGCCACCATCAGGAGCCCGTGGAGGTGTTCGTGCAGCGGGTGGGCCAGCACCAACGCCTTGAGTTCGCTGATGAGTTCGCGGTGACGGCCGTTCTCCAGGTCTGCCTCGATGCGCAGTTCGAGGATGCGGAAGCGCAGCTCCTCCAGCCGGGTCGTGTAGGAGAAGAGCCGCCCCCCGGTCTCGACGTCGGCGAGCGCGGGGCCGCGCCACATGGCCAGGGCCTCCTCGAAGCAGGCCACAGCCGCCTCGGAATCGCCCTGCTGGAGAAGTTCCTGGCCTTTCTCCGCCCGGCTTTCGAACAGGCTCACGTCGAGGCTTGACGACGGAATGGTGAGGGTGTAGCCACCCGGCTGGGTCTGGAGCAGGTTCCCGAGCCCCTGCTTCAGGAGGAGCTTGCGGAACTTGTAGATGTACGTCTGGAGGGTGGTCACCGCGCTCGGGGGCGGTAGCTCGGGCCATAACTCGTCGATCAGCTCGGACGCCTGGACCACGGTGTTGTGCCGCAGCATGAGCAGGGATATGACCTGACGCGGCTTGGGCGCGGTCGGCATGATGTTCCGGCCACCCCAGAGGATTTCGACGGGACCCAAAAGTCGGAACTCCAAGATGTTTCCTCCGTTTCGCTGGAGCCGCGCACGGCCTGTCGGCGCCGTGCGTGCCCCTCGCCGCTGTCGTCCACCCCGACTTCACGTTAGGTCCTGGAAATCGACTGGTCAATGACGAGTCGGGGGCCCAAGAAGCGCCGAGGAATCACCGAGGAATCACCGAGGAGCGGGCGGAATGTCTAATTTGCCGGATCCTGGATCATGGTCCGGGAAAAGTTCCCTTAAAGTCGCGTCCATCGAGGACTGGCGAAGATTCGATCCCGTCACGGCCACCCGCGTGGCTCGTATTCGATAGGCGTCAACTGGCGGGCTGCGGTTTCCGGCCCATGCCAGGGGTCCATGCGCGAGGGCACCTCTTCCCGCCACGTACGGCGGGGTCCACCGCCCTCCACGTCGCCCTCCGCCGCCACCCGGCGCACCTCGACCGCGTGGCTCGGACCGGACGGACCGTGCCGGTCCGAGCACGCCCGGCACCGCGCCCGGCGTCCCGACTCCAGCGTTCCTCCAGCGGGACTCAAACGGAGGGACCGCGCCGCGGTGCTCCAGGCCCCGCCCGTCCGACACCCTTCCGCTGCCCCTGTCAAGCATCTGCGCGCCCCTCCAATCGCCATTGAGCCGACTACGAGCCATTCCGCGCACGCTCGTCCCATGGAAACTTCCGACGTCGGTGACACAAAGCGCCGCACCGTCATGGACAGAGCCACGGGAACCGGTGAAGGGGGATGCGGATGAATACACCGACGAATCGGCGCGTGGTCATCACGGGAATCGGAATCGTGGCTCCCGGCGCAATCGGCGTGAAGCCGTTCTGGGACCTTCTGACCGCGGGCCGCACCGCCACCCGCATCATCACCTCTTTCGACCCCGCGCCCTATCGCTCCCGAATGGCCGCGGAATGCGACTTCGATGCCGCGGCGGAGGGCCTCACGCCCCGGCAGATTCGCCGGATGGACCGGGCCACGCAATTCGCGGTGGTCGCCGCACGGGAGGGGATCGACGACAGCGGCATCGACCGCGAGGCCCTGGACGGTTCCCGGATCGGGGTGGTCATCGGCAGCGCCGTCGGCTGCACCACGAGTCTGGAGAACGAGTACGCCGTCGTCAGCGACAGCGGCAGCCGATGGCTCGTCGACCACGCCTACGCGGTCCCGCACCTCTTCGACTACTTCGTGCCCAGCTCCATAGCCGCCGAGGTCGCCCACGACCGCATCGAAGCGGAAGGGCCGGTCTCCCTGGTGTCGACAGGGTGCACCTCGGGCCTCGACGCGGTGGGCCGGGCCGCCGACCTGATCGCGGAGGGCGCGGCCGACGTGATGGTGGCAGGGGCCACCGAGGCGCCCATCTCGCCCATCACCGTGGCCTGTTTCGACGCGATCAGGGCCACGAGCCCGGACAACGACCGGCCGTCCGAGGCATCCCGTCCCTTCGACCGCACCCGCCGTGGCTTCGTGCTCGGCGAGGGGGCCGCCGTCTTCGTCCTGGAGGAGCGGGAGCACGCCCGCCGCCGGGGCGCCGAGGTGTACGCCGAGATCACCGGATTCGCCTCCCGCTGCAACGCCTTCCACATGACCGGTCTGCGGCCCGACGGGCGGGAGATGGCGGAGGCGATCAGGGTGGCGCTGGCGGCCGCCCGCACGGAGCCGTCCGCGATCGACTACGTCAACGCGCACGGCTCGGGCACCAGGCAGAACGACCGCCACGAGACCGCCGCCTTCAAGGCGAGCCTCGGGGAGCACGCGTACCGCACCCCCGTCAGCAGCATCAAGTCGATGATCGGGCACTCCCTGGGCGCCATCGGCTCCCTGGAGATCGCCGCCTGCGTCCTCGCCATCCGCCACGACACGGTCCCGCCCACCGCCAATCTGCGCGAGCCGGATCCCGAGTGCGACCTGGACTACGTGCCCCTGGAGGCGCGTTCCCTCCCCGTCGACAACGTCCTCACGGTCGGCAGCGGATTCGGGGGCTTCCAGAGCGCCATGGTCCTGTCCGGACCCGGTGCGCAGGGCCGGGCGGCGGCGTGAACACGGACACGGTGATCACCGGGATGGGGCTGCTGGCCCCCACCGGCCTGGGCCACGACGCGCACTGGAAGAACTCCCTGGAGGGCGCCTCGGCGATCGGCCCCGTCACCCGGTTCGACGCCGAGGGCTACCCCAGCCGGCTCGCCGGCGAGGTCGCGGACTTCGTCCCGGAGGAGCACCTGCCCAGCCGGCTCCTGCCCCAGACCGACCACATGACCCGGATGGCCCTGGTGGCCTCCGACTGGGCCCTCGCGGACGCCGGGTTCGACCCCGCGCTCCTCCCGGAGTACGGGGTGGGCGTCGTCACGGCCGCCTCGGCGGGTGGCTTCGAGTTCGGCCACAGGGAGTTGCAGAACCTGTGGGACCGGGGACCCGAATACGTCAGCGCCTACCAGTCCTTCGCCTGGTTCTACGCCGTCAACACCGGCCAGGTCTCCATCCGGCACGGGCTGCGCGGCCCCGCCGGAGCCTTGGTCACCGAGCAGGCGGGCGGCCTCGACGCCCTCGGGCAGGCCCGCAGGCAACTCCGCCGGGGACAGCCGATGGTGCTCGCCGGAGCCGTGGACGGATCTCCCTGTCCGTGGGGCTGGGTGTCCCAGCTCACCACCCGCAGGATGAGCCGGGAGACCGATCCCGCCCTCGCCTACCGGCCGTTCGCGGCCGAGGCCGCCGGCTACGTGCCCGGGGAGGGCGGCGCCCTGTTCGTCCTGGAGGGAGAGGAGTCCGCGCGGGCACGCGGCGCACGCCACCGGTACGGGCGCATGGCGGGCTACGCGACCGCCTTCGACCCCCCGCCCCGCTCGGGACGCTCCCCGAACCTCGCACGGGCCGTCCGGGCCGCCCTCGACGACGCGGAGCTCGGGCCCGAGGAGATCGACGTGGTCTTCGCGGACGCGGCGGGCACCCCCGAAGAGGACGCCGTCGAGGCCGCCGCTCTGCGCACCCTCTTCGGCCCCCACGGGGTCCCGGTCACCGCGCCCAAGACCATGACCGGCCGACTGGGCGCCGGAGGCCCCGCCGTCGACGTGGCCACGGCGCTCCTGGCACTGCGCGAGGGCGTCATCCCCCCGACCGTCCACGTCCCGCTACCGCTGCCGGACCACACCCTCGACCTCGTGACGAGTCCGCGTCGAGCCCCGCTCACGACGGCGTTGATCCTCGCCCGGGGACAGGGAGGGTTCAACTCGGCCCTCGTCGTCACGGCCCCGCGCTGACCTGACCCCACCCGTACCCCACTCCCGACAGGAGACGTGACGATCATGGACCGGCTGACGACCGACAGGCTGATGGAGATCATGCGCGAGTGCGCCGGGGAGGGCGGCGCGGTCGAGACCGACCGGCGCCCCGAGGAGGTGGAGTTCGCCGCGCTCGGCTACGACTCCCTGGCCATGCTGGAGACGCTGAGCAGGCTGGAGCGGGAGTTCGGGGTGACCATCGACGAGGAGGAGTTCGCCGGTGCCGCGACCCCGGCCGAACTCACCACCCTGGTCAACCGCGTCGTGGCCGGCGACGCCTGAGCCGGGCGCCCCCGCCGGCCCGCACGCCCGCCCGCTCCGGGGCCTCGCGGGTCGATCAGCCGAAGGCCTTGACCGCCTGGTAGTAGGTCCACGCCGTGCTGTTGCACGTCGTCTTAGTGGCACCGCTGTAGTTGAGGCACACGCGCTTGAGGTCCTCGTACAGGGCGCTGTCCAGGCGGGCCTTGTTGGCGCTGAAGGTTCCGGCGGCCTTGTGGTTCCGGTAGCCGAAGTCGTGTCGGGCGCACGACATCGAGAACGGGAAGCCGAGGGGGTTGTCCGGCGAGGTGGAGCAGTAGTCGGTGGACCAGTCGAAGGCGTAGGCGGACCAGGCGCCCTGGTTGGCTCGGGCGGCGGCCCAGAGGTTGTAGCTCGACGCGCTGGTCTGCGTCCAACTGGACAGCACCTGAGGCTTGTCGGCCGGGGCGGCCGTGGCGACATCGACGGTGGCGACGGTGGTGAGCAGGGCGAGGGCCGAGGCGGCCAGGCCGACGGAAAGTCGTTGGTGCATCCCACGCCTCCAGGAGACTGACGCCCGCCTACCGGGCTGCAGGTACATGCCAATATGATTGACGGGGCAACAGCGTTTGCATAGACCTCGGCGCTCGGCCTTTCCGTGAAGTCCTCGGCGGGGCCGGCCGGCGGTGGGGACGGATCGAGCGGCGATCGGCCGTCGGCGGTGCGGCTGCGGTCCCCTGGGTGGGAGGGCTCCTTGAGCCTGGCCCCAGGTGACCGGCGGGCCAGGACCTCCCGCGTGGATCATGCCGGGCTCGCGGGCCCCGGGACCGCTGCCGGCCGGTCGGGGTGACGCTGATCACGAGGGTTCTTGAGGGCGTGCTGCGTACGCTGGTGGGGTCGTCGGAATGGGGCCAGGGGGCGGGAGAAGCCCCCCGGCTTTTTCTGATGACGCGTCAGTGAAGTCGACAAGTGGCCGGCGTGAGTCCTGGAGGACCCAGGGAGCGCCGCCCGGACATGCGACTCGTTATAGGGTGAGGAAACAGCCCTTGACCTGCGAAAACGCAGGCAGGGAGCCTAAGTCCAGGAGTGCCTCGATGATACGTACCATGTTCAAGTCCAAGATCCACCGGGCGACCGTGACCCAGGCGGACCTGCACTACGTCGGTTCCGTCACCGTCGACGCGGACCTGATGGAGGCGGCCGACCTCCTCCCCGGCGAGCTGGTCCACATCGTCGACATCGACAACGGGGCCCGCCTGGAGACCTATGTCATCGAGGGCGAGCGCGGTTCCGGTGTCATCGGGATCAACGGCGCCGCCGCGCACCTGGTGCATCCCGGCGACCTCGTGATCCTCATCAGTTACGCGCAGGTCGACGACGCGGAGGCCCGGACGTTCGTCCCGCGCGTCGTGCACGTCGACGCCGACAACCGCATCGTCGAGCTCGGATCCGACACGTCCGCCCCCGTCCCCGGGAGCGACACGGCACGCGCCCCGCACGCGGTCCCCGCGCCGGCGTAGGCGCCCCCGCGCCGGGCTCGGGGCGCCCGTGCCGGTGAGCGGGAGCCTTGGGGTCGCGGGAGCGTTCGTACGCGGGTTCCACGCGATCGCCGCCGGCGGAGGCGTGCCCGTCATGCCGCTCTGCGGCTACGCCGCCGCAGGTGGGCCGAGCGTCACCCCGACGAGGCCCAGGACCTGCGGTGAACACGACCGGGAACTGACCCGAAGGACGGGATCCGGCGGGCGCCTCGGGGTCCGCCGGGCCACCCTGGAGACGGACGAACCCGTCGACAGAGAGGCCCGTCATGACCCATCCCCCCTATCCCGGCCCGCCCCCTTCTCCCGTCCCGCCGCCCGTGCCCCCGCCGGTTCCGCCACCCGTGCCCCCGCCGAACCCGTTCCCGGTGCCGCCGAATCCGGCACCCCAGCCCGGCGGACCCGTACCGGAGCCCCAGCCCCAGCCGGGACCCGCCGGCGGGTGGCCGCCGTCAACAGGAAGGTGACGGAAGAAGCCCGAGCTTTCGCGTATCCCTTGTCACGGAGTGTGCGCCACCCCTAACTTGGGCGGCTGCTGCTGTGTTCTAGGGGGGCCCATGGCCGTACGCGGACGTCACCGCCGCCACCAGCCGAGCCGGATCAACCGTGCCTCGCTCACCGTCACCGCGGGAGGCGCCGGAATGGCGCTGCCGCTCATCGGCGCGGGCGCGGTCCAGGCCGCCTCGCTCGATGTCTGGGAGAAGGTCGCGGCCTGCGAGTCCAGCTCCAATTGGCGTATCAACACGGGGAACGGCTACTTCGGCGGCCTCCAGTTCAGCCAGTCCACCTGGGAGCGGTACGGCGGCACGCACTACGCGCCGCGCGCCGACCTCGCCTCCAAGGACCAGCAGATCGCCATCGCCGAGCGCGTCCTGAAGGGCCAGGGGCCCGGCGCCTGGCCGTCCTGCGCGCCCCGCGCGGGCCTCGCCCGTGGCGGGGACGCGCCGGACATCACCCCCGGCGCCACGGCGGCGAAGGCGTCCAGCGGCGGGAACGCGCCGAGGACCGCCTCCCTGCCGGGGCAACGCGCCTTACCCGAGCAGCCCACCAGGAACGTCGGCCCGACGGCCGTGCCGACCGTGCGCGAGATGTACACCGTCACACCCGGCGACTCCCTGTCGAAGATCGCCGGCGAGGAGCGGGTCCAGGGCGGCTGGCAGCGTCTGTACGCGGCGAACCGGCCTGTCGTAGGCGACGATCCCGACCTCATCCACCCCGGCCAGCGTCTGACGCTCCGCATCGCCGCGCCGAGGAAGGCGGAGGGGACGGCAGGGGCGAAGGCGGCCGGACCGGCGACGACTCCGCCGAAGGCCATGCCCCCGAGGAAGTCCACCGCCCCGCAGCCCCCTTCGGCCACCCCGTCACCGGCCAAGCCCGCGACGCAGGCCCCGCTGCCCCGTACCCGGCCCGCCGCGCACCCGGCGACGAAGCCCGCGGCGAACCCCGGGACGAGACCCACCACCAGACCCGAGTCGGGACCGACGACGAGGCCGGGCACCAAGCCCGTCGCGAGACCCACCACAAGACCCGAGTCGAAGCCGACCATCAGGCCCCAGGCGAAGCCGACCACCAGGCCCGAGTCGAAGCCCACCCCCAGGCCCCAGGCGAAGCCCACCAAGCCCGCCCCCCGGCCCTCCAAGCCACGGCCGCCCGTGGTGGAGGAGGACCGCTACTCCGCCCCCATCGCCGCCGGCGTCGGCACCCGCTACGGCACCCGCGGCTCCTCCTGGTCCAGCGGCTACCACACCGGCGTCGACTTCCCCGTGCCCACCGGAACCTCAGTGAAGGCCGTGGCCGCCGGACGGATCGTCTCCTCCGGGTGGGGCGGCGCGTACGGCTACCAGATCGTGCTCCGTCACGACGACGGCCGCTACAGCCAGTACGCCCACCTCTCCGCGCTCACCGTCCGCGAAGGCCAGCGGGTCCACGCCGGTCAGCGCATCGGGCGCTCAGGATCGACCGGCAACAGCTCGGGACCGCACCTCCACTTCGAGGTGCGCACGGGTCCCGGGTACGGGTCCGACATCGACCCCCTGGCCTACCTCAGGGCCCGCGGCGTCACCCTCTGACCCCGTCGACGACCCGGCGGGCACCGTCATCCGGTCCAGCGTGAGCTGGACCAGGCCGCCCGCGGCGACCGCGCCGCAGATCAGCGCGGCGACGGTGCCCGCCGTGCCGTAGCGGAAGCCCTCGCCGAACAGGGTCAGGCCCACGGCGGCGGCGACCACCGGGTTGACCACCGTGACGGTCGCCAGCGGAGCGGCGAGCCCCGCGCCCCGGTACGAGGCCTGGGAGAGGAGCAGGCCGGTCACCGCGAGGGCCGACAGCACGAGCAGACCGGTCCACTCGGCGAGCGGCTCGCCGGGCGACCACACCTCGGCCACCGCCTTCGTGAAGACCGAGGCGATACCGAAGGAGACACCCGCCGCCGCGGCGAGGACCACACTGCGCAGCACGGCCCCGCCGACCAGGTGCGCGGCCGTGAACAGGACGCCCACCATCCCGAAGGTGCAGGCGGTGAGCAGCCAGCGGTCCCCGTCGCCCAGGGACCGCGCCTCGGCACCGCTCGTCAGGCTCAGCAGCCCCGCAAGGCCCACCGTCGCCATCAGGGCGCCGCGCCAGGCCCGCCGGCCCACCCTGCGGCCGACGAAGAGGGCGGCCATGGGCAGCGCGAACACGATCGTGAGGGCGCCAAGCGGCTGCACGACGCTGAGCGGGCCGTACGCGAGGGCCGCGACGTGCAGGGCCGCGCCGACGCCGTTGAGCAGGACGGACCCCCACCAGGCCGGGCTGCGCAGCGGCGCGTAACGCGGCCCGGCGGCGGCCGCGACCCGCTCCTGCACGATCGCTGCGGCCGCGTAGGCGAGCGCCGAGACCAGGGCCAGGAGGACGGACAGCAGGAGGGGACTCATACCTTCCACGATCCTCCTCCCCGGCCGATCGCGTCGTCGTACCAGGGGACGTCTTCGGGGATACCGCCGACGCAGTACGCGGCCGCCGCGTACGCCCGGAGACGTACACCACCGCAGGTCGGAACGGGTGCAATGCGTCCTTTTCGAGCCCTGCCGGGCCGCTGCGGGCGGCGGCTACGGTGAGCGGAAACCGTTCCGGCGGAACCGACGGGACCGACGGGACCGACGGGACCGACTCTCGGATCAGAACCAGGGACCCGCACCAGGGACCTGAACCAAGCACCAGGGGGGACCACGGATGGATCTCGTCGAGAGCGGGTCGGTGGGCGGTTTCTTCGCCCTGCGGACCTCCGCGCCGGAGAGCGGCGGCGCGCACCGCCCGCTCGCCCTGCTGTACGCGGGGGAGGACGGCCCCCTCCACGCGCGCGTGGACCGGGTCGCCGCCCGGCTCGGGGCCCCCGAGCGGCGCGTCGGGGCCTCCGTCGCCCATCTTGGGCTGGCGGCCAGGCTGTGGTCGATCACCCTCGGGCCGGCCGCGCTCCACGGCTGCTTCCCCGACCTCGCCCCCGCCGAGTTGTACTGGGACGGGGCGCTGACCTCCCCCGACGACCTGTGGTGGGACGGCTCCGCGACCCGTCCCGCCACCGCGGACGAGCTCCGGGCGGCCGTCCTGGAGACCCACCTGACACCGCTGCACGCGGCACTGCGCCGCGACGGCCGCATCTCCCCGCGGCTGCTCTGGGGCAACGCGGGCTCCGCCCTCGCCGGGGCGCTGCGCGAGCTGACCCGCTGGGCGCACGCCCGCGGCCGCCCGGACGTCGCCGAACGGGCCGCGGCGCTGGCCTCCGGGCTCCTCGACCACCCCGACCTCGCCGGCACGGTCCGCGGCCCCCGGCTGCGCCGTGCCAGCTGCTGCCTCTACTACCGCTGCCCCGGCGCCGGACTGTGCGGCGACTGTGTCTTCGACCACGCCCCCCGAACGGGTTTGGATGCGCGGCCATCCGCTCCGTAAAGTTGCCCTTTCGAAAGCCCACGAACGGCGACCCGCCCACGAACGGCGACGTACGAGCGAACGAGGAACCCGAAGGCCATGACGGTGACCGAAGAAAACCAGGACTACGGGCCGGGCGTCGACCCCGAGCGCCTGGCCGTCTGCCTCAGCGTCCTCGACGAGCTCGACAAGATCGACGTCGACCACCCGGACGCGATCCGCGTCCGGCGCGCCACCGCCGGGATCTACCGGACCGTGAAGCAGCGCCGCCGCCAGGAGCGCCGGGCCGCCAAGACCGCCAACGACAAGGCGGTCACCGAGGCGACCGCGACGGGCTCCGCGCAGCGCATCGACGACGAGACCGAGGGCATCCTGCCGTCCTCCGTCACCGAGGAGGGCAGGATCGCGGGGATACTCCAGCGCCCCCGCTCCTGCTACGTGTGCAAGACGCGGTTCGTCGAGGTCGACTACTTCTACCACCAGCTCTGCCAGAAGTGCGCGGCCTTGAACCGGGCCAAGCGCGAGGCCCGCGCCGACCTCACCGGCAAGCGCGCCCTGCTCACCGGCGGCCGGGCCAAGATCGGCATGTACATCGCGCTGCGGCTGCTGCGCGACGGCGCCCACACCACCGTCACCACCCGCTTTCCCAAGGACGCCATCCGTCGCTTCAAGGCGATGGAGGACTCCGCGGACTGGATGCACCGCCTGGAGGTCGTCGGCATCGACCTGCGCGACCCCGCCCAGGCCGTGGCCCTCGCCGACCAGATGGCCGAGGCGGGGCCGCTGGACATCCTGATCAACAACGCGACGCAGACCGTGCGCCGGCTGCCGTCCGCGTACGCCGCCCTGGTCGAAGGCGAGAGCGCCCCGCTGCCGGCCGGTGAACTGCCCGCCCACCACGTGATCGGCGCGTTCAACTCCGGCGCGGTCGGTGAGCTCGGTGCCGCCGCCGCGCTGCCCGTCGGCGTGAGCGGTCTGGAGGCACAGCAGGTCGCGGACCTCGCCCTCGTCGCGGGCAACGCCAGCATCGCCCGGCACCTCGACGGCACCGCCATCGACGCGGGCGGCCTCGTGCCGGACGTCGTGGACACCAACACCTGGGTGCAGAGCATCGAGCAGATTTCCCCGGTGGAGCTGCTCGAGACCCAGCTGTGCAACTACACGGCGCCGTTCATCCTGATCAGCAAGTTGCGTCCGGTGATGGCCGAGGCCGCGAAGAAGGCGGCCAGCGGCCGTTCCTACGTCGTGAACGTCTCCGCGATGGAAGGCGTCTTCGGCCGCGGCTACAAGGGCGCGGGTCACCCGAACACCAACGCGGCGAAGGCCGCGATGAACATGGTGACGCGGACCAGCGGTCAGGAGATGTTCGAGACCGACGGCATCCTCATGACCTCTGTGGACACCGGTTGGATCACCGACGAGCGCCCGCACTTCGACAAGCTGCGGCTCGCCGAGGCCGGCTTCCACGCCCCGCTCGACCTCGTCGACGGCGCGGCCCGGGTGTACGACCCGATCGTGCGCGGCGAGGAGGGCGAGGACCTCTACGGCTGCTTCCTCAAGGACTACGACCGCGGCAACTGGTAGGCAGCGGCCGCCGCCGTCCTGACAAGAGCGCCCCACCGGCCGGTGGGGCGCTCTTTCTGCTTCGGTTCACCCGATTGCGTCACACTTCTGAGCCCGGTAGAGCGCGGGCGCGCTCATTTGGTTACTCTGATGTTCACGGTCGGCCACCGAGGAGACACACCCTCCTCACGATTCGACCAGGGACTGGCCTGCCACCAAGGCCGCGGTCCCGCCCGACGAACGGCGCCACCGCGACCGACCGGCACTTGTCCCACAGGTACGCGACACAGAGGAGTGCGCGGTGACACCCGAACTGACGAAGCAGGAACCGCGACCGGCCGAACGTTATGACCGGCCGCGCAAGAACGGCGAGCTGGGGAGCCTCGAAGTGTGGGCCCACGCGGCCCCGATCCGGCTCGCGGGCTACGAGGACGACCTCGCCGAGCCCCACATCCTGCCCGGTATCGACTGATTCCCTGCTTCACTCCCGGTGCCCCGGCCTTCTCGAGGCCGGGGGCACCGGCGCGTTCAGAGTGGTCCGCCCGTCCGGCCCCGCAGCCGGGTCGGCGGCAGGTACTCCCGTACAAGCGTCCGGTGCCACCACGCCCCCGTCTCGCGGAGCTCCCGCCAGGTCGTGTAGCGGTAGCGGTACAGGCGGGCGCGGACGTACGTCGGTGGCGCCCCGGGGAAGGGGTTGTGGGCGAGCAGGCGCAGGGTGTCCCGGTCGCCGTCGAGCAGCCGCTCCACGAACGGACCGAACCACGCGCGCGCGTACCCGGGGCTGAGTGCCGCGAACCACATCAGCCAGTCGAGCCGCAGGTGGTACGGGGCGAACTGCCGGGGCAGCCTGCGCGGGTCTCCGGGCTTGCCCTTGAAGCCGTACTCCCGCCACACGGTGCCCGCGTGCGGTACGGGTTCGGCGGTGCCCTCGACGACGATCTCGTCCCGGACCCGGCCGACGGTGCCGAAGGCTCCGTACGTGTTGACCAGGTGGAACGGGTCGTACGAGCGGTTCATCGCCTGGTGCCTGGAGAGCAGGTTGCGCACCGGGCGGTAGCTCCGTACCAGGACGAGGACGGTCACCGCCACGACCAGCACCACGTACCAGAGCGGCGGATCCGGCCGCGGGCGGTCGCCGGTGAGCGGGGAGGCGTCCACGGCGGAGAGGGCGATCACGATGGTGATCCAGTTCAGCCAGGCGAAGTTGCCGGACAGCACCAGCCACAGCTGTGTCGCGATCATCAGACCGGCCGCGACGGTGGCGACCGGTTGCGGGGTGAACAGCAGGAACGGCACGAGCAGCTGGACGACGTGGTTGGCCGCCGCCTCGACCCGGTGCAGGGGGCGCGGGAGGTGGTGGAAGAACCAGCTCAGCGGGCCGGGCATGGGCTGGGTCTCGTGGTGGTGGTAGAGGCACGTCAGGTCGCGCCAGCAGCGGTCGCCGCGGATCTTGATGAGGCCGGCGCCGAACTCCACCCGGAAGAGCAGCCAGCGCAGCAGGAACAGGACCAGGACGGGCGGCCCCGTGTCGGCGTTGCCGAGGAAGACCGCGAGGAACCCGGTCTCCAGGAGCAGCGACTCCCAGCCGAAGGAATACCAGGTCTGCCCTACGTTCACGATGGACAGGTACAGCCCCCAGAGCAGCAGCCACAGCAGCATCGACACCGGCAGCGGCACCGCGTCCCCGGCGCCCGCGACGAGTGCCAGGGCGACCGCGGCGCCGGTCCAGGCGGCGGCGGCGAAGAGGCGGTCGGAGTAGCGCCAGTGGAAGAGCGAAGGGGTGTGCCGGGCCCGGGTCCCGCGGACGTACTCCGGTACGGGGAGCATGCCGCGCTCCCCGATCAACGCCCGGAACTGCAGGGCAGCCGAGAGGAACGCGACGCAGTACAGCCCGGCCAGGCCCCGCTGGAAGACGATCCGACTCAGCCAGTGGTCGGGTGCGGTGAACCACTCCATCGCTTCCAGTATCGGCCCGGGACGCCGTCCCGACGAGGCGCCGGACGGGTGTACGCGCCCCGGGGCGAAGGACCGGGGGCCGCCGACCGGTCCTGCGCACCGCCCGGGGGATGATGGGGAGGAAACGACGGAACACGAGGTCAGGAGCTTCCATGGCGAAGCGGGTGCACCAGCCCCGTGAGGACGCGGAGTTCGATTTCATCCTCGGGATGAGCGGAGTCCCGGTCCTCGCGTACTTCACCGGGACATGGCCCAAGGCGATCGAGCCCTGCCGGACGATGGACCTCGTCGTGGGAGGCATCGCCGACGAGTACACGGGCCGGCTGACGGCCGTACGCACCGACATCACGCGCTGTCCGGCGGCGACCGAGCGGTACGGCGTCACCGGAGCCCCGTCCTACGTCCTGCTGAAGGGGGGAGAGGCGGTGGCGCACGGCACGGGGCTGATGACCACCGGCGAGGTACGGGAGTTCCTGGACGGGCACCTCTGAGACTCCGCTCCCCTTCTCCACGGCGGCCTTCGCCCTCTGGCCTCCGGTCGGGTCGGATCCTGGCCCGCCGTCGACGTTTGCCCGCGAGGCGCGGTGGAAGGGTTGAATCCGACGACCGGTCGGCCGAGTCGCGGCCGGGGTGGCCGGACCTCCTCGACGCCATGACTCGAACGGGAGCCCTTCGTTGCGCCTCTACGCCCAGACCCCCGCACGTCGGAACCGTCAGGTGCTCGTGGACCTGATCGCCCTGGCCCTGATCGCCACCGCGGTGTGGGCGGCCCTCCTCGTCCACGAGACGATCATGTTGCTCGCCGAACCGGGGCGCAAGGTGGAACGTTCCGGCGACAGCCTCGCCGAGGAACTCGGCAACGCGGGAGACGCGGCATCGGACGTGCCGATCATCGGCGGCGTCCTGAAGAAACCCCTCCAGTCCGCGGCCGACGCCGGCTCCGGCATCGCCGACGCCGGAGTGTCGCTCCAGGAGACCGTCAGCCAGGTCGCCGACGTGGTCACGGCGGCCCTCATCGTCGTTCCGGTACTCCTCGTCCTGCTGCTCTGGCTTCCGCCGCGCCTGCTCTGGATGCGGCGCAGCAGCACCCTGCGCCGCCTCGCCGAGGCTCCAGGAGGCGCCGACCTGCTCGCCCTGCGCGCCCTCACCGGTCCTCCCGGCGCACTCGCCGCACGGCCGGCCCCGCCGGGCGGATGGGCCGACGCCTGGCGCCAGGGCGACCGGCAAGCCATCAGCGACCTCAGCGCCATCGCCCTCGCACACGTCGGACTCCGTCCCTGAGGTCTTGAGGTGTCGTGTCGGACTCCGTTCTCGATGGGGCGTCGGACTCCGCACAGACCCGGTCGGCCGCCCTCCGCTTGCGGCGGCCCGCGCACTGCGAAAGACATGGAGGACTGGCCGGAACCGGGCGCCGTGGCCCGGGGGAGAGAAAGCGGGAGAAACAGGTGCGCTCAGCCCCCTGCCGGACGCGGCGGACCCCCACAGCTCCCCGCACGACCCCCCGCGCCGCGCCCCCCGCCCTCGCGGCGCTCGTCGCCTCCGTGCTGCTCGCCGGCTGTTCCTCCGCCTGGGAAGGGGCGCGCGGGGGCGCCGCACCCGCCGCGGCCGGCGCCCACGACGTCTTCCTGCAGCCGCTCGCCGCGCCGGGCCCCGACCCCTTCACCGCCTCCACCGCCCGGACCACCGCGCGGCCGTCCTCCCCGCCGAAGCAGCCGGACCCCGAGGCCGAGCGGGCCCGCGAGGTCACCGGCTCCACCCCCGGCCTCTACGGCGGCACGCGCGCGGAGGGCAGTTGCGACGTCGAACGGCAGGTCTCCTACCTCGCCGCCGACCAGGACAGGACCCGTGCCTTCGCCGAGGCCGCCGGCATCCCCGAGACCAACGTCGGCGAATGGCTGCGCGGCCTCACCCCGGTCGTCCTCCGCGCGGACACCCGGGTCACCAACCACGGCTACCGCAAGGGGCGGGTCGACGCCTTCCAGGCCGTCCTGCAGACCGGCACCGCGGTGCTCGTCGACCAGTACGGAGCACCGCGCGTCCGCTGCGCCTGCGGCAACCCGCTCCGCACCCCGACCGCGACCCCGGAGGGCGTCCACCGGGGCGATCCCTGGGACGGCTTCGACCCCGACCATGTGATCGTCGTGCGGCCGACGACCACCGTCGTCACCAGCCTGGTCATCGTCAACGCGGTCGACCGCACCTGGATCGAACGGCGCACCGGCAGCGACGGGGACGAGGACCGCAAGCCCGCCGTGGCACCGGCCTGCGACCCCGACGAGTGCCGACTGACCGGCTCCGGCACGCCCGAGCCGCCCACGCCCGAGCCGCCCACGCCGGACCCCAGCGCCCCCGAGCGTCGGCCCTCCCCGGACACGGCCTCCCCGGAGACCCCTTCCCAGGCGCCCGTCCCCCCGGCCCCCGAGAGCCCCGCGAGCCCTGACGCCTCGGGAAGCGGCGGTACGGACACCGCCCCGAGCCCCGCGGACCCCGACCCCGACGCGGAGCCCTATCCCGATCCGTACACCGATCCCGACACGCAGCCGTACCCGGATCCGTACACCGATCCCGACACGCAGCCGTATCCGGATCCGTACACCGACCCCGACACGCAGCCCTACCCCGACCCCGACGCGGAACCGTCCCCCGATCCGGACGTCGAGCCGCCGGGCGAGCCGTCCGCCGTGCCGGACGGCGAGCTGCCGTCCGAGGAACTCTTCCCGGCCGGACCGGTCCCCGACCAGCCGGAGACCTTCGAAGGGTGAATCGGATCTTCGCCGTGCGCGCGGACAGGACACCCCCTAGCGTGGCCCCATGAACCCGGTCAGCGGGGGCGGGGAGGCGGTCGAGCGGCTCCGCCGTGCGGAGGAGGGACGGACCGTCGGGGCGCGGCTCCTCGCCGCGTACGGTTCCGCCTTCCGGATGGGCGCCTTCGACTGGGACCTCGTCGCCGGTACGATGATCATGGACGAGGCCGCCCTCGACGTCTTCGACATGGACCGCGCCGACTACGACGGCCGCCCCGAGACCCTCGGCTCACGGGTCCTGCCCGACGAGGGCCGACGGCTCGACACCCTGGTCGCCCAAGCGCTCAAGGACGGCAGCGAGCAGTACGGCGCGTACTTCCGCATCCGCCGCCGCGACGGCGTCCACCAGTGGACCCACACCCAGGGGCTCGTCCACCGCGACGACACCGGCCGCCCCGTACGCATCGTCGGCGTCGTCCGCGACGCCACCCACGAACTCACCGAGTCCGCCGCCCGGCTCGGCCTCGACGAGGGGCGGCGCCGGCGTGCCGGGGTCGTCGAGGGCACCACCGCCGCCCTCGCCTACGCGCGGACCGTGCAAGACGTCATCGACCTGCTCAACGACTCGCACGCGCTCGAACACTTCGGCGCCGCGAGTCTCGTCATGGGCCTCCTCGACGCCGGGCGCATCCACCTCGTCGCGGAAGGACCCGAAGGCGCCTTCGTGCCGGGCACCCGCTTCACCCGGGTGGACGAGCCCTACCCGATGAGCGAGGTGATCCGCACCCTGCGCCCCCGGTTCATCGACTCGGCCGGCGACTTCGCCCGCTCCTTCCCCGTCCTCTGGCCGCACATCAGCGGGCTCGGGATCACCGCCGCCGCCTACCTGCCGCTCATCGCCCAGGCCCGGCCCATCGGCGCGCTCGGGCTGCTCTACAGCGACAAGACGGGCTTCAGCGAGGACGAGCGGACCCTGCTCGTCGCCCTCGGCAGCAGCATCGCCCAGAGCCTCCAGCGGGCCATGCTCTACGAGCAGGAGCACGACCTCGCCGAGGGCCTCCAGCAGGCGATGCTGCCGCGCCGGATCCCCGAGGTGCCCGGGGCCCAGACGGCGGTCCGCTACCGCTCGGCCCGCCTCGGCCGGGACATCGGCGGCGACTGGTACGACATCATCCCGCTGCCCGGCGGGCGGGTCGGCGCCGTCATCGGAGACGTCCAGGGGCACGACACCCACGCGGCGGCCGTGATGGGCCAGCTGCGGATCGTGCTGCGCGCGTACGCCGCCGAGGGGCACACCCCGGCGACGGTGATGGCCCGCGCCTCCGTCTTCCTGCACGAACTCGACACCGAGCGCTTCGCGACCTGCACCTACGCGGAGGTCGACCTCGGCACCGGGGTCGTCCAGGTGGTCCGCGCGGGCCATGTCGACCCGCTGCTCAGGGAGATCGACGGCAGCAGCCGCAGGCTGCCGGTGGAGGGCGGGCTGCCGCTGGGCCTCTCGGCGGAGTTCGGGCGGCTCGACTATCCGGTGACCACCGTGGATCTGGACCCCGGACAGACCCTGATGCTCTACACCGACGGCCTGGTCGAGAAGCCCGGCTCCGACCTCGACGAGGGCCTCCAGTGGCTCTCCTCCCTCGTCCGGCGCGGCCCCGCCGACCTCCAGGAGCTCGCCGACCACCTGTGCGACGTGGTCGCCGACCGCGGCGGCGAGGACGACGTCGCGATCCTGCTGCTGCGCCGCCACGGCGCGGCAGCCGCGCAGGGGGCCGGCCGGTTCCGGCAGCACGTGGCCCAGAACGACCCGGAGGCGCTGAGCTCGGCCCGGCACATGGTCAGGGCAGCGGTACGGGCCTGGGGGGCGGGGGAGCGGGCGGACGAGATCGAGCTGGTCGCCGACGAGCTGATGACCAACGCGCTGATGCACACCGACGGCGGGGCGATCGTGACCGTGCGGACCCTCGGCGGACCCGGGAGGAGGCTGCGGGTGGAGGTGGAGGACCGGTCGAGCGCGCTGCCCCGGCGCCGTGAGGCGGGGGAGGCGGGCGTGTCAGGGCGCGGTCTCTTCCTGGTCGACCAGCTCTCCGACGTCTGGGGCGTGGAGTCGCGGGGCGGCGGCAAGTGCGTGTGGTGCGAGTTCATCCTGGAGGACTGACCCTGTTAACCGAGCGTGAACTGATCGTACTTGACCGTAACTGTCGGTACGCGATTGACTTCGCTCTCCCGCCTCTCCGCGCAGGACATGAGGACACCCGTGAGCAGCGAGCTACTGGCACCGCTAGACCTGGCCTTCTGGCATCTGGAATCCACCGCCCACCCCCTGCACCTCGGGGCCCTCGCCCACTTCGGCCCCGTGCCCTCGGAACCGGGCCGCCCCCTGCCGTCGGACGCCGGCCCCGGACGGGACCCCCTGGACGTCCTGGACCTGCTCGCCAGCCGGGCCGCCGCCGTCCCACGGCTCCGCATGCGCGTCCGCGACGTCCTCCTTCCCGTCGGCGGCGCCGCCTGGAGCGCCGACCCGGACTTCGACGTTCACCGCCACGTCCACGAGATCACCCTGCCCGGCGCCGACTTCCCCGCCGAGACCGCCCGGCTCGCCGCCGAACTCATGGAGCGGCCCGTCGCCCGCGGTCTGCCGCCCTGGGAGATGTACCTGCTCAGCGGCGCCCCCGACGGCTCCTTCGCCGTCCTCGTCAAACTGCACCACGCCCTCGCCGACGGCATGCGGGCCGTCGCCATCGGAGCCGGGATCTTCGACGAGATCGCCGCCGCCCGCCGACCGGCGCGCCGCCCCCGCCCCGTGCCGCCGCGCTCCTGGCTGCCCGGCCCCGGGCAGCTCCTCGGCATGGCCAGGGACCGGCTCGGCGACCTCGGCAGGGCCGTCGAGGTAGGCGCCTCCGTCGTCGGGTCCTCCTTCGCACGCGCCGGACGGCTCGACGGTCGGCCCGCGACCGCGTTCACCGCAGAGTCCAGCGGAACCCGCCGCGTCGCCACCGTGACCCTCCCCCTCGACCGCGTCCACCGGATCCGCCGCGACACGGGCGGCACCGCCAACGACGTCCTCCTCGCCGTCGTCGCCGGCGCCCTGCGCCGCTGGTTCGACGGGCGCGGCCTGCCCCTCCCCGCAACCGACCCCCGGGCCCTCGTCCCCGTCTCCCGCCGCCGCCCCGGAGCCCCGCCCGGACCCGGCAACAGCCTCTCCGGCTACCTCCTCGACCTGCCCGTCACCGAGGCCGACCCCGGCGCCCGACTGGCCGCCGTCCGGCACGCCATGAACCGCAACAAGGCCGCCGGACCCTTCAGGGGCGCCGGCGCCGTCGCCCTCCTCGCCGACCAGCTGCACCCGCTCGCCCACCGCTTCGGCGCCCCTCTCGCCTCCGGCGCCGCCGGGCTCCTCTTCGACCTCCTGGTCACCCAGGTGCCGCTGCCCCGCTCGGCACTCTCGCTCGGCGGCGCCCCGCTGCGCGCCCTCTTCCCCATGGCCCCGCTCGCCCGCGGCCAGTCCCTCGCCGTCGCCATGTCCCCGTACGGCGGACAGGTCCACATCGGCCTCGTGGCCGACGGCGAGGCCGTCCCCGACCTCCACGCGCTGGCCGCCGCGCTCACCGCCGAACTCGACCTCCTGGACCCGCCGGACGCCGTCTGACGCCGACACACCGGCCGACACACCGGCCGAGGCAGCCGGCGCGCGGCCCCGGCGCCCGTGCGGCAGGGTGGAACCATGCCCGAACTCCCCGAGGTGGAAGCGCTGCGCGCGTTCCTCGACACGCACCTGGTGGGCAAGGAGATCGCCCGCGTGCTGCCCGTCGCGATCAGCGTCCTCAAGACCTACGACCCGCCCCTCGGAGCCCTCGACGGCGCCGGGGTCACCGCGGTCGGACGGCACGGGAAGTTCCTCGACCTCACCACCACGGGCCCCGCCGGCGAGCTCCACCTCCTGTTCCACCTGGCCCGCGCCGGCTGGCTCCGCTGGCAGGACCCGCTGCCCTCCGGGCCGCCCAAGCCCGGCAAGGGCCCCCTTGCCCTGCGGACCGCACTCACCGGCGGCGACGGCTTCGACCTCACCGAAGCCGGCACGACCAAACGCCTCGCCGTCCACCTGGTCCACGACCCGCAGGAGGTACCGGGCGTCGCACGGCTCGGCCCCGACCCGCTCGCCGACGACTTCGGCCCGGAGGAGTTCGCCGCGCTGCTCGCCGGCGAGCGGCGCCAGATCAAGGGCGCCCTGCGCGACCAGAGCCTCATCGCGGGCATCGGCAACGCCTACAGCGACGAGATCCTCCACGCCGCGAGGATGTCCCCCTTCAAACCCGTCCAGAACCTCGGCCCGGAGGAGACGGCCGCCCTGTACACGGCGCTGCGCACGACGCTCCACGAGGCCGTCGAGCGCTCCCACGGCCTCGCCGCGGGCAGGCTCAAGGCCGAGAAGAAGAGCGGGCTGCGCGTCCACGGCCGTACGGGCGAGCCCTGCCCGGTGTGCGGGGACACCATCCGCGAGGTCTCCTTCAGCGATTCCTCCCTCCAGTACTGCCCCACCTGCCAGACCGGCGGCAAGCCACTGGCGGACCGCCGCCTGTCGAAGCTCCTGAAGTAGACGCGCCGGCCGGCCGCGGGCAGGCGTGGGGCTCGGCCGTGAGGAGGTGTGCCGGTCGGCCGTTACACTCCGCCGCATGCTGCGCGTACTGGCCGTCGACGACGAGGAACCCGCCCTCGGGGAGCTGCTCTACCTGCTGCGCGCCGACCCCCGCGTCCGGAGCGCCGAAGGAGCGGGCGACGCCACCGCGGCACTCCGCAGGATCGGGCGCGCCCTGGAGACGGGACCCGACGGCGACGAGGCCGTCGACGTCGTCTTCCTCGACATCCACATGCCAGGCCTCACCGGGCTCGACGTGGCCCGGCTGCTCGCCGGCTTCGCCAGGCCGCCCCTCGTCGTCTTCGTCACCGCCCACGAGGGCTTCGCGCTCCAGGCGTTCGACCTGAAGGCCGTCGACTACGTCCTCAAGCCCGTCCGCCGCGAGCGGCTCGCCGAGGCCGTCCGCAGGGTCCACGACCTGGTGCACGCCACCGTCCCGTCCGCCCCGCCGGTCGTGCCCGCCGCACCCGAGCAGGTCCCCGTGGAGCTGGGCGGGGTCACCCGTTTCGTCTCCGTCGACGACATCGCCTATGTGGAGGCGCACGGCGACTACGCCCGCCTCCACACCGACCACGGCAGCCACCTCGTCCGTATCCCCCTCTCCACCCTCGAGGAACGGTGGGCGGCCCGGGGCTTCGTCCGCATCCACCGCAGCCATCTCGTGGCCCTCGCCCGGATCGACGAGCTCCGGCTCGACGGCGGCGCCACCTCCGTGCGGGTCGGCGACACCCACCTCGCGGTCAGCCGCCGGCACGCCCGCGACCTGCGGGACCTGCTGATGAGGCGGGCCGGAGGCTGAACCTCCGTACGTCTGTCGCGGGCGGGGGAGTGCTGCGTACACTCCACGTCCCGGGCCCACCGCCCGGACCAGCAGCCGCACGTCGTCGAGAGAGGCCGGAGGGGACCCGATGCCGGAAGGGACCCCGACGTCCGAGCACCAGCCCGGCGACCCCCGACGCAGGCCGCGCCGCGAGACCGTCACCTACGCCTCCGCCCACGGCGCCGGGGCCCCGCCCGGCCCGGCCCGGCGGCGGCCCGTCCACCCCCCGGCCCGCTCCGAGATCGACGAGCAGACCACCCTCGGCCACACCTACGTCCGCTCCCTGATGCGCAGCCAGCTACGCGCGGCCCTCACCGCGCTCGGGGCCCTCGCCCTGCTCGTCGGCCCGCTGCCGCTGCTGCTCGCGCTGCCCGCGCCCGAGGCCTTCGTCTGGGTCGCACTCGGCGTCGGGGTGTACCCCGTCGTCTGGGGGATCGCCCACTGGTACGTGCGCCGCGCCGAACGCAACGAGCGCGACTTCACCCGCCTCGTCGAACGGTGAAGCACCCCGGATGAGCACGTCCCGCGCGGTGCCCGCGTGAACCAGACCTACGCCGTGGCGGCCGTCGCCGCCGTCGTCCTCGCCACCGTCCTCATCGGGGCGCTCGGCCTGCGGATCTCCCGCACCACCTCCGACTTCTACGTCGCCTCGCGGACGGTAGGGCCCGGCCTCAACGCCGCCGCGATCAGCGGCGAGTACCTCTCCGCCGCCTCCTTCCTCGGCATCGCGGGCCTCGTGCTCGTCCAGGGCCCCGCCATGCTCTGGTACCCCGTCGGCTACACCGCCGGATACCTCGTGCTGCTGGTCCTCGTCGCCGCCCCCCTCCGCCGCTCCGGGGCGTACACCCTTTCCGACTTCGCCGAGGCCCGCCTCGAATCACCGCAGGTCCGCAGGCTCGCCAGCCTCTTCGTCGTCGGCGTCGGCTGGCTCTACCTGCTGCCGCAGCTCCAGGGCGCCGGACTCACCCTGGAGATCCTCACCGGCGCCCCCGACTGGGTCGGCGGACTGCTCGTCGCGCTCGTCGTCACGGGGACGGTCGCCGCGGGCGGGATGCGCAGCATCACCTTCGTCCAGGCCTTCCAGTACTGGCTGAAACTCACCGCGCTGCTCGTGCCCGTCCTCTTCCTGCTCGCCGCCTGGTACGGCGACGGGGCACCCAGGGCCCGCTTCGACGCCCCCGCCGTCCTCCGGGACCACACCGTCGTCGAGGTCGCCGACACGGTACGCATCGACCTCGACGCCCCGCTCACCCTCACCGTCACCGGTCGCGTCGACTCCGTCCCGTACGAGCAGCGGACCGTGACCCTCGCCCCCGGCACCCACCACGTCCTCGCCGGCACCACGCTCGCCTTCGAGCCCGGCGTGCCGCTGCCGGAGCGAAGCGACACGGGGGCCTCCCCGGCCGAAGGCGGCGGAACCGACCCGCTCGGCTGGTCCCAGCCGCTGGCCGGCGGACGCGACGGGCACCAGCTGTACGCCACGTACGGACTGATCCTCGCGACCTTTCTGGGCACCATGGGGCTTCCGCACGTCGCTGTCCGCTTCTACACCAGCCCGCACGGCCGGGCCGCGCGCCGCACCACCCTGGTCGTCCTCGGTCTCGTGGGCGCCTTCTACCTGCTGCCGCCGCTGTACGGCGCCCTCGGCCGGATCTACGCTCCCGAGCTCGCCCTCACCGGCTCCGCCGACGCCGCCGTGCTCGTCCTGCCCGACCGGATCCTCGGCGGTCCCCTCGGCGACCTCCTCGGGGCGCTCCTGGCGGGCGGCGCGTTCGCGGCCTTCCTCTCCACCGCCTCCGGACTCACCATGTCCGTGGCCGGGGTCCTCACCCAGGACGTGCTGCCGTCCCGGGGCGTCCGGCACTTCCGCCTCGGCACCCTGCTCGCCACCGCCGTCCCGCTGGCCGTCGGGGTGGTCGCGTCGAAGGTGCCGGTCGCCGACGCCGTCGGCCTCGCCTTCGCCGTCTCCGCCTCCTCCTTCTGCCCCCTGCTCGTCCTCGGCATCTGGTGGCGGCGGCTCACCCCGCCCGGCGCCATGGCCGGACTGCTGCTCGGCGGCGGCTGTGCCCTCGCGGCCGTGATGGCGACCCGCGCCGGACTCGCCCCCGAGGGCTGGCCGCACACCCTGATGGCCTGGCCGGCCGTCTGGTCGGTGCCCCTCGGCTTCCTGACCATGGTCCTGGTCTCGCTCGCGACCCCCGGCCGGGTCCCGCCCGGCACCCCGGCGCTCCTCGCGCGGCTCCACCTGCCAGAGGAGTTCACCACCGTCCCCGCCCAGGAGGCCCGCCGATGACGCCGTCCCCTCCTCGCTCGGGAGTCCCGCCGACGAGCTGTCCCGTTCCCGCCGAGGAGGCCCGCCGGTGAGCGGTTTCGTCCTCCTCGCCGTGGCCGCCGCCGGGGCCGTGCTGCTCGCCGTGGGTTTCGTCCTGGGGCGCGTCACCGCCCGGCGCGGCGGCCCCGCCGCCGACCCCGATCTCGGCACGCCCGTCGAGCGGGCCACCTTCCACACCCTGCACACCGCCTCGCTCGCCGCTCCGCCGCTGCGCGCGGGACTCACCGAGGAGACCGCCCGCAGGGCGGCCGGCACACTCCGCTCGCTGCTCGGCACGGAGGCCCTCTGCCTCACCGACCGGGGGGCCGTCCTCGCCTGGGACGGGCCGGGCGAGGACCACCACCGCGCGCACGTCCCGGCACAGGCCGCCGACACCCTGGAGACGGGCCGCAGCAGGTCCGCGCACACCGGCTGCGCCGACCCGGCCTGCCCGCTGCGCTGGGCGGTGATCGCCCCGCTCACCGGCGAGGACGGGGTGCTCGGGGCGCTCGTGGCCTACGGCTCGCGGGAGTCGGCCGTCCTGGTGCGGGCCGCGACCGAGGTGGCCCGCTGGGCCTCCGTCCAGCTGGAGCTGGCCGAGCTGGACCGCTCACGGACCAGGATCGTGGAGGCCGAGATCCGCGCGCTGCGCGCCCAGATCTCCCCGCACTTCATCTTCAACTCGCTCGCTGCCATCGCCTCGTTCGTCCGCACGGACCCGGAGCAGGCCAGGGAACTCCTCCTGGAGTTCGCCGACTTCACCCGCTACTCCTTCCGCAGGCACGGCGAGTTCGCCCAGCTGGCCGACGAACTGCGTTCCATCGAGCAGTACTTGGCCCTCGCCGGGGCGCGCTTCGGGAACCGGCTCAAGGTGACCCTGCAGATCGCCCCCGAGGTACTGCCGGTGACCCTGCCGTTCCTCTGTCTCCAGCCGCTCGTGGAGAACGCCGTGAAGCACGGCCTCCAGGAGCGGGAGCGGGGCTGCCGGGTCACCATCGCCGCCCGGGACGCGGGCGCGGAGGCGGTGGTGACCGTCGAGGACGACGGCGTCGGCATGGACCCGGAGCTGCTGCGCGCGGTCCTGCGCGGCGAGCACCCGGCAGGCTCCGGCATCGGCCTCTCGAACGTGGACGAGCGGCTGCGCCAGGTGTACGGGGCGGAGTACGGGCTCGTCATCGAGACCGGCGTCGGGGCGGGGATGAAGGTGACGGTGCGCATCCCCAAGTACCGCCCGGGAGTGCATCGTTCGGCATCCTGACGGCGCCCCGGCGGCCGCCCCGACCACTCCTGTCAGCGCAGGTGCAGCGAGAGGTGGGCCAGTGGCAGGCCCAGCTTCCAGGCCGGCAGCCAGATCTGCTCGTCCTCGTCGACCGGGCACTCCAGGGCGTCGGCCGTTCCGCCGTCGAGGTCGGCGGCGCGCACCCAGGTGTCCCGGAGGCGACGCCAGGCGGACTCCGCGAGCGCCAGGTCGGGGCCGTCGCCGCCGCCGGTGCGGCGCGCGGCGAGCTGTTCCTCGACCCAGGGCGGCCAGGGCCGGTCGTACGCGGTGTGGCGCAGCCATGCGTCGGTCCGGCCGGCACCCCACGCGCCCTCCGGCCCGTCCGGCTCCTCCGAGAGGTGGACGGTGAGGGCGAGCGCCTGGAGGCCCGCGCGGTACTCCAGTGAGCCGGGTGCCACGAGGGCGGCGGCCCGCAGCACCTCGTCGGCCAGGTACTCGGCACACAGCCAGGCCATCGGGACGGCGAGGCCGCCGCCACTCGTGCCACCGGCGCCGTTCGTGCTCTCGGGCAGCAACGCTCCCACCTTCTCCCGGACATGGGGGACCCGGATGTGCGGGGCCCGGGGAGAGCTTCCTCCGTGAAGGGCGCCCGCGGGTCCCGCTTTGCTCAACTCGCCCCCGAGCTTTCGGATACGTTTTCCGGCCGGATCGGTGGCGGTGGGATTCCTGGTGTCACCGGAGGCGTACGGGGCGGAAGAGGTGCCGCGGGGGCGGGGGAGTCGTGGGTGGCGGCCGGTGTCCGGGTGCCGGGCGGTTCAGCCGAGGAGCGCGTACACCGCGGTCGCGTGGGCCGCGATCTCCTCCGTGCCCTCGGCGGTCACGGTGATGTCGGCGAAGGCCATCCGCTTGCCCGCCTTGGTGAGCCGGGCGTGCACCAGGACGTCGGAGCCGACGACCGCCCGCTGGAAGCTGATGGACTGCTGGACGGTGGTCATCGGCACGAAGCCGCCCCGGACGGCGGTGACCGCGATCACCGTCGCCGTGTCGGCCGCGGCCATCATGGCCTGGCCGCAGAGGCCGCCGCCTTCCCGGGCGAGCCGGTCGGACCACGGAAGCCGGAGGACGGCCCCGTCGGCGTCGACGGAGACCACCGAGAGCCCCAGATCGAGCACCCAGGGGGCGAAGTTGTCGGCGAGGACCTGTTCGGCGGCGGCGAGTGTCAGCGTCACGGCGTCATTGTGGGGCCCCGGCGCGGGAGCGGGCAACGGCCCTGCGGCGCGGCTCGTAGTCGGGCAGGGAACGGCCGAGCTGCCGCAGCGCGTAGTGCGAGCGGGACTTGACGGTCCCGGCGGGGATGCCGAGGTCGACGGCCGCCTCGTTGACGCTGAGTCCGTGGAAGTAGATCCGGACGAGCACGGCGCGGTGCTCGGGGCTGAGGCCGCGGACGGCCGCCCGTACGTCCAGCGCGGCCTCGGCCGACGCGGTGGCGTCGGCGGGGTCGGGCGTCACCGCGAGGACGCCGTCGCCGATCTCGGCGGGCCGGGCGAGGCGTGAGCGCCGGGCGTCGATGGCGAGGCGGCGGGCCACGGTGAAGAGCCAGGGGCGCATCGACTCGTAGGGGCCGTCGAAGGCCTCCGGGTGGAGCCAGGCACGTACCAGGGTCTCCTGGGCGAGGTCCTCGGCGCGCTGGCGGTCCCCGTAGGTGAGGCCGAGCAGGAAGGAGAGCAGCGCGGGCCCGTGGTCTCGCTGCAACTCCTCAAGGGTCCGTTCGTCGGTGGTCGCCGTCGTCATGCTGCCCGCCTCTCCCGCGGCTCGTCGTCAGGGGCGTATACGAACGCATCCGGGCAGCGAGGGACAGGGAACGGACACCGGTGTGCGACGAACGGTCGCACCGAGCGGCGAATGGTACGGCGAACGGTCGGACGGCGGTCGACCGGAGCTGTTGCGTCCGTTTCAGCGGGGTTCCTGCCCTGATGCGGCCTTGACCCTTGACTGAGGCTTTCCTGCGAGATCAATTCGTCAGAACAGATGTTCATCACACGAATTGGGTGGAGTGCCGTCATGACCTCACGCACCAGGCCCGCGGGGGTGGCGCTCGCCGCCGCCCTCCTCGCGGCGGCGACCGGCTGCACCGGGGGGAGCGGCCCGACCGGCGGCGCCCCCACTCCCGACACGACGGCGGGACGGCCGGGGAACGTGCGGCCCGCCCTCCCGTCCGCCGCACCCGGCGGCGCCTCCGCACCCGCCGGATTCACCCTCGTCGCCTCCGGTGACGTCCTCCCGCACGCCTCGATCATCCGCCGCGCCGCCCAGGACGCCGGCGGCGACGGCTACGACTTCGCACCCATGCTCTCCGGGGCGAAGTCCGTCGTCTCCACGGCGGATCTGGCCCTCTGCCACATGGAGACCGTGTACGGGAAGGAGGGCGGGCCCTACACCGGCTACCCCGCCTTCAAGTCGCCGCCCGAGGTCGCCGCCGCGCTCAGGGCCACCGGGTACGACTCCTGCTCCACCGCCTCCAACCACACCCTCGACGACGGCGCGGCGGGCCTCGGCCGCACCCTCGACGCCCTCGACAAAGCGGGCGTCCGGCACGCCGGATCGGCCCGTACCGCCGAGGAGGCGGCCCGGCCCACCCTGCTGAAGGCGGGCGGCGCCACCGTCGCCCAGCTCGCCTACACCTACGACACCAACGGTTACCCCCTGCCCGAGGGACAGCCCTGGGCCGTCAACCTGCTGGACGAGCGGAAGGTGATCGCGGACGCCCGCGCCGCCCGTGCGGCCGGCGCCGACGTCGTCGTGGTGAGCGTCCACTGGGGCACCGAGTGGCAGACCGAACCCGACGAGCGGCAGCTCTCGCTCGGCCGCGCCCTCACCGCCTCGCAGTCCGGCGGCCGCCCCGACATCGACCTGATCATCGGCACCCACGCCCACGTCCCGCAGGCGTACGAGAAGGTCAACGGCACCTGGGTCGTCTACGGGATGGGCGACCAGATCGCCGGGGACATGATCAACCACCAGGGTGCCTACGACCCCCGGGGCAACCAGGGCAGCATCGGCCGCTTCACCTTCACCCCGCCCCGGGCCACCGGCGGGCGCTGGGAGGTGAGCAGGGCCGAGTTCGTCCCGCAGTGGTTCGACACCGGGCGCGGCCGGGTGGTCAACCTCGGCGCCGCCGACGCCTCCGACCCGCACCGCACCGGCATCCGCGACACGATCCGGCAGGTGGTGCTGAGCCGCGGCGCCGCGCAGGACGGCCTGGTGATGGGCGAGTAGCCCCCCCCGGCCCTCGTTCGGCCACCCGTCGGGGCTATCGGCTCATCGGGTGTTTTCGGACGGGCGGCCGGTGTCGATCAGCCACGCGAACCCTCATCCGTATGAACCATTGGTCATGAAAAAGGATCAGATGACCAACGGGCGTCGTGCGGTGCTGCGGCTCGCCGCCGCCCTCGGGGCCACCGCCACCGTCGGGGTCCTCGCGGTGGACCGGCTCGCCGCGCCCGCGAGCACCACCCGTGGCGCGCCCCCGGCCCCGCCCGGGGGGCGGGCGGGCCGAGGAGGCACCGGAGCGGGCCCCGCCGCGGGCCCGCAGCTCCAGGCCGCCCGGCTGCGCCCCAGCGCGTACCGGCTCCAGCCGATGACCGCGTACGCGCCCCCGTCCCTCCGGCGCGCGGTGCCGCCGGTGCGGCAGCGTCCCTTCCTCAGCATGTCCGGCGCCGGCCGCTCGATGGTGCTGAGCTTCGACGACGGACCCGACCCCCGTTACACCCCCGGCATCCTCAAGACCCTGCGCCGGTACGACTGCCGGGCGATGTTCTTCGTCTGCGGCGAGATGGCCGTCGAGAACCAGGACCTGCTGCGGGAGATGGCCGACGACGGACACGTCATCGGCAACCACTCCTGGTCCCACCCCCTCATCCCCAAGCTGCGGCCCTCCCGCATCCGTGACGAGCTCGGCTCCACGAGCGAGGTCGTCGAGCGGACCCTCGGCACGGCCCCGCTCTGGTACCGAGCGCCCTACGGGGCATGGAACCGGCACTCCTTCGAGATCGGCGCCGAACTCGGCATGGAGCCGCTCGCCTGGACCGTCGACACCCTGGACTGGAAGGAACCCGGCACCGACACCATCGTCCGCCGGGTCCTCGACGGCGCCGCCCCCGGCGCGGTCGTGCTCTCCCACGACGCCGGCGGCGACCGGGCCCAGAGCGTGGCCGCGCTCCGCCGCTATCTGCCCGAACTGCTCGACGCCGGCTACCACATCACCGTGCCCCGGCGCTGACCCGCACGACACGGGAAGGGCCCCGGCACCACAGGGTGCCGGGGCCCTTCCCGTGTGTTCCGGCTAGCGGGAGCCGACCATGCGGGCGTACACCACGACGTTCCCGTCGTAGCCACGCGCGCGTGTGTACCCGCCGCCGCAGGTGATGACCCGCAGTTCGGGCTCGCCGGTGTCGGAGTAGACCTGCACGCCCGGGAAGTCGTCCTTCGAGTACACCTCGACGCCGTAGATCTCGAAGACCGCCACCCGGCCGTCGTACCGCTCGACCTCGATGTGCTGCCCCTTCTCCAGCGAGCCCAGGCCGTAGAAGACCGCGGGCCCCTGCGCGTTGTCCACGTGGCCGACGACCACCGCGGTGCCCCGCTGGCCGGGGGAGATGCCGTTCTGGTACCAGCCGGCGAGGTTCGCGTCCTCGGGCGGGGGGGCCGCGACCCAGCCGTTCGGCTCCAGGCCCACGTCCATGATCGGAGCCGCCACCCGGATCGCGGGGATCCTGATCCGGGAGGCCGGCGCGAAGGTCAGCGGCTCCACACCCTGGCTCGCCCCGGGCGGCGGCGGGACGACGGGGCGCGCCACCGGACGCGCCGCGGCGGCGGGCTGCGGGGGCCCGAGCGCGACGTCCACTCCGTTGCGCATCATCGCGATCCCGGACAGCATGGCGAGGGCCAGGACGCCCCAGGGTTGGCGTCTCCTGCGTTGGGGGACGCGGAAGTCCTTCGGGGGCATGGTTCTCCCTTCGTGGCGTCGTCGAAACGGTAAGGGCGGTCGGCCGGGCCGTCGCCCCGGACGGTGCGAACGGGTGGGCGGCGCCGCCGGACGGGTTGCCGGAGCGGCCGGAACCCGGTTGCGCGCGGCGCCGCCGGAAGCGGGCGTCGCGGACCGTGCCGCAGGTGGTCGTCGGTGCGGCGGCGGACGACAGTCGGGTGACACGGGGCTGACCCATCCGAGTACTCGTCAGATAAGCATCCTGGTCGGCTCTGACCTGCGGTTCTATCGCCTTCAGGGGCCCGATTCCGGGCGTGTCGCCTCACCGGGGTGGACCAGTGCCGAAGTGCACGGTTCGCCATGACTTGTGATGGTTCGTCATGGAAGGCGTACTCGTCGAAACTCCCGGAGCACCGCTTTGGGGCGTCTTCCACTGGAGGTTCAACCATGCGTGCTGCACGCACTCTGGCGGTGACCGCCACCGCAATCGCTGCGGTCGGGCTCGGGGCCCCCCTCGCCGTCGCCACCAACGGGCCGAGCAATGTCCAGGTCAACCCCTACGACGTCCACGCGGGGTCGACGATCACGATCACCGCCAAGGGCTGCGGCCACGGTGGCACCGTCACGTCCAACGCCTTCCCCACGACCAACCTGTCGGTGAACTCCAACGGGCTGTCCAGCGCCATCGCCCGCGTCCACAACAACGCCACTCCCGGCAGCTACAACCTCGCTGTCAAGTGCAGCGACAACTCCCGCGTGGTCACGCACCCGTTCCGCGTCCTCGCGGGCCGCGGTGCCGCGGGCGGCATCGGCGGTTCGCTGGCGCCAAGCTCCACCGAGATGGCCGTCGGCGGCAGCCTGGTCGCCGCCGCCGCGCTCGGTGGCGGACTGTTCATCGCCCGCCGCCGCCGTATGACCGGGGCGGGGGTCTGACCGGCCGAACCTCCCGGTCGGCCCGCCACGCCCGTCGCCCCCGAGTCCCGGCTGGGACCCGGGGGCGACGGGCGTCCGGGGACGCCGGTCGCCGCTCCGGTCCGGCCCACGGCACCCGCTCAGTGGCGACGGGCGGCGGCGCGGCGGCGGAACACGTAGACGCCACCGGCGGTCGCGGCCAGGACGAGCGCCGCACCCGCGGCCACCTCGACGGGGTCGAGCCCGCCCACCGAGCCGCCCACGCCGCCCTGCACCCCGCGAGGGGGAGTGAGCACGGTGGAGGCGATCGTCGGAGTGGCGGTGGGGATACCGCTGATCGTCAGATCGACGGTGTCCCGCAGTCCGCCGGTGCAGTTGAACGCCACCGTGTAGACGGCGCCGCGTCGGGCGTCCCAGTCCACCACCGCGGTCGCGGCCGCGTTCGGCGCGATGGTCACGGTGTCGAAGATGCCGGCCGAGGCCGTCGCCGTGCTGGCGCAGCCGGGCGCGCTCAGCGTCACCCGGCCGCCCGGGGCGACGAGCGAGGGCGACACGACGAAGTCGCCCGGCGCCTTGGCCCGCACGGCCCGTGGGTCGCTCGCGGGGGCGCCGTCGGCGGCGACGGCGGTGGGGACGGCCAGGGCGAGGGCGGCCGCCCCCAGCAAGGCAGTGGACGCAGCACGTATCGCGCGCATGGTGAATCCTCCGGGTCCCGAGGGGCAGCCGCGGAAGGGGGTTTCCGCCGAAGACCTTGCGTGCACCTCGATGTCCGAAACGCTAGGAGCGCACTATCACAAGCGCGATCCCAGACGTGCGAATGGGGCACGTATGTCCCCCGTGCGGCCCACTGGGACCCCGGGCCTCAGCGTGTGACCTGCGGGAACAGATCGGTGAACGGCGAGGCCGTGGCCGAGATGCCCCGGCCGAACGGCGCGTCGAAGTCCCAGATGAGGAACAGCAGGAAGGCGATCAGCACACTGAAGAGCCCGGCGAGCAGCACCTCCCGGCCGGTCCTGCGGATCTGCAGCGTGAAGATCAGGCCGACCGTGACCAGGGCTCCGATGATCAGGCCGAACCACACCACCCCCGGCATGGTCGCCCCGGCGCTCTGCCCCCGGGCCCCCCGGGCGTCGTCGGCCACCGCCACCTGGTCGACCAGGGGCTGGTAGGCCTGCCCCTCGAAGTCGGTGGCCGGCTGGTAGTCGGTGACGCTCCGCCGGACCCGCTCCAGGAGCGCGGTGCCCTCCTCGCTCAGCGCGCCCTCCTCCGCCATGTACGCCCACTCGTCGTTGACCACGTAGCTGACGTACGCGTCGACATCGGCCCGGATGCGGGCCCGGACGTCCTCCGGATACACCTGTACGCGGGCGGAGATCTCGTGCATCGCCTGCGCCTCCTGCCGCACCGTCTCCTGGGCGGCCCCCCGTGCCTCCCAGACGCCCGCGATGGCCAGGCCGAGGACGATCGCGTAGATCACGCCGATCATCATCGTCATGTACTCGATGACGTCGGGGGTCTCGCTGGGATCGTCGTCCTCGGGGAGCCGACGGTGGTTGATGACGACGATCGTGAGCACGACGGTGCACGCGGCGGCCATCGCAAGGGTGAGAACAAGCCATTCAGACATGGATTCCTCCGGCGGGGATCAGCGGGAGCGGGGGCGCAGGATGGCGGTCGCGAGGACCGCGGGGGCGATGATCACCAGCGTCATGGTGACGACGGACGTGCTGCCCTTCGGCTGGGGCCGTGACGTGCGGCGGTAGTGGGGGAGCGCGACCGGTCCCGCGGCCGGTGGCCGGGGCCGCGCGGTGGGCGGGGACGAGGGCGCGGGCGCGGGCGCGGGCGGTGAGGCGGACACCGGTACGCGCTCCGGCTCCCGTGTCGCGGGCGGGACGGGGGACGCCGGCTCGGGGCGCGGCGCCGGGGCGGTGGCCGGGGGAGACGGTGCCGGCGTCGTCGTCCGTACGGGAGGAGGGGGTGGCACCGGGGCCGGCGGGGGCGGGGGCTCGGGCGTCGGCCGGGGCGCGGGCGTGGTGGGCCGCGGTGAGGGCGCCGGTGGCGGCGGTGCCGGCGGGGTGGGCCGGGGCGAACAGGCACCCGGCCCGACGACGGCCACCGAGGTGTTCGACCCACCGGGGCCGGTGGTGGCGTAGGCGCAGGAATCGGCGGCGGCGGGCACGGGTGTGGCGAGCAACCACACGAGTGCCAGGGCCGCCAGCGGCCGCGCGAGGAGTGATCCGTACAGAGGCACGCCGTCGAGCTTGATCACAGACATGGCGCGCGGGGGAGGAACGCGCCGGGATTCGCCGGATGGTGGGGATCTTCGGAGACACCCGTGACGTTTCGCCGATCCGCAGTCGGACGTGACGCGACGCCCGCGTTCAGGTGCGCGGCGGGATTCGGAAAGTCGGCCGACTTCGCGTGTTCCGGACCCCGGAGTGATATCTGTCCGGTTGTCGCCCTGCCGCGGGGGATGATGAACGGGGCATCCTGCACCGGCGGTCGGCCCCGGCGGTGACAACGGCCGAGGTACGGGCGGGGCCTGGGCGCCCGGCCGAAGGGATCACCGCCGCTCGGAGGGCTGACGCACACGCGGATGCACGTGAATATGCACGGTATGAAGGCGCGAACTCTTCGCTCCGCGAGCACGTGTCAATGGCGTGTGACCAAGAACGGATCGCGAATTTCCGTTTCCACTCGCTCTCCTGGCGGTCGATCAGTAGCCTCACCTCGAACACCGGCCGCGAACACATGGCCGCATCCCCCATGGCGACTTGTTGGAGACATTGATGGAGCGTCCCGCCTGGGCTCCGCCGGGTATCGACATTTCGGTGCCGAGCGTGTCCCGTATGTACGACTTCTATCTGGGCGGCTCGCACAATTTCGAAGTGGACCGGGAAGCGGCGCGCAAGGCCATGGAGTTCATGCCTGGCCTGCCCAAGATCATGCAGGCGAACCGCGCCTTCATGCGGCGTGCCGTCCGCCACGCCGTTGACAACGACGTCACCCAGTTCCTCGACATCGGATCCGGCATACCCACCTTCGGCAACGTCCACGAGGTCGCACGGGCGGCCGACCCCACCGCCCGCGTCGTCTACGTCGACCACGACCCGGTCGCCGTGGCCCACAGCCGCGCCGTCCTGGGGGACGACGAGAGCGCCGCGGTCGTCGCCGCCGACCTGCGCAAGCCGGCCGACATCCTGTACAGCCCCGAGGTGACCCGACTCCTCGACCTGGACCGGCCGGTGGCGCTGCTCCTCGTCGCCGTCCTCCACTTCCTCGAGGACGAGGACCGGCCGTACGAGGCCGTCACCGAACTGCTCGGCGCCCTCGCGCCCGGCAGCCTCGTCGTCCTCACCCACGCCTCGTTCGAGGGCATCCCGCTCTCCGAGGAACAGGCCGGCGGCACCGTCGGGGTCTACCGGAACATCCGCAACCCCCTGGTGATGCGGTCGCGCGACGAGATCACACGCTTCTTCGAGGGCACCGACCTGATCGAGCCCGGCCTCGTCCCGATGCCCCACTGGCGACCGAACAGCCCGGTCGAGGAGGAGGACCCCTACGCCTTCTCCGGATTCGCAGGGGTGGGGCGCAAGGCGTGAAGGTCCCGTCGCAGCCGTCAGGCGCCGTCGCCGAAGCCGACGGCCCGGAGGACAGACTCAGGCGGTTCGTCACCATCTGGAGCCGCGCGATCTTCCCGGTGACCGCCACCTCCCTGACCCGCGCCGAGTTCGAGGGGCACCTGCTGCCGCTGGCCCGCACCCTGTGCGACGCGCTGCACGCCCGGCCCTTCGACACGGTCCCGGCCCAGGGCGCCGGCGCCGCCCTCGTCGCGGCTCACTGCACCGACCCGGATGCCCTCGGCCGCAGCCTCGGCGTCGTCGACTCGTACCTGGTGCTCTACTGCGGTGCCGACTCCGACCTCCCGGCCGAGGAACTGCGGGCCCGCTGCTCCCGCCTCCAGCACGCCATGGCCACCGGCTACGCGGGAGCCCTGCGCGAGCGGACCCGCGCCGAGCAGGAGGCCATCGCCCGCTCCGCGCTCACCGCCCGCAGCGCCGCCGAGATCGCCCTCCACGCCACCGAGAGCCGCTTCCGCGCGGTCTTCGACGGAGCGGCCATAGGGATCGGCATCGCCGACCTCGACGGCAACGTCCTGGAGGTCAACGAGACCCTCACCCGCATGTTCGGCGGGATGGAGGGCCAGGTCCGCAGCCGGAACGTCAGCGAGTGGGTCCACCCCGAGGACGGCCCGCACGTCTGGAAGCTGTACGAGGAGCTGGTCCGCGGCGACCGGGAGCACTACCGGGTCGAGAAGCCGTACTACCGAGGTGACGGAACGGTTCTGTGGACCAACCTCACCGTCTCCCTCCTCCGGGACGCCGAGGGCAACCCCCAGTACCAGCTGGCCCTCATGGAGGACACCACCGAACGGCGCCTGCTCCACCTGCGCCTGCGGTACGAGGCCACCCACGACGCGCTCACGGGGTTGCCCAACAGGACCCTGTTCTTCGAGCGCCTGGAGAAGGCCCTGGCGCCCGGCGAGAACGGCCGGTTCGGCCTCTGCTACCTGGACCTCGACGGCTTCAAGGTCATCAACGACAGCCTCGGCCACTCCACCGGCGACCGGCTCCTCGTCGAGGTCGCCGACCGGCTCCAGAGCTGCGTCACCGGCGCCGGCGAGATGGTGGCCCGGCTCGGCGGGGACGAGTTCGTCGCCCTCACCACCGGCGCCGTCGGCGAACGGGACACCACCGAACTCGCCGACCGCATCCTCACGGCCCTCTCCACCCCCCTCCGCATCGACGGCCGGGAGCTGACCGTCCGCGGCAGCCTCGGCGTCGTCGAGGGCCCGGCCGGCGAGCGCACCCCCGCCGAGGTGCTGCGGAGCGCTGACATCACCATGTACCGGGCCAAGTCGGCCGGCGGCAACCGCTTCGAACGCGCCGACCCGGAAGCGGACGCCCGCGCCATCACCCGGCACGGCCTCACCACCGCCCTGCCGACCGCCCTGGAGCGCGGCGAGTTCTTCATCGAGTACCAGCCGCTCGTCCACCTCGGCGACGGCAGCGTGCACGGTGCCGAAGCGCTCGTACGGTGGTGCCACCCGCAGCACGGGGTGCTCGGTCCCGACCGCTTCATCCCGCTCGCCGAGGACACCGGCCTCATCGTGCCGCTCGGCCGCTGGGTGCTCCAGGAGGCCGTCCGGCAGGCCCGCTTCTGGCAGACCCGGCACGCCGACGGCGGCCCGCTGCGGATCAACGTCAACCTCTCCCCGACCCAGCTGCACCACCCGCGCCTGGTCGCCGACACCGTCGACGTCCTGGAACGGTCGGGGCTCGATCCGGGCGCCCTCTGCCTCGAAGTGACCGAATCGGCGCTCATCGGCGCCGACGAGGACCTGCTCAAGCCGCTGCGGCAGCTCGCGGAGATGGGCGTGGACATCGCCCTCGACGACTTCGGCACCGGCTACTCGAACCTGGCCAACCTGCGCCGACTGCCGGTGAGCGTCCTCAAGCTGGACCGCTCCTTCACCCGGGGCATGCAGCAGCACCCGGTGGACCCGGTCGACATCAAGATCGTCGAGGGGATCGTCTCCCTGGCGCACAGCCTGGAACTCGCCGTGACCGTGGAGGGCGTGGAGACCGGGGCGCAGGCCCGACAGCTCCGCGACCTCGGCTGCGACACGGCCCAGGGCTGGTACTACGCCCGCCCCGGCGCCCCGGACCGCATCCACTCGCTGCTCCTGGCGGACGCGGTCTGAGGCCGTACCCCGGAGGAACGACACCGGCCTCCCCGCCGCGGCGGGGAAGCCGGGGGCACCCGGCCCCTGCCCGGCCCTAGTCCGGCATCCCGCCCCGGCCACGGCGCGAGGCGAGCAGCATCCGCTGGAGTTCCCGCGCCGCCCTCGGGGGAGCGACGTCGCTGCGGTGGGCCAGGGCGATCGTCCGGCGCAGGCCCGGCCGGGCGAGGGCCGTCACCCGCAGGTCGCGGCCGGCGCGCGCCGCCACCATCGCGGGGACGACCGCGAGCCCGAGGCCGGCCCGTACGAAACCGAGGACCGCGTCCAGCTCGCCGCCCTCGACCGTGAACGTCGGCTCGAACCCCTCCGCCCGGCAGGCCCCGACGGTCAGTTCCCGCAGGTCGTAGCCGTGTCGGAACATGACGAGCGGCTGGTCCCTGAGATCGGCGATCCGCACCGGACGGCGCGGCGCCGGGGCCGAGGCCGACGAGACCACCACCAGGTCCTCCCGGAGCAGCTCGACCGTGGTCAGGGCCGGTGACGGGGTCGGCAGCGGCAGCACCACGAGCGCCAGGTCGAGGGCCCCGCGCGCCAGCTCCCGTACGAGATCGTGCGAGCCGCCCTCCTGGATCAGGAGCTGGATGCCCGGATGGAGGTCGTGGAAGGCCCGCAGCACGTCCGGAAGGAGCCCGGTGCACAGGCTCGGGGTCGCGCCGAGCCGGACCCGTCCCCGCTTGAGCCGGGCCAGCTCCTGCACCTCGATCCGCGCCGTCTCGGTGTCGGCCAGGATCCGCCGTGCGAGGGGCAGCAGCGACTCGCCCGCGTCGGTGAGCGTGATGTTGCCCCGGGCGCGGCTGAAGAGTTCGGCGCCCAACTCCTGTTCCAGGGCCTTGATCTGCTGGGAGAGGGAGGGCTGCGAGACGTGGACGCGCTCCGCCGCCCGGGTGAAGTGACGGGTCTCGGCCACGGCGACGAAGTAGAGGAGCTGCTGGAACTGCATGACCCCAGGGTAGGGCAGATGAATAGGCTCCACCTATCGAGATCAGCCGGACCATGTCTTGGACCTCTCGGGTCCTTCGGCCCTACCGTCGGGGGTATGGCTCTGGCACCCACGAGGGACCGGACGACGCGCCGCCCGCCGTCCCCCACACCGTCACGCGGATTCCTGTCATCGACCCTCGGCAAGAAGACGGTCATGGCAGTCAGCGGGCTGCTCATGCTCGGCTACCTCGTCGCGCACGTCGCCGGCAACCTGAAGGTCTTCTTCGGCCCCGAGGAGTTCAACGCCTACGGCCACTGGCTGCGGGTCATGGGCGCTCCCGTGCTGCACCACGAGTGGGCCCTCTGGCTCGTCCGGATCGTGCTCCTCACCGCCGTCGTGGCCCATGCCGTCTGCGCGTACCAGCTCAGCCGCCGCGACCTGAAGGCCCGCCCGACCGCGTACGTCCACCGCCGCAGGCGTGCCTCCTACGCCACCCGCACCATGCGCTGGGGCGGGATCATCCTCGCCCTCTTCATCGTCTGGCACGTCCTCGACCTGACCACCGGCACCGTCCACCCCGGGGGCTTCGAGGAGGGCAGGCCCTACCAGAACGTCGTCGACACCTTCTCCACCTGGTACGGCAACGTCATCTACATCGTCGCCATGCTCGCCGTCGGGCTCCACGTCCGCCACGGCTTCTGGAGCGCCGCCCAGACGCTCGGCGTCGGCAGCGCCCGCCGCGAACGCCTCCTCAGGGGCCTCGCCGACTGCCTCGCGCTCGCCCTGACCGCGGGCTTCGTCTCCGTCCCCGTCGCCGTCATGACCGGAGTGGTGAGCTGACCATGAGCTATCTCGACCACACCGTCGGTGAGCCGCTCGCCGACACCAAGGCCCCCGCCGGACCCGTCGCCGAGCGCTGGGACACCCGCCGCTTCCAGGCCCGGCTGGTCAACCCCGCCAACCGCCGCAAGCACCGGATCATCGTCGTCGGCACCGGCCTCGCCGGCGGCTCCGCCGGCGCCACCCTGGCCGAACAGGGCTACCACGTCGTCCAGTTCTGCTTCCAGGACTCCCCGCGTCGCGCGCACTCCATCGCGGCCCAGGGCGGCATCAACGCGGCCAAGAACTACCGCAACGACGGCGACTCCGTCCACCGTCTCTTCTACGACACCGTCAAGGGCGGCGACTTCCGCGCCCGCGAGTCCAACGTCCACCGCCTGGCGCAGATCTCCGTCGAGATCATCGACCAGTGCGTCGCCCAGGGCGTCCCCTTCGCCCGCGAGTACGGCGGCCTCCTCGACACCCGGTCCTTCGGCGGCGTCCAGGTGTCCCGCACCTTCTACGCCCGGGGCCAGACCGGCCAGCAGCTCCTGCTCGGTGCCTACCAGGCGCTGTCCCGGCAGATCGCCGCCGGAAACGTCGAGATGCACGCCCGTACGGAGATGCTCGACCTGGTCGTCGTCGACGGGCGGGCCCGCGGCATCGTCGCCCGCGACCTGATCACGGGCGAGATCTCCACCCACTACGCGGACGCGGTGGTCCTCGCCAGCGGCGGCTACGGCAACGTCTTCTACCTGTCGACGAACGCGATGAACTCCAACGCCACCGCCGTCTGGCGGGCCCACCGGCGCGGCGCGTACTTCGCCAACCCCTGCTTCACCCAGATCCACCCCACCTGCATCCCGCGCACCGGCGACCACCAGTCGAAGCTGACCCTGATGAGCGAGTCCCTCCGCAACGACGGGCGCATCTGGGTCCCCAAGGCCAAGGGTGACACCCGCCCGGCCGCCGACATCCCCGAGGACGAGCGCGACTACTACCTGGAGCGGATCTACCCCTCCTTCGGCAACCTCGTCCCCCGCGACATCGCCTCCCGCGCCGCGAAGAACGTCTGCGACGAGGGCCGCGGCGTCGGCCCCGGCGGCCAGGGCGTCTACCTCGACTTCGCCGACGCGATCCGGCGGATGGGCCGGGCGGCGGTCGAGGAGAAGTACGGCAACCTCTTCGACATGTACGAGCGGATCACCGCGGAGAACCCGTACGAGGTACCGATGCGGATCTACCCCGCCGTGCACTACACGATGGGCGGACTCTGGGTCGACTACGACCTCCAGACCACCGTCCCCGGCCTCTTCGCCATCGGCGAGGCCAACTTCTCCGACCACGGGGCCAACCGGCTCGGCGCCTCCGCCCTCATGCAGGGCCTGGCCGACGGGTACTTCGTCCTGCCCGCCACCATCAACGACTACCTCGCCCGCCATCCCCACACGGAACCCGTCACCGACGACCACCCGGCGGTGCGGAAGGTGCTCGCCGAGACGGAGGACCGGCTCCGTCTCCTCCTCTCCGTGGACGGCGACCGCACCCCCGACTCCTTCCACCGCGAACTGGGTGAACTCATGTGGGAGCACTGCGGGATGGCCCGTACGGAGGCGGGGCTGCGCACCGCCCTCGCCCGGATCCCCGAGATCCGCGAGGAGTTCTGGCGCCGCATCAAGGTCCCCGGATCGGGCGCGGAGTTCAACCAGTCCCTGGAGAAGGCCAACCGCGTCGTCGACTATCTGGAACTCGCCGAGCTCATGTGCCTCGACGCGCTCCACCGGGCCGAGTCCTGCGGCGGCCACTTCCGCGAGGAGTCCCAGACCCCGGACGGCGAAGCCGCCCGCCGAGACGACGAGTTCGCGTACGCCGCGGCCTGGGAGTTCCGCGGGACCGGCGACGCGCCCGTCCTCCACAAGGAGGACCTCACCTTCGAGTACGTCCACCCCACCCAGCGGAGCTACGCATGAAGCTCACCCTGCGCGTCTGGCGCCAGCGCGACGCCGACGCACCCGGCGCCATGTCCACGTACGACGTGGACGGCATCTCCGCCGACATGTCGTTCCTGGAGATGCTCGACACCCTCAACGAGGAACTCATCCTGCGCGGCGAGGACCCCGTGGCCTTCGACCACGACTGCCGCGAGGGCATCTGCGGCGCGTGCAGCCTCGTCATCAACGGCGACGCGCACGGGCCCGAGCGCACGACCACCTGCCAGCTCCACATGCGGTCCTTCCGGGACGGCGACACCATCGACATCGAGCCCTGGCGGGCCTCCGCCTTCCCCGTCGTCAAGGACCTCGTCGTCGACCGCTCCGCCTTCGACCGTGTCATCCAGGCCGGCGGCTACATCACGGCGCCCACCGGTGCGGCCCCCGAGGCCCATGCCACCGCCGTCCCCAAGGCGGACGCGGACTCCGCCTTCGAGCACGCGGAGTGCATCGGCTGCGGCGCGTGCGTGGCGGCCTGCCCCAACGGCTCGGCGATGCTCTTCACCTCGGCCAAGATCAACCACCTGAACGTGCTGCCGCAGGGTTCCCCCGAGCGCGAGACCCGGGTCCTGGACATGGTGGCTCAGATGGACGCGGAGGGCTTCGGCGGCTGCACCCTGACGGGGGAGTGCGCGACGGCCTGCCCGAAGGGGATCCCGCTGCCGTCGATCGCGTCCATGAACAGGGAGTGGCTGCGGGCACAGCGCAAGGCCGGTCGGGGCTGAGACCGGATCCGGACACTTTGGCGGCGTGGGCTCCGCCACACCTCGCACCCCGGAGCGAAAGATCGTTCACGAGAAGATCACATTCTCCGCAAGATCTTCGCCCCGGGGTGCCCCTGACGCGAACGACAGGAAGATCAACTTGGTTCGACTCTGTACATTCCCTGGCAGGTTGTCCACTTCACAGCCAACCGCCCCCAGAAGACTTCCGCCGCGCCGACACCCCCCGGTACTGATGGGGCAAGCCGGGGGCATATGACCAAACCCCCGGTCGTACCGACCACATGGGGGTTTCATGTCCAGCATCACCCGCCGCCGAGCCCTGGGCGTCGCGGCAGGCGCCGCGGGCGCCGCCGCCGGCCTCGCCCTGGCCGGCTCCGCCGTCGCCGCCGCTCCCCGGGCCGCCGCACCGGCGGCCGGCCCGGCTCCCGCCACCTTCGACGAGGTCTACCAGGGGCGCCGCATCAAGGGCGGGCCCTCGCACGGGGGCGGTCACCACGGGGGACACCACGGAGACGGCTACTCCGTCACGATCGACGGTCAGGAACTGCACGTCATGCGGAACGCCGACGGCACCTGGATCAGCGTCATCAACCACTACGAGCCCGTCGCCACGCCCCGAGCGCTGGCCCGCGCGGCCGTCCGCGAGCTCCAGGGCGCCCCGCTCGTACCCCTCACCCTCAGCTGACCGATCCAGGAACGGCACACCGTCATGACCGTACGCAAGAACCAGGCCACGCTCACCGCCGACGAGAAGCGACGCTTCGTCAACGCCCTCCTGGAGCTCAAGCGCTCCGGCCGGTACGACACCTTCGTCACCACCCACAACGCCTTCATCATGAGTGACACCGACAGCGGCGACCGCGTCGGCCACCGCTCGCCGTCCTTCCTGCCGTGGCACCGGCGCTTCCTCATAGAGTTCGAACAGGCGCTCCAGTCCGTCGACCCGACGGTCAACCTCCCCTACTGGGACTGGACGGCCGACCGCACCTCCCGCTCCTCGCTCTGGGCGCCCGACTTCCTCGGCGGCACCGGGCGCCTCCGCGACGGCCAGGTCACGGACGGCCCGTTCGCCCGCGGCGGCAACCGATGGACGATCACCGTCCGCGTCGACGGGCGCGACTACCTCCGGCGCGACCTCGGTGCGGGCGGCCGCCAGCTCCCCACCCGCGCGGAGGTCGACTCCGTCCTCGCCATGGAGACCTACGACACCGCCCCCTGGAACAGCTCCTCTGACGGCTTCCGCAACCACCTGGAGGGATGGCGCGGGGTCAACCTCCACAACCGCGTCCACGTCTGGGTCGGCGGCCAGATGGGCACCGGAGTCTCCCCCAACGACCCCGTGTTCTGGCTGCACCACGCCTTCATCGACAAACTGTGGGCCGACTGGCAGGCCCGCCACCCCCGGTCGACGTACCTCCCGGCCGCGGGCACCGCGAACGTCGTCGACCTCGGCGACACCATGCGCCCGTGGAACGACGTGACCCCGGCGGACATGCTGGACCACACGCCGCACTACACGTTCGACACGGCGGCCTGACCGACACTCCGGCCGCCCGTCACCCCGGCCTGGCCGACACGGCGGCCTGAGCGACACTCCGGGCCGATCGGCCGGGCGGCCTCAGGGCCGCCCGGCGATTCCCAGGGATCGGGCCAGATACGGCGCGGTGCGGCTGTCCGCCGCCCGTGCCACCCGGTCCGGGGGCCCCGCCGCCACGATGCGGCCGCCCTCGTCGCCGCCGTCCGGCCCCAGGTCCACGACCCAGTCGGCGGTGGCGACGACGTCCATGTCGTGCTCGACGACGACCACCGAGTGGCCGGCGTCGACGAGGCCGTGGAGCTGGCGCATCAGGACCTCGACGTCCGCCGGGTGCAGACCGGTCGTCGGCTCGTCCAGCACGTACAGCGTGGCGGAGCGGTGCGGCCGCTGGAGCTCCGCGGCGAGCTTGATGCGCTGCGCCTCACCGCCGGACAGCTCGGTCGCCGGCTGCCCGAGCCGCAGATATCCGAGGCCCACCTCGAGCAGGGTGCGCAGACTCCGCGCGGCGGCGGGGACGTCGTCGAAGAAGGCCGCGGCGGACTCGACGGTCAGATCGAGGACCTCGGCGATGGTGAGCCCCCGCAGCCGCACCTGAAGGGTCTCGGGGTTGTAGCGGGCGCCGTGGCAGTCGGGGCACGGAGCGTACGTACTCGGCAGGAAGAGCAGCTCGACCGAGACGAACCCCTCGCCCTGGCAGGTCTCGCAGCGGCCGCCGGCCACGTTGAAGGAGAAGCGGCCCGCCTTGTAGCCGCGCGCCCGTGCCTCCTCGGTCTCCGTGAACAGCTTCCGCACGACGTCGAACAGACCTGTGTAGGTGGCGAGGTTGGAGCGCGGGGTCCGGCCGATCGGCCGCTGATCGACCGTCACCAGCCGTTCCACCCCGTGGAGTTCTTCGGTCAGCGCGCCGACGAGCGTCGACTTTCCCGAGCCGGAGACGCCCGTGACGGCGGTCAGGACGCCGACGGGGAAGGCCGCGTCGACCGCCCGCAGGTTGTGCCGGGTGACCGGTCCCGTCCGCAGCCATCCGGCCGGCTCCCGCACCTGACGGGCGGGCGCGGGCGCTCGGTCGAAGAGGAAGCGCCGGGTCGCGGACGACTCGACGTCCGCGAGACCTTCCGGTGGGCCGCTGTGGAGCACCTGCCCGCCGTGGACCCCGGCGTGCGGGCCGACGTCCACCAGCCAGTCGGCGTGCCGGATGACATCGAGGTGGTGCTCGACGACGAAGACGGAGTTCCCGGCGGCCTTGAGCCGGTCGAGGACGACGAGCAGGGCTTCGGTGTCGGCCGGGTGCAGCCCGGCGGACGGCTCGTCGAGGACGTACACGACGCCGAAGAGCCCCGAGCGCAGCTGGGTGGCGAGACGCAGACGCTGGAGCTCGCCGTTGGACAGGGTGGGGGTGGCGCGGTCCAGACTGAGATATCCCAGGCCGAGTTCGGTGACCGTCGCGATCCGGGCGACGAGGTCCTCCGTGAGGACGCGCGCCGTCGCCGTATCCTCCGCGGCCGTCTTCGAGAGGAGCCCGGACAGGGCCGTCAGCGGCAGGGAGGCGAGGTCGGCGATGGTCCGGCCGGCGAAGGTCACCGCCAGCGCCTCGGGCCGCAGCCGGCCGCCGCCGCAGACCGGGCAGGGGGAGCTGGTGAGGAAACGCTCCGCCTTGGTCCGCAGGGTCGGGCTCTTCGAGTCGGAGAAGGTCCGCAGGACGTAACGCCGTGCGCTCATGTACGTTCCCTGGTACGGCCGCTGGATGCGGTCGGCGTCCCGTACCGGGTGGACGGTGACGACCGGCTGCTCGTCCGTGAAGAGGATCCACTCCCGGTCCTTCGCGTCGAGTGCGCGCCACGGCCGGTCGACGTCGTACCCGAGGGTGTCGAGGACGTCCCGCAGGTTCTTGCCCTGCCAGGCGCCGGGCCAGGCGGCGATGGCGCCCTGACGGATCGACAGTTCCGGATCGGGTACGAGGAGTTCCTCGCTGGTGTCGTGGACCCGGCCGAGGCCCTGGCACGAAGGGCAGGCGCCCGCCGCCGTGTTGGGGGAGAAGGAGTCGGAGTCGAGCCGCTCGGCGCCCTCCGGGTAGCGGCCCGCCCGCGAGAACAGCATGCGCAGCGAGTTGGAGAGCGTGGTCACGGTGCCGACGGAGGAGCGGGCGTTCGGCGAGGACCTGCGCTGTTCGAGGGAGACCGCGGGAGGAAGCCCGGTGATCTCGCCCACCGAGGGCGCCCCGACCTGGTGGATCAGCCGCCGCGCGTACGGGGCCACCGACTCGAAGTAGCGCCGCTGGGCCTCCGCGTAGATCGTGCCGAAGGCGAGGGAGGACTTGCCGGAGCCGGAGACCCCGGTGAAGACGACGAGCGCGTCACGGGGGATGTCGACGTCCACCCCGGCGAGGTTGTGCTCACGGGCGCCGCGGACACGGACGTACGGATCGTGGAGGGTCTCCTGCATGGGGCGATTTTAGCCACTGGGACCCGTTTGCCCTGATCGGGGGCCGGGGTGGCGCCTGAGGAACCGGAGGTCCATGGCGTGGGGGGGCCTGACGCCGGGCGGCCTGACGTCAGGCCCACGGCATGGGGCCGACACCCCGGGATCCCGGCGGCGGTCACCTACGCGGCGGTCACCTACGCGGCGGTCACCGGCGAGACCTGATGCAGAACCGGCTCCTCGGGCCCGGCCGCAGATCGATCCCGTGCGGGAGCCGCGATGTCCCCGGGACTCGTCGCTCGGGCAAGCGTGTCATCATACCCGCCCCGGCAGTGAGGGGACGCCTGCGACGAGGGGTGGTCCCGCGGAGGAAAGGGGCACGGTGTGACGGGAGCTGGTTACGAAGGCGCGGCCGGTCCGGGAGCCGTGACGACTCGGTTCAGCGATCGGTTGCGGGTGACCCGGCCCTGGCCGCCGGGGCTGCGGCCGTACGTGCACAGTTACGACGGTTACCGGGTGGCGGCGGCGACTTCGTACCGGGTTCGGCTCGTCCCCAGGGGACGAGCCGTCGTAGTGATCAATCTCGGGGAGCCGTTCGCCCAGGTGTTCCGGCTGAGGGAGGCGGGTCCCGCCGTGCGCGTGGTCGGGTCGCTGGTCGCGGGGCTCGAAGACGGGCCGCGGGTGTGCGATCACCCGGGTGGCCAGGAGGCGATCCGACTCGAACTGACTCCGCTCGGTGCGTACCGACTCTTCGCGGTGCCCATGCGGGAGTTGACGAACACGGTGATCGAGCTGCGGGACGTCCTCGGTCCCGGGGCGGATGAGCTGGTGGAGCGGATGTCGGCCACCCGTGACTGGGCTCGGCGGTTCGACCTGCTGGACGCCGCGCTGCTGACCCGGCTGGACCGCGGCCCCGATCCCTCGCCCGAGGTGGCGCATGCCTGGCGGCTGCTCACGCGGTCGGCGGGAACGATCCCTGTCGCCCGAATCGCCACCGAAGTCGGCTGGAGCCACGGCCACTTGATCCGGCGCTTCACTCAGCAGGTCGGTTTGACGCCGAAGACGTCCGCCAGGGTGCTGCGCTTCCACCGGTCGGTGGAGCTGCTGTCCCACAGGTGGACGGACCTCAGCGAACTGGCCGCCGCCTGTGGCTTCTACGACCAGGCCCACCTCAACCGCGAGTTCCGCGCCCTGGCCGACGTCACGCCCGCTGAAATGGCGACCGCACGCCGGGTGGAGGGCGCCCACGAACTGTGAGCGGCGAGGTCCGCGCGGCCGGCCCCGAGCAGCGAGGTCAAATTTGTCCAAGTCATGCCGTCCGTGCCGTCTCTAAGGTCCCTGGAGAGCACGCAGTCGTTCCGCACACACATCAAGGGGTCACGCATGTCGGTACCGAATCCGAGGTCGGGCAACCAGGCCACACGCCGTGGCGGCCGGTGGGAGCGGTTCAAGGTGACACGCCCGTTCTCGCCCCAGGACCTTGCCGGTCTGTGGGGCTCGATCCTGGGCGTGGTGGCCCTCGCTCTCCTGCTCGGGTGGGCACTCGACATGAAGGGCGGTGTGGTGATCGTCGCGGCGATCCCGTTCATCTCGTCCTGGTTCGACTCACGTCGCATCCTGTTCCAGTTCGACGCGGCCGGCGTACGGGTCGCCGACGTGCTGCTGCCCTGGAACGACGTCACTCAGTTCGTCGTGGCGACGCCCGAGGGCGGTGAGCACGTGCTGATCGGTGTGCGGCTGCGCCAGGGGGCGACGGTGCCGGCCGGTACGGGGGTCCGGCCGACACATCCGGCGATGCCGGCGCCGCTGCACGTGGCCGTGCAGCGGCACAAGTTCGACCTCGCCAAGATGCTCACCAAGGCACGCAAGTACGCCCCGTCCCGCGTCCAGGTAGTGGTGTCCGAGCCGACGGGAGAGCGGGTGGCGTCCTGACACGGGGCACGGGGCACGGGGCACGGGTGACGGGGCCCGCCGACCGCTGCCCGACTCTCCGTAGTCCTGCGCCACCAGCATGTTCGACCACATGAGCACCTGAAGGGGAAGACCCGATGAGCTACGACCAGCCCGGTCCGTACGGCGCCCAGCCGCAGCAGCCGGGCCCCTACGGTCAGCAGCCACAGGCTCCGCAGAGCGTGCCCCGGCATGGGTACGGCGGTCCGCGACAAGGCCGGCCGGGCGGCTCCGACCCGCAGCAGTCCGCGCACCATGACGGGTGGGTCCTTCACGGCCAGGTGCCGACGCCTCCGGAGGGTGAAGGTAGCGGCAAGAGGGTCGGGCTCATCGTGGGCGCTGTGATGGCACTCGCCGTCGTAGGGGGCGGAGCCTGGTATTTCACAGCAGGCGGTGGCGGGGGCGCGACGCTGAAGGATGACGGGCCCCATCGGCTGACAGCCCCGGTCGAGGTACTGGGCGGCACGTACAAGAGCGTGGTCAAGAAGGCCGACGAGCCGCGGCCCCTCAACGAGTCCAAGGCGAAGTACCTGGCCGGGACCGGCATATCAGCGGACTCCACATCGGTCGTCAACGTGTACTCGACCTCTGCCGAACTGCATGAGGTGCCGAAGGCGGACGGCCTCGTGTTCCTCGGTGTCCACGGCGAAGTCAAGGATCCCCAAAGAACTCTTGACGCCGTGTTCGCCGCGATGAGGAAGCGGCCGGACACCACGCTCATCGGCGATGCCCGGGAAATGTCACCCGGCGGGCTGAACGGCGCCGTGATGAAGTGCCAGAAGGCCGAGCCGAAGACCCCCACCCTGCCCGGACACACCCAGGTAGGCGTCAGGTGTGTCTGGGCCGACTACAGCACCATCGGTGTGGTGACTCTCAGCAATCCCACCGCGGCATACTCCATGGACGAAGCCGCCGAGATCACTGCGGCCCTCCGCAAGGAGGTGCGTGTCGCGGGCGAGTGACCCGCCGGCGACCCCACCGCACCCCAGAACCTGCGACAGCCCGCGGACATCCGGACCCCTGGGCGGGGGTTCGAGCCGGCGGAGGGCTCCCGGGCGGGTGCGGCCCACCGCGTCCGCGGGCTTCTAGGCTGAGCCCGTGACAGCCGACAACCGGCCCCTGGCCGTCTTCGATCTCGACAACACGCTCGCCGCGACAGCCCACCGTCAGCACTTCCTGGAGCGGCGCCCCAAGGACTGGGACGCGTTCTTCGCGGCGGCTCCCGGCGATCCGCCCCTCGACGAGGGCATCACGTTGTGCCACGAGGCTGCGGAGGAGTGCGACATCGTCTACCTGACCGGGCGTCCGGAGCGCTGTCGTCGGGACACGCTGGACTGGCTGGCCGCGCACGGACTGCCGGAAGGGCCGCTGCACATGCGCCGTCACCGCGACTTCCGGCCGGCCCGGGTGACCAAGGTGGAGATCCTGCGCCGGCTCGGGGCCGATCGCCCGATCAGGATGCTCGTCGACGACGACCAGCTGGTCTGCGACGCGGCCGAGGCGGCCGGGTTCCGTGTCGTACGCGCCCTGTGGGCGACCCCCTCGCAGGAGCTGAGGGACGCCCAGGAGAAGGAGGGCCGCACCTGAGCGCCGGGGGCCCGCCCTCAGGCCTCGCGGCCCCTCACGCCTCGTCATCCAGGCGGAATCCCACCTTCAGTCCGACCTGGTAGTGCTCGATCGAGCCGTCGACGATGTGGCCGCGGACCTGTGTCACCTCGAACCAGTCTAGGCCCCTCAGCGTCTGGGAGGCGCGGTTGATGCCGTTGCGGATGGCTTCGTCCACGCCCTCGGTGGACGTGCCGACGATCTCGGTGACGCGGTACGTGTGGTTCGACATGGGGGCCGGGCTCCTCTCGGTGCGTTCCCTCCACCGTGCCCCAGGCCGCGTCACCGCGCGACACGGCGGGGGCCGGGTGGTCGGCAGGTCCGTCGGCGCGTGGTGACCGAGCGGTGTTTACCGGCGGTACGGGAACAGAAGGGGGCGACGGGGGCGGAACGGGATCGTCAAGGACTTGACCATCCCGTTGGTCCAGACCAGAATCCAGGCCACATACCCGCGCGAACACCCCGTTCGGTCCCCCCATGTCGGGTCAGCCCCCCATGCCGCACGACCCTGTGCTGAACGCAGAAGGTGACCCCCGTGAAGAACCGCTCTCTCGCCTGCCCACTGGCAGTCGCCACCGCACTCGCTCTCGCCGGCTGCGGGATGCTGCCGGGCGGCGGCGGCCGGACGAGGACCGTCGACATCTGGCTCATGCGGGACAGCGTCAGCGAGGACTTCCTCACCCGCTTCACCGAGGCGTACGAGAAGGAGCACGACGGCGTCGAACTCCAGGTCACCATCCAGGAGTGGACCGGCATCGGGAAGAAGGTCACCGAGGCCATCCAGGGCGGGGGCGGCCCCGACGTCATCGAGGTGGGCAACACCCAGGTCGCCCAGTACGCCGACACCGACAAGCTGTTCGACCTCACCCTGGAGTCCGTCCGCGACCTCGGCAGCGAGGACTGGCTGCCCGGCCTCGCCGAGCCCGGCAGGATCGGCGGATCGCAGTACGGGATCCCCTGGTACGCGGCGAACCGCATCGTCATCTACAACAAGAGCCTCTTCCGGGAAGCCGGGATCGGCGCGCCGCCGACCGACCGCGCCGCCTGGCTCGCCGACACCGAGAAGCTCGACCGCGGCCGCGCCCAGGGCATCTACCTCGCCGGCCAGGACTGGTACACCCTGTCCGGATTCATCTGGGAGGAGGGCGGCGAACTCGCCGTCGACAAGGGCGGCGAGTGGGCCGGGGCCCTCGGCAGCCCCGCGGCCCAGCGCGGCATGACCTTCTACAAGGAGCTCCAGTCCCTCGGTGACGGCCCCAAGAACGCCGACGAGCAGAACCCGCCGCAGGCCGAGGTCTTCGCCCGGGGCGACGTGGCCCAGCTCATCGCCACGCCCAGCGCCGTCGCCGCGATCCTCAAGGCCAACCCCGCGCTCGACGGCAAGCTCGGCTACTTCCCGATACCGGGCAAGAAGGCCGGTCAGCCCTGCGCCGTCTTCACCGGCGGCTCCGACCTCATCATCCCGGAGAACGCGCCCGACCGGACCGACGCCATCGATGTCGTCAAGGCACTGGCCGGCGAGAAGTGGCAGACGGAACTCGCCCGGGCGATGGGCTACGTGCCCAACAAGAAGGGGCTCGCCTCCGTCGTCGCGGGCCAGGAGGCCACGGCCGCCATGGCCGAGGGCGCCGCACGCGGCCGGGCCACCCCCAACTCCCCGCAGTGGGCGAACGTCGAGGCCGACAACCCCATCAAGCCGTACATGACGGCGGTCCTCCAGGGCGAGGACCCGTTGCGGGCGGCGACGCGGGCCTCGGCCGCGATCACGGACACCCTCGCCGAATAGCATTCAGCGGGTCCACACCCACGATCCCCCGGACGGTCACGTCGAATCCAGCCGGTCACGGAAGAAGTAAGGAGCCGGGTCACCGCTCAGGCGGCCCGGCCCGCCCCTTCCCCTTCCGTACGCCGGAGGAGCCCGACATGTCCGCACCGACCCCCACGCTCGCCGTCCCCACCCAGCTCCGCGCGGTCCCCGCGCAGCCGCAGCCGCCCGGCGTGCAGCCCGCGCCCCAGGCCCCGGCGGTCGCCGAGGAACCCACCCCCCGGTACGTCGTCGAGATCGCCACCCGCCAGGAGGACGTGCGCGCCGCCCAGCGGCTGCGCCACCTGGTCTTCGCCGGGGAACTCGGCGCCCGGCTCGACGGACCCGAACCCGGCCTCGACAGCGACGCCTTCGACGCGTACTGCGACCATCTCCTCGTACGGGAGGAGAGCACCGGCGAGGTCGTCGGCACGTACCGCATCCTGCCGCCCGACCGGGCCGCCGTCGCCGGACGCCTCTACTCCGAGAGCGAGTTCGACCTCACGCGGCTCGCTCCCGTCCGGCACGACCTGGTGGAGGTCGGCCGCTCCTGCGTCCACCCCGCCCACCGCAACGGCGCCGTCATCGCCCTCATCTGGGCCGGGCTCGCCCGCTACATGACCCGCACCGGCCACAACTGGCTCGCCGGCTGCTGCTCCCTCCCGCTCGCCGACGGCGGCACCCTCGCCGCCGCCACCTGGGACACCGTCAAGGCCAAGCACCTCGCGCCCGAGGAGTACTGGGTCACCCCGCACAAGCTCTGGAGCCCCGACGGCATCACCCGCCCCGAGGGCCGCACCGAGCTCCCCCCGCTGCTGCGCGGCTACCTCCGGCTCGGCGCGTGGGTGTGCGGCGCCCCCGCGCACGACCCCGCCTTCGGCGTCGCCGACCTCTACGTCCTGCTCTCCCTGCGCCGGACCCACCCGCGCTACCTCAAGCACTTCCTCTCGCTCGCCCCGGCACGGTGAACGGGACCACGGCCCTCTCGCCGTGGCTCCCCACGGCGCCCTGCACCCCGGGCCGCTGCGCCGCCCACCCGGAGACCTTCCACCGGGCCGGGGCGGGCACCGCCGGGGCCGTCCGGGCCTCGGTCCGGCTGACCGCCGGCCTTCTGACCGTCCTCCTCGGCGTCCTGGTCGCCCCCGCCACCGCCGTGCTCCCGACCGCCACGCGGCTCGCCCTGGTCCGGATCTGGCTGCGTGCGGTGGTCCGCGCCTTCGGGGTACGGGTCCGGTACGAGGGAGCGCCCGCCGAGACCGGTCCGCTCCTCGTCGTCGCCAACCACGTCTCCTGGCTCGACATCCCACTGATCGCGGCCGTCCTCCCCGGCCGGATGGTCGCCAAGACGGAGGTGCGCCGCTGGCCCGTCCTCGGCACGCTCGCCGCGCTCGGCGGCACCCTCTTCATCGACCGGGACGGCCTCAGGGCCCTGCCCGGCACCGTCCGCGACATGACCGTGGCGCTCACCGGGGGCGGCCGGGTGATCGTCTTCCCCGAGGGCTCCACCTGGTGCGGGCGGGCCGTCGGGCGTTTCCGGCCGGCCGCGTTCCAGGCCGCCCTGGACGCCGGCTGCGCCGTGCAGCCGGTACGGATCGACTACGGGCCCACCGACGCCGCCGCGTACGTCGGGGACGACCCGCTGGCCGCCTCCCTGTGGCGGGTCGTGACCACCCGCCGTCTCACCGCCGTCGTCCGGGTGCCCGAGCCCCTCCCGGGGCTCGGGCACCCGGACCGCCGCACGCTCGCGGCAGCGGCCGAGCGCGCCGTCGCTCAGCGCGCCGTCCCTCAGCGGGCCGTCGCCAACGACAGGGCGAACCTGCCCTCGCTGTCGGTCCACCAGCGCTCCAGGTCCAGGCCCGCCTCCGCCAGTTCGGCCCGTACACCCGCCTGACGGAACTTCGCCGACACCTCCGTCCGCATCTCCTCGCCCGCCGCGAAGGGCACCACGAGGTCCAGTTCGGGGATCTTCACGGTGAGTGCGCGGCGGGCCCGCAGCCGCATCTCGATCCACTCCCGCTCGCCGTCCCACACCGCCACGTGGTCGAACGCGTCCGGGTCGAAGTCCGCCCCCAGCTCACGGTCGATCACCGTCAGCACGTTCTTGTTGAAGGCGGCCGTCACCCCGGCCGAGTCGTCATAGGCGGCCACGAGCGTCGCCTCGTCCTTCACCAGGTCCGTGCCGAGCAGCAGCGCGTCGCCCGGTGTGAGCATCGCCCGCACCGACCCCAGGAAGGTCCGCCGCTCGTCGGGCAGCAGATTGCCGAGGGTGCCGCCGAGGAAGGCCACGAGACGCGGCCCCGGCGACCCGGGCAGCGCGAGCCCGCGGGTGAAGTCCGCGACCAGCGCGTGCACCAGCAGCCCCGGCCGCTCGGCGAGCAGCGACTCGGCGGCCCCGGTCAGCGCCGACTCGCTCACGTCCACGGGCACATATCCCTCGAGGCCGGGCAGCAGCGCGTCGATCAGGAACCGTGTCTTCTCGGAGGAACCGGATCCCAGCTCCACCAGGGTCCTGGCCCCGGTCGCGGCGGCGATCTCCGGCGCCCTCGCCTCGAGGATCTCCCGCTCCGCCCGGGTCGGGTAGTACTCCGGCAGCCGGGTGATCTCCTCGAAGAGCTCGCTGCCCCTGGCGTCGTAGAACCACTTCGGCGGCAGCTCCTTGGCGGAGCGGGTCAGGCCCTGGAGGACATCGGCGCGCAGATCGGCGCCGGTGGCGTCGGGGGCGAGGGTACGGGTCAGCTGGAACGGGCTCACGCGGACGGCTCCTTGAGCGGGGTGAGGGTGACGTCGGCGCGGGTGGCGGTCACGAGCGTGTGCTCGGGGACCTCCCGCCACCGCGGATCGTCGTCGTAGGGTTCGGAGGCCACGACCACCCGGTCGGGGCCCTTCAGGTACCAGAGGCCGTTCCCCCAGGTGGTCGCGGCGATCCGGACACCATCGGTGACCAGAAGGTTCAGCCGGGATCCCGGGGCGGCCGCGGCGGCTTCCCGCACGGTGTCCGCCAGGGCCGGGCCCGGCGCGTCACCGGCGCGCAGCCGGTGCAGCACGAGCGCCCAGAGCAGCGCCGAGTCGGTGCGCGCCTCGACCCGCAGCAGGTCCCCGGTCGGCAGCGCCCCGGCGAGGGCCGCGAGGGAGTCCGGCCAGTTCTCCACGGCCCCGTTGTGGCTGAACAGCCAGGGCCCGGCGGCGAACGGCGCCGCCGCCGCCTCTCCGTCGGCGCCCGGGAGAGTGGCCCCCCTGACCGCCCCGAGCAGCGCCCCGGAGCGCACCACCCGGGCGAGGTCCGCGAAGGACAGGTCGCCCCAGATGGGACCCACCCGCCGGTACCGGGCAGGCACCGGATCCCCCTCGGCGTACCAGCCCACCCCGAAGCCGTCGGCGTTCACCACGCCGCTGCTCTGGGTACGCGGCTCCCAGGACTGGCGCAGCAGGGCGTGCTCCGGCCGGACGAGCAGCTCCCCGAGCGCCACCGGCTCGCCCAGATAGGCGACATGACGGCACATCAGTCGAGCTCCGCGCTGCGCGCCGTACGGAAGCCGGCGAAGATCTGGCGCCGCACCGGCAGGTCCCAGTTGCGGAAGGTGCCCCGGCACGCGACCGCGTCCACGGCGAACGACCCGCCGCGCAGCACCTTGTGCTCAGGCCCGAAGAACACCTCCGAGTACTCCTTGTACGGGAAGGCCGTGAAGCCCGGGTACGGCAGGAAGTCGCTCGCCGTCCACTCCCACACGTCACCGATCAGCTGCCGCACGCCGAGCGGCGAGGCGCCCTCCGGGTAGCTGCCCGCCGCCGCGGGGCGCAGGTGCCGCTGCCCGAGGTTGGCGTGCTCGGGGCCCGGGTCGGCGTCCCCCCACGGGTGGCGTCGCGAACGGCCGGAGGCCGGATCCCACCGGGCGGCCTTCTCCCATTCGGCCTCGGTCGGCAGCCGCCGCCCCGCCCAGCGCGCGTAGGCGTCCGCCTCGTACCAGCTCACGTGCAGGACGGGCTCGTCCTCGGGCACCGGCTCCGTCACCCCGAACCGGCGGCGCAGCCACTGTCCGCCGTCCCGCCGCCAGAACAGCGGCGCCACGATGCCGTGCTCCCTGATCTGCGCCCAGCCCGCGTCCCGCCACCAGCGCCGGTCCGTGTACCCCCCGTCGGCCATGAACGCCAGATAGGCGCCGACGGTGACCGGTGTGGTGTCGATGTGGAAGGGGGCCACGGTCCGGGGATGCGCCGGACGCTCGTTGTCCAGGGCCCACGGCTCGTCCGACGTACCCATGGTGAACGGGCCGCCGGGGACGAGGACTTCGGAGGGAAGCGGGCCGGACGTCCGGGGCGGCGGCGGGGGAGCGGTCAGCGCGACCGGCCCCCTGCGCAGCTGATGGGTGATCAGCATCGTCTCGTCGTGCTGCTGTTCGTGCTGAGCCACCATGCCGAAGGCGAACGCCGCGTCGAGCAGCGGCCGCCCCTCGAACGGGGAGTGCTCAAGGACGTCGAGGACACGGAGCCGGACGTCCGCCGCGTAGGCGCGGGCCTCGCCCGGTGAGAGCAGCGGCAGCGACGGACGGGTGGCCCGCGGATGCTCGAAGGCGTCGTACAGCGAGTCGATCTCCGGTCGCAGCGCCTCCCGCCCCGCCACCGCCCGCCACAACCACTGCTCCTCCTGGTTCCCGATGTGCGCCAGGTCCCAGACCAGCGGAGACATCAACGGGGAGTGCTGCGCGGTGAGTTCATCCTCCTCGACGCAGGAGGTCAGCAGTGCCGTACGGGCCCGTGCCACCGTCAGGGCGTCCAGCGCCCGCCGCCGCAGGGCCTCCGGATCGAGCCCCGTCCCTGTGACCGTCATGACGCCACCACCTCGAAGTCGTCGGCCGGGCAGCTCCCGGGGATCACGTACCGCTCGTTGAAGGCCGCGACCGCCCCCCGCAGCTCCTCGCTCGCACCGATCCGGGGCAGCGCCTCCAGAGCGGCGGAGAACACCGCGCGGGCGGCGGCGTGCAGCTCGGGATCGGCGAGCCCGTCGCGGGCCGCCGCAAGCCAGAGCGGATTGCGCGGAGCGGGGTCGGCACCGGCCCGCTCCGCGAGCGGCTTCACCGCCCGGTACACGCTCTCCGCCGCCTCGGGGTCGTCGAAGACCGCCGTCGTCACGGCCACCGGCACCATCCAGCCGTCCCGGCCCGGCTGCGCGTCGATCATCCGCAGCTCCAGATGACCGCGTGGCCGCACCGGCGGGAACAGGGTCGTCATGTGGTAGCGCAGGTCGTCCTCGTCGGCCGGCCGCGGCAGCCCGGTGCGCAGCCAGTCACGGAAGGTCAGTCCCTCCGGCACCGCCCACGGCGCCTCGTCGGCCCGTACGCACATCACCGGGGTGTCCAGGACGTGCGCGGCCCACTCCGCGCGCGGCTCCCCGTCCGGCGAGGGCGCCAGTGCCCGCAGGGGATCGAGGTCCGTCCACAGCGCCTGTCGCGTCGAGCGCCAACCGGTGCGACGGCCGCCGTGCAGGGGGGAGTTGGCGAAGGCGGCCACCAGGACCGCGCCCACGAGGTGCGCGAGCTGCCATCTGCGGTGGTAGCCGAGCGGACCCGGCTCCTCGACACCGGCGTCCAGACAGATCTGCACCGAGGCCGACTCGCGCATCATGGCCCGCCCGGCCGGACCCGTCCGGTCGAGCACCGTCTCCATGGCGTCGTACCGCGGGTCGTGGAGCACCCGCTCGCGCGGCGCGTGCCACGGGTCCACCCCGTACCCGTTGAGGGTCAGACCGAGCGGTCCGAGCGCCGACCGCACCGCCCGCAGATCCGCGGCGAGGGAGTCGAGACATTCCATGAGCGATCCCGCCGGGCGCGAGCTGAGCTCCAGCTGCCCGCCGGGTTCGAAGGTGAGCGACGACACCAGCGGCAGGGAACGCACGGTGTCGAGCGCCGCCGCGAGCCTCGGCGGCCGTACGGGAAGCCGCGGGTCACGCAGCTCGTGCACGAGCCATTCCAGCTCCACACCCACGGTGCGGGGCGGGCCCGTCTTGAAGCAGATACATCGCAGCAGGTCCTCCGCCTCCCGCTCGGTGAGAGGGGGCCCGCCACGCGGTATGCCGCTGGACGACATCCGTACACCTCCTGGTCGTCGGGACTGATCCCGGAGAGTCGCTGACTCCACCTAAAACCACCACCGAGCGGCGTGCAAGAGCGCCCCGGACCGGCCGGGCGCGCCCCCCGCGCCCCCGCCCGTCCGAAACCAGCCGCCACCCCCGGCACGCCGGGAATGACCCGGGCCACCGGAAGCACTTGTCGGTTCCGGGAAAACCCGTTGTGCCGAACGGGGCGAAACGATCAGGCTCAGGGGCATGAGTGCACGACTGCGCGCGATGGCGCGGGAGACCGAGGGGATCGTCGCCGCGGGTCGCTACCGGGCCCCCGACGGCCGAACCGTCTCTCTCACCGACGACCTGACCGCCGCCCTGGCCGGAACCCGCCTCCACGGCCCCGAACCCGTCGCCGTCATCCCCGACACCGACCGCACCCCCACCGTCGACGTCACCGGCGAGAGCAGCCTGGCGGCCGCCCGCAGGCTGACCGGAACCGACCCCACCCGCCCCGTCGCCGTCCTGAACTTCGCCTCCGCCCGCAACCCCGGCGGCGGCTACCTCAACGGCGCCCAGGCCCAGGAGGAGGCGCTCTGCCGCGCCTCCGCCCTCCACACCACACTGCTGCGCGCCCCCGACTACTACGCCCACCACCGCGAGGAACGGGACGCCTTCTACACCGACCGGGTCATCCACTCGCCCCGCGTGCCGGTCTTCCGGGACGACCGGGGCGCCCTCCTCGCCGAACCCTTCACCGTCGGCTTCCTCACCTCCCCCGCCCCCAACGCGGGTGTCGTCCGCCGCCGCACCCCCGAGCTCGCGCACCGGCTGACCGCCGCCCTCGCGTCCCGGGCCGAGCGCGTCCTGGAGACGGCGGCCGCGGGGGGATACCGGCGGCTCGTGCTCGGCGCCTGGGGCTGCGGCGTCTTCCAGAACGACCCGGAGCAGGTCGCGGGCGCCTTCCGGGCGCTGCTCACCGGGGACGGCCGATTCGCCGGGCACTTCGAGGAGGTCGTCTTCGCCGTCCTGGACCGGGCGTCGGGCGCGCCGACGCTCGCCGCCTTCGCCCGCGTCCTGGGCCGCCCGCTCTGACATGCGGCCCCCCTGCCCGCGTGCCACGCTGAGGGGATACGAACCTCAGTCCGAGACCCGTCACGGGAGGCAGGATCGTGGGCAAGAAACAGACCCGGACGAACCGGGGAGCCCGTACCGGCGGCCATGAGCACCGTACCGACGCGGCCGCGAAGGAGAAGTCGGCGGAGACCCCCACGCGAGGGACGTCGATGCCCCTCGTCGAGCACGCGTCCCACCGCAAGGAACCCAAGTTCGGCCACAACTAGGGACGTTCGTTTCCGATCACGCGGGACCCCGCCGGCCCGGCACGCGCCGAACGAGAGGTCCCGGCGCGGAAGGCCACCCGACGGATATCCGCGGGGGCCCGCGCGCCGCCGACGGCGTGCGGGCCCCTCCCTTCGTACCGGGCCTCGTCCGGTCACCCCTCGTCGCCGACCCCGACGGCCTCCTGGCTTCTCCGCGAACGCCCCGCACGCGCCTGGATCGCGCTGTCCTCCGCGGCCGCGACGCATTGCCGGACGGACGAGGAAGGGTCATCGCACGCTGCGGATGGGGCGTACGGCGAGCGCGCCGAGTACCGACAGGACGGCCGCTGTCAGGAACAGCGCCCCGTAACCGCCGCTGAGCGAGACGACGAGCGAGGCCGCGAAGGGGGCGACGATCTGCGGGCCCGCGTTGGCGATGTTGAGGACGCCCATGTCACGGGCCGCGTCCTCGGCCTTCGGCAGCACCATGGTCACCAGGGCGGTGTCGACGGCCATGTAACAGCCGAAGCCGAGTCCGTTGACGACGGAGAAGACGAGCATCGCCGTCCAGCTCGTCGAGACGGCCGGGACGAGCAGGGCCACCGCGGCGAGCGCGGCGGAGGCGCCCACGAAGAGCTTGCGGCGGTCGTACCGGTCCGAGAGCCAGCCGCCGAGCACGGTGGAGACCACCATGGCGACCGCGTTGAGCGGCATGAGGACCGCCACGGCCTCCTCGGCGCTGAGCCCGGCGGGCAGGTCGATGTGGTCCTTGAGGACGTACAGCTGGAATCCGGCCACCGCGAAGTATCCGAGGACGAGGAGGGCACGGCCGATGAAGGCCCAGCGGAAGTCGTGGTCCTTGAGGGCGCTGCCGAAGGCAGCGATCTGCGCCTTCACCGGCAGCGGGGCCCTGGCCGGTATGCGCTGCTCGCGCGCGCAGGTCGTGAAGAGCACGGCGGTGGCCGCGACGACCGCGCCGAGGGCGAGGTAGCCGGTGCGGTAGTCCTCGGAGAAGGCGGCGCCGACGAGGGCGCCGATCGTCGAGCCGACGGGGAGCCCGAGGCCGACGGCCGCCGAGGCCTTGCCCCGGGCGGCCAGGGGCACCCGGTCGGGCACCACCGAGGTCAGGGCGGCCTGGTAGACGTTCATGACGGCCTGCCCCAGACACCAGGCGATGGTGACCAGCAGGATCGTGTCCACGCTGCCCAGGAGCAGCATCACCGGGAGAGCGAGGAGCCCGCCGGCGAGGATCCACGGGTTGCGGCGGCCCGAGCGGTCGGACAGCGCGCCCGCGACGGGGTTGAAGACGGTGGCGAAGATCGCGGACACACCGGAGACGAGGCCGAAGTTGGCGACCTTGTCGGCGGGGTCGATGTCCTCGATCTGGAGCGCGAGGAGCATGCCGGGGACGCCGACGTACAGGGCGTACATGGCGGTGTTCCCGGCGAGGAGCAGAGGGAGCAGGCCGCGCGTGGGCCGGGCCGCCGAGGCGGAGCCGGAGTCCGTCGCGGGCGAACCGACCGCGACGGTGCCGGAACCGGTAGGGGCGGGGCCAGGGGCGTCGGCGGGGGTCGCGTCGCTGCCGGGGGAGTCGGTGCCGGACGAGCCGGTGCCGGGGGAGGAAAGGGCCACGGTGCCCTCCTGGGGAGATCGCCCGACGAGGGGCGAGAAGCGGATCGTACGAGAGAGTTACACGTGTCAATGACGCGTGTGAGCACTGTGTAGCACCAGATTCCGGCCATCCGCCAGACCCCGTGCCGGAGCGTTCTGCGAAGATGCCGGAGCGATGAGCCAGCCAACCGAACACTCCTCCGGAAGCCCCACCGGGCGCGCGGCCCCGACCAGCGCCGATGTCGCCCGTCTCGCGGGCGTCTCCCGGGCCACCGTCTCGTACGTCCTGAACAACACCTCGGCCGTCCGCATCAGCGAGCCCACCCGCCGCCGGGTGCGCGAGGCGGCGGAGGAGCTGGGTTACGTACCGCACGCGGCCGCCCGCAGCCTGCGCGCCGGCCACAGCCGCATGGTGCTGCTGCCGACCTCCCACGTCCCGGTCGGGCCGCTGTACAGCCGGTTCTTCGACGAGTTCCAGTGGGCGCTGCGGCGCCTCGACTACACGGTCGTCCAGTACGGCAGCGTCGGTCTCGAGGCCGAGGAGGCCGCCCGCGCCTGGGCCGAACTCCGGCCGGTGGCCGTGGTCTCGCTCGGCGAGATCCAGCTCACCGGACAGGGCGTCGAGATCCTCAAGCGGTCCGGGGCGCGCGCTGTGTTCACCCTCGGCACCGGGGGCGTCGAGGGCACTCACGCCGTCGTCATGGACCAGGGACGCGTGGGCGCGGTGGCCGCCGCCCACCTGATGGAGACCGGTCGTCGAGCGATCGGCGTCGTCATGCCCGAGGAGCCGGGACTCGCGATGTTCTCCGGCCCCCGCCTCGAAGGCGCCCGGCGCGCCGTCGCGGGCACGGACGCCTCCGTCCTGCCCCTGCCGCTGCGGTACGAGGAGGAGTCGGCGCGGGCGCTCGCCGGGCGCTGGCGCGAACTGGGCCTCGACGCCGTCTTCGCCTACAACGACGAGTACGCGATGCTCCTGATGCGGGCGCTCCAGGACGAGGGCGTCGACGTGCCCGGGGAGACCGCCGTCATCGGCGCCGACGACCTGCTCCTCGGCCGCCTCCTCCGGCCGCGGCTCAGCACCGTACGCATCGACATGGTGCTCGGCCGCGAACTCGCCGAACTGGTCGACCGGGCCGTACGCGAACCGGAGGCCCCGCCGCTCAGCCGTGACCTGCTGGCCTCGCGGGTCGTACGGCGGGAGTCCAGCTGAACGTCTAGCGTCGGATCATGAGCACAGTTCCGAAGCGTTTCGAGATCCTGCTGGTGCCCTCGCACGTCGAGGACCGGGGCGACGCCTCCGTGACCGACAGCGCCGTCCGCTCGGCCGTGGTCGAGGCGACCGGACAGCGTGGTGAGTCGGGTTATCCGATCTATGAAGGACACGGGGTCATGGCCGACATCGACCCCGAGACGCGCACGGTCGAGGCGCTGCTCGTCGACGGACGCGAACTCGACTACGGCCTGACGGCGCTCGTCCGCCCTCCGGCGCGCGGCTGACCTGCGGGGGTGCGAAGGGCCCGCGGGCGCGAGTGACCCGCAGGGCGTGGCCGGCCCGTGGGGCGCGACTGGCTTGTGGTGCCCCTGGTCTACCGGACCGGGTCCGGGGCCGGGGCCGGACCCGGGTCGTCGACCTGGCACTGAGCACCGGGGCGAGTGCGGGAAGCTCTCCCGTACCCGGCCCGGTGCCTGCCTCGCCGCGGGGTCACTTCCCCTTGGCGTCCTCGATGGACTTGCGGACCTCGTTCATGTCCAACTGGCGCGCCTGACCGATGACGTCCTCGAGGGCCGCCTCCGGCAGCGCGCCCGGCTGCGCGAACACGGCCACGTTGTCGCGCACGATCATCAGCGTCGGGATCGAGCGGATCTCGAAGGCGGCGGCCAGCTCCTGCTGCGCCTCGGTGTCGACCTTGGCGAAGACCAGGTCCTGGTGGCGTTCCGACGCCGCTTCGAAGACGGGGCCGAACTGACGGCAGGGACCGCACCAGGAAGCCCAGAAGTCGATCAGGACGAACTCGTTGCCGCTCACGATCTCGTCGAAGTTGTCCTTGGTGAGCTCTACGGTGCTCATGCTTTCCTGCCTCCGACCCGCATAGACGATGCCATCTTGGCCGGTTCCGAGACGGCGCGGGAGCGCGGAACCCCCGTGGCGAGCCTAATCCCCCGAACGGACAAAGACGGCGTCGTTACCAGCCACCAGGGGAAACGGCGCAGGGGCGCGTGTCGCGACGGTCCCCGCGGCACTTCCCGCCGCCACTGCCACCGACGGCACCGCTTCTCCGGCCCGGCGCCTCCATCTGGCGCAAGGGCCGGCGCCGTCACGGGTCACGCTCAGCCCGGCTGAGCGGACGGCGAGGATCGCCGACGCCACCGCCACTCCCGCTGCCACGGCCCAGAGCGTGTGCGGCGGCGCGGGGATCGCGACGGCGGCCATCGCGGCACCGCCTGGCGCGGTACCCGGACAGCGTGAACGCCGGGCCCGTCACGCGGCGCTGTTCCGGCCCGCTGCGCCAGACTGGGACCCATGACGCGAACGGTGGAAGAAGAGCACGAGTACGACGTAGTGGTCCTCGGCGCGGGTCCGGTGGGGGAGAACGTCGTCGACCGGGTACGGGCCGCGGGCCTCAGCGCCGCGATCGTCGAGAGCGAGCTGATCGGCGGCGAGTGCTCGTACTGGGCCTGCATGCCCAGCAAGGCGCTGCTCCGCCCCGCCATCGCCCGATCCGACGCCCGTCAGGTCGCCGGACTGCGGGAGTCGGTCCACGGTCCGCTGGACGTGCTCGAAGTCCTGGCCCACCGGGACGAGGTCGTCGGCCACTGGAAGGACGACGGCCAGGTGGACTGGCTGGATTCCATCGGCGTACGGGCCTTCCGGGGCCACGGCCGCCTCCTCGGCCCCCGCCGGGTGGAGGTCACGGGGCCCGAGGGGGAGCGTCATGTCCTCGCCGCCCGGCACGCCGTCGCCGTCTGCACCGGCAGCCGCGCCGTCCTCCCCGAGCTGCCCGGCCTGCCCGGGGCCAGGCCCTGGACCAGCCGGGAGGCGACCAGCGCCGACCGGGTGCCCGAGCGGCTGGTCGTCGTCGGCGGGGGAGTGGTGGGCGTGGAGATGGCCACCGCCTGGCAGGCCCTCGGCGCCGAGGTCACCATGCTCGTACGGGGCGGGGGCCTGCTGCCCCGAATGGAACCCTTCGTCGGCGAGCACGTGGCGGAGGCCCTCACCACGCGCGGCGCGGACATCCGTACCGGCGTCGAGGTCAGCGCGGTGGTACGCGACGGGAGCACGGGGCCGGTCACCGTGGTCCTGGAGGGCGGCGACCACGTGGAGGCCGACGAGGTCCTGTTCGCCACCGGCCGCGCCCCGCGCACCGAGGACATCGGCCTGGAGTCGGTCGGCCTGGAGCCGGGTTCCTGGCTCGACGTCGACGACAGCCTCAAGGTCACCGGCAGCGACTGGCTCTACGCCGTCGGGGACGTCAACCACCGGGCGCTCCTTACCCATCAGGGCAAGTACCAGGCCCGGATCGCCGGGGCCGCGATCGCCGCCCGTGCGCGCGGCGACGAGCAGCTGGACGGAGGGAAGTGGGGCGCGCACGCCGCCACGGCCGACCACGCCGCCGTACCGCAGGTGGTGTTCAGCGACCCCGAGGCGGCTGCCGTCGGCCTCAGCCTCGCCGAGGCCGAGCAGGCGGGCCACCGGGTCCGGGCCGTGGACCTGGACATGGGGCAGGTCGCCGGAGCCGGGCTCTACGCAGAGGGCTACCGCGGGCACGCCCGGATGGTCGTCGACCTCGACCGGGAGGTCGTCCTCGGCGCCTCCTTCGTCGGCCCCGGCATCGGCGAGCTGGTCCACTCGGCCACGGTCGCGGTCGTCGGCGAGGTCCCGATCGCCCGCCTGTGGCACGCCGTCCCGTCGTACCCGACGCTGAGCGAGGCGTGGCTGCGGCTCCTTGAGGCGTACCGAGGCTGAGGATCGGTCAGTTGGGCTTCCCGTCTGGGGTGGTGCCGACATCGGATGTGGTGTCGGCACCGGACGCGCTGCCGGCACTGGGCGCGGTGTCGGCACCGGGCGTGGTGTCGGTGCCCGACGCGCTGTCGGCGCCCGCCTTGATGTCTGCGCCGGACGCGCTGCCGGCGCCGGACGTGGTGGCGGCACCGGAGGCGCCGTCGCCGCCGGACGTGTACGCAGGGACGAGTGCCCGGGCGGCCGAGCGCGCCACGTCGAGGGCCGGCCTCGGGTCACGGCCCGACTCCTGGCCCAGGACCGCCCGGGTGCTCAACCCGTCGAGCAGGGCCAGGAGTTCGGAGGCGCGGGCGCCCGGGTCGAGCGGGGCGAACCGCCGCCGCGCGACGCCCGTCGCGAGCAGCGCCTCCAGATCCTCCTGCCACCCCCGGTCGAGCTCCTCCTGGGCCTCGCGCAGCGCGCTGTTGCCGGGGGTGCGGGCCCAGAGCTCGATCCAGAGCGTCCAGCGCGGATCTCGCGGGCCGCGCGGCAGGTAGAGCCGGAGGAAGTGGTCGAGCTTGCGCTCCGCCGTGGTCCGCCGGGCGAGCAACGCCCGGCGCTCCTCGGCGAGCGCCGCCTCGCTCCACCGCAGCGCGGCGAGCAGCAGCAGGTCCTTGCTGCCGAAGTAGTACAGGATGTGGCCGCCGCTCGTGCCGAGCCGCTCCGCGAGCGCCGACATGGTGAGGGAGGCGAGGCCGTCCTCGGCGATCGCCGCCATGGCCTCCTCCAGCATCCGTTCCTGGGTGACGTGCCCGTCCCGCCGTCGTGCCGCCCCTGCCACCGTCGCTGTCCCCGTCCTGCCGTCTGGCCGCCGCCTTGCCCCGTCGTACGGGATCGACCCTAACCGCAACCTCCGAGGGTCTTGACGTGGCCTGAACCCCTCGCACATCTTGAATGTCATTCAAGAATTTAGAACGGCATTCAAGACAGGAGTGCGGTGTGCTCGGACATGAGACGGCGCCAGTGATCACGGGCCGGGACGAGGTGTTCCAGGTCGAGGAGCACGGGATCGACCCCATACCCGACGCCGAACGGCACGGAGGCGCCAAGGACGTCTTCTGGCTCTGGTTCGGCTCGAACCTCACCTTCACCTACGTCATCAACGGTGCCCTCGCCGTCGCCTTCGGGCTCTCCTTCTGGCAGGCCACCGCCGTCGTCGTCCTCAGCGGCCTCTCCTTCCTCGCCATCGGCGCGGCCGGACTCAGCGGTGTGCGCACCGGCACCGCCACCCTCGTCATCTCCCGCGCCGCCTTCGGCCCCCGCGGCAACTGGCCCGCCGGACTGCTGAACTGGATCGTCAGCATCGGCTACACCATCGTCAACACCGTGGTGGGCACCCTGGCCCTCGAAGCGTTCTTCGACGACCTCGGCTGGAACGGCGGCCACGCCTCCCGCGCACTCGCTCTCGCCGTCACCCTCGCGCTGACCTTCGCCGTCGCCCTCTGGGGCCACGCGACCGTCCAGTTCGCCGAACGCTGGATGGCCTACGTCCTCGCCGCCGGCTTCGCCGCCCTGCTCGTCCTCGTGCTGCCCGGCGCCGACACCTCCGCCCCCGCCGCCGCACCCGGCGCCTCCGGCTGGAGCCTCGCCTTCGTCGTCATGCTCGCGGGCCCCTTCTCCTACCTCCCGATGCCCGCCGACTACACCCGCTATCTCCCGCGTACCACCTCCCTCAAGGCCGTGACCTGGAGCGGAGCCCTCGGCGGGTTCCTCTCCTCCGTCGCCCTCGGCATCGCGGGGGTGGCAGCCGCGACGCAGACCGACATGACCGACGCCGTCGCTGGCACCGAGAGTCTGCTCCCGGGCTGGTTCCAGCCGCTCTTCCTCGCCCTGGTCCTCGGCGGCTCCGTCACCAACTCGATCATCACGCTCTACTCGTCGAGCCTGAACCTCCAGGTGCTCGGAATACCCTGGAGCCGGGCCCGCGCCATCGTCATCAGCGCCGCCGTGACCGCCGCCGGCTCCCTCGGCGCCCTCTTCCTCACCGACTTCACCACCTCGCTCCTCTCCTTCCTCTCCCTCCTGATCATCGTCTTCGCCCCCTGGGGCGGGGTCTTCCTCGCCGACATGGTGCTCCGCCGCTGTACGTACGACTCCGCCGCGCTGCACGCCACCGCAGGCGGGGCCTACTGGTACCGCTCCGGCTGGCACCCCGCGGGCGTGACGGCACTCCTCTCCGGCCTCCTCTTCTCGGCACTCACCTGCGACTCCGAACTGTGGACGGGCCCCCTCGTCGCCCCGCTGGGCGGCGCGGACCTGACCCTGCTCGGCGCGGTGGTCTCGGCCCTGGTGTACGTGCTCCTCGCGCGGGGACGGGTCGGTCGGGCGGGGCCCTGAGCCTCCTGCCGGCACCACCACCGTCCACCGACACCCCCGCCGGGGTCACCGCCACCCGCCCGCCCTCGCCGACACCCTCGTATACGTCAGTCACGGAGTCACCCCGCATGAACAGCACGACCCCCGCGCCCGCCACGACCCCCGCCCCCGCGCCGATCCCCGCCCCCGCGCCGATCCCCGCCTCCACCCCGAATCCCGCCCCCGCCCAAGCCCCCGCTCCCGGCCCCGCCGAGCTCGTCCTCGTCGGAGGTCGCATCCACACCGTCGATCCCGCGCTCCCCGAGGCGCAGGCGCTCGCCGTCCGCGCCGGGCGAATCGTCTGGATCGGCTCCGACGCAGGTGCCGGGGCCTGGACCGGTCCCGGCACCCGGGTCCTCGACGCCGGCGGACGGCTCGTCCTTCCCGGCTTCGTCGACGCCCACAACCACGTCCGGCTCGGTTCCGACGACGCCTGCGTCCAGCTCGCGGGCGCCCGAAGCCTCGACGAGATCCACGCCCGGATCCGTGCCTGGCACACCGCGCACCCGGACGCCGAGTGGATCGAGGCCGAGGCCTTCGACTACTCCGCCGTCCCCGGTGGGCGCATGCCGACCGCCGCCGACCTCGACCCCGCCACCGGCGACACCCCCGCCGTCGTCCTCAGCTACGACGTCCACACCGCCTGGCTCAACACCGCCGCCCTCAAGCGCCTCGGTGTCGACCGCGACCACACCGACCTCGCCTTCGGGCGGGCGGTCACCGACCCGGCCACCGGCGAACCGACGGGATTCGTCAAGGACTTCGCCGTCAAGGGGCTCTCCCGGGAGGGCCACCGCGCCCTGCGTGAACTGGGCGTCCCCTGGGCGTCGCCGGACCGGCAGTACGGCCGGCTGGCCAAGAGCCTCGACGACGCCATCGGCTTCGGCATCACCACCGTCGTCGAACCCCAGAACTCCCTCGACGACCTGGCCCTCTTCGACCGCGCCCGCGCCGAAGGCCGGCTGCGCTCCCGGATCGTCGCCGCGCTCTTCCACCCGCGCGGCACGACCGACGCGGACCTGGAGGCGTTCGAGGCGGCGGCCGACGCGTACGCCGACGACCGGCTGCGGGTCGGTCCGCTGAAGCTGTACATCGACGACGTCGTGGAACCGCGTACCGCCGCTCTCCTGGAACCGTACGCGGGCTGCTCCCACCACCGCGGCGACACCTTCTACCCGCCCGAGGAGTTCGCCGACCTGCTCACCCGCCTCGACGCGCGGGGCTTCCAGTGCTTCGTCCACGCGACCGGCGACCGGGGCATCCGTACCGTCCTGGACGCCGTCGAGCGGGCCCGCGCCGTCAACGGGCCGCGCGACGCGCGCCACCAGATCGTGCACGTCGAGTGCCTGGACCCGGCCGACACCCCGCGCTTCTCCGGCCTCGGGGTCGTCGCGTGCATGCAGCCCCGGCACGCCGCCCCGGACATCGCGGGCCCCGGCCAGGACTGGGCCGAGAACGTCGGCCCGGACCGCTGGCACAAGGCCTGGCCCCTGCGCAGCCTGCGCGCGGCCGGCGCCGTCCTCGCCCTGTCCAGCGACTGGAACGTCGCCGAGATGGACCCCATGGTCGGGATCCACGCCGCAGTGACGCGCCGCCCGCCCGGCGGCGGGGAGGCGTGGACGGCGGGCGAGACGATCGACGTCGCCGCGGCCGTCGAGGGCTACACGATGGGCTCGGCGTACGCCAACTTCCTCGAAGAGGAACGGGGTTCGCTGACGGTCGGCAAACTGGCGGACTTCGTCGTCCTGTCCCGGGACATCCTCCGCATCGATCCGGACGAGATCCCGGGCACGGTGGCGGAAACGGTTCTGGTGGGCGGGGAGGTCGTTGTGGAGCGCTGAGAGGGGAGCGGGGGGCGAGGCGGCCCGGTCGCGGGTGCGGCGCGGTCGTGGGGCGGCCCGGCCGCGAGGGGCCGGGCCGCCGACGGCCGGTGCACGCGCGGGCGGGCCGCGTCGAGGGCGTGCCCGCCTACGCGGAGGAATCGCGGGGGACTAGAGCCGTTCGAGGATCGTCCGCAGGGCGGTGACCTCGGCGGACTGGGTCCGGACGACGTCGTCGGCGAGTGACTTGGCCGTGGCGTTGCGGCCGTTCCTCAGTTCGTCCTTCGCCATGGCGACGGCGCCGTCGTGATGGGCGGTCATCAGCCGGGCGAAGGCGCGGTCGAAGTCCCTGCCCCTGGCGGCGGCCAGATCCTTCATGTCCTGGTCGGACACCATCCCGGCCATGCCGTGGCCGCCGTCGGTTACGTGACCGGTGGACTCGGGCCGGCCCCAGCCCTTCAGCCAGGCCTTCATCTTCTGGATCTCCGGGTCCTGGGCCTGTTCGATCGCGGTGACCAACTCCTTGACCTGCGGGTCCTCGGCCCGGCCGTCGGCGAGCTTCGCCATCTCCAGGGCCTGCTCGTGGTGGGGGATCATCATCTGCGCGAACATGACGTCCGCGGCGTTGAAGGCGCCGGGAGCGGGGCCGACGGCGGTGACGGTGGCGGTGGGGGAGGCGGATGCGGACGGACCGCTGTGGTCCGAACCGCCCGAAGCCCCGGAACCGCTCGTACCGCCGGAACCGCTCGTAGCGCCGGAACCGCTCGTACCGCCGGAACCGCTCGTACCGCCGTCCGTGCCGCAGGCGGAGAGCAGAAGTCCGGCGGCGGCGGCGACGACGAGCGCGTGCACACGGGCGGTGCGACGGGTGAAGGCATGCATGTGCGTGAAACCTCGTGGTGTTCGTACGGACGGAGAAAGGGCAGGCCGAAGGAGGCCCTCGCGCAGTGCGAGGCGCCGGTGGTACGGCCTAGATCCGCAGTACGGACAGCTGGGCGAGGTCGGGCGGGCGGGGCGGTGGGCCGTGCGGCCCCAGGGCGGGCGTGAGCCGGGGCAGGTGGACGGCGAGCCAGTGGGGACGGCGCCCGAGGGCGGCCCGGACGAGCCCCGCGAGCAGCCAGCCGGCCAGGACGGCCACGCACAGGGTGGTCATGTCCGTGCCACTGCCCGGTTCGTGCCCGGCGTCGGAACTGTCGCCGCCGTGGGAACCGTGGTGGGCGGCGGCAGCGGTGGCGACGGTCGTCTCACCGTGCCCGCCGGAACCCTCGGGGTGGCCGAGGGAGTGCATGAGGAACACGCCGAGCGCGAGCACGACGACGAGCAGAAGGTGCGCGAGGGCGCCTTCCGCTCGTCTGCCGGATGCTGCTCGATGGGTACGCACAGCCAGGACCTCCTGGCCGGGAATATACCGCGCGGGGGTATCAGGACCGCGTCAGGACGGCGGCGTCTCGCCGGCCATGGCAGCGGCCATCCGCAAATGCGGAGCGGCCTCGTCCGCGCGTCCCAGGCGTTCGAGGGTGCGGCCGAGCATCAGCCGGGCATAGTGCTCGACGGGGTCGCGGTCCAGGACGGCCCGCAGCTCGGTCTCGGCCCGGGAGAGCTGGGCGGAGTGGTAGTAGGCACGGGCGAGGAGGAGCCGCTGGGCCGTCTGCTCCGGGTGCTCGGCGACGAGGCCGCGCAGGATGCGGACGGCGGTTCCGTACTGCTTCGCATCGAAGAAGAACCGCGCACGGTCCCACCGCTCGCCGGCCGTTCCGAACTCGTCGTACGTGTCGCTCACTTGCGCTCACCTTCCGGCGCTCTGGATCTGCCACCCTGTGAGGTGGTCGATCCGGTCAACACGGCGGGATGGTTGAACATTCCACTATGATCGGCGCCGTCTCCCCGGGAGCTGCCAGGCCCCCCGAAAACCCGGACAGGACATAGGTTGAGCGACATGAGCAATCTTGATCGTCAGGCCACGCTGACCGTGTGCGGCGGCCGCGGCTTCGTCGCCGCCGAGCCGGTACGGGAACTCCTCAGCCCCCGGCACGTGCGGCTCGGCGAGTCGACCGAGGTCCGCCGGCTGCTCCCCAACCTGGGCCGGCGGATGGTCGGGGCCTGGGCCTTCGTCGACCACTACGGCCCCGACGACATCGCCGACGAACCGGGAATGCAGGTCCCGCCGCACCCGCACATGGGCCTCCAGACCGTCAGCTGGCTCCACGACGGCGAGGTCCTGCACCGCGACTCCACGGGAAGCCTCCAGACCATCCGGCCGCGGGAACTGGGCCTGATGACCTCGGGGCGGGCCATCTCCCACTCGGAGGAGAGCCCCAAGCAGCACGCCCGCCTCCTGCACGGCGCCCAGTTGTGGGTCGCCCTCCCCGACGCCCACCGTCATGTGGAGCCGCACTTCCAGCACCACGCCGACCTTCCGCAGGTCACCGCCCCGGGCCTCACGGCCACGGTGATTCTCGGCGAACTCGACGGCGCCGCCTCACCCGGCACCACGTACACCCCGCTCGTCGGCGCCGACCTCGCCCTCACGGCCGGCGCGGAGACGAGCCTTCCCCTGAACCCCGACTTCGAGTACGCGGTTCTGGCGATGTCCGGCGAGGCGCACGTCGACGGCGTCCCGGTCCTTCCCGGCTCGATGCTCTACCTCGGCTGCGGCCGCACCGAACTCCCCCTGCGCGCGACCTCGGACGCCGGTCTGATGCTCCTCGGCGGAGAACCGTTCGAGGAGGAGATCGTCATGTGGTGGAACTTCGTGGGCCGCACGGACGAGGAGATCCGCAAGGCCCGCGAGGAGTGGATGACCAGCGACCGCTTCGGCGAGGTCAAGGGCTACGACGGCGACCGCCTGGACGCCCCTGAGGTTCCGGCGGCGCACCTGAAAGCGCGGGGACGGGTGCGCTGACCGGCTCACTGCCCCGTTCGCGGTGCCCCGCCCGTCCGGCACGGCGCAACCGGACCACGGCGCTGGCGTGGTCGCCCTGCGGCAGGTCGGGGAGCGGAAGCCCGAAGGCCCCGCAGGGCCGCTCCGGGCCACTCCGCACCGGTGTCCTCGTCCCGGTACCGGGCTTCGGTGTCCAGCCCGCGCAGACGGAGAGCCGTCCCGGTCGGCCCGAATCGGGTGCTCGGGCGCCAGACCAGGACGACCGACCGGTCGGCCCGTCGTCCACGAACTGCACCGCTGTCATGGGACCGTCGCCGGGGGACAGCAGGCGGTGGAGCCGGCCGTGCTGGACCATCCCGTCCGCGTCCGCGTCGCCTACGGACCGCCCGCCACGCTCATCGAGGTCACCAACCCGCCACTGGTGTCCGCGGCCCCCGGGCGGTGTCCTCGGGGTTCGGTCCCGTCGGTCTGCCCGAGCGGGTAGAGGCACTCGGCGGGCAGCCGACCGCGGGACCCGGTGGCGCCGGAGTCTGACAGGTCACCGCCGACGAAAGTCTGTAACGTGACGTCCAGTATGGGTATTGCTCAGGATATGTGTAATGTCTGATACTGGCACGGGTGCTGCTGTGGCGTCCTCCCGTGAGGGCCTGTGCAAAGGGGCGAGTGTGGATTCCGTACGCGAGGAACACGATCTGATGGGCGACAGGAGCGTCCCGGCGCACGTCTACTACGGCATCCATACGCTTAGGGCGGTCGAGAACTTCCCGCTCACCGGCACAGCGCTGTCCGCCCACCCGGAACTCGTGATCGCCCTCGCCGAGGTGAAGGAGGCCGCCGCTCTCGCCCACGGCGACCTCGGCACCCTGCCGCGAGAGCGGGTCGAGGCGATCGTCGCGGCGTGCAGAGAGGTCCGAGAAGGACGTCTGCACGACCAGTTCGTGGTGGATGTGTTCCAGGGCGGTGCGGGCACCTCATCGAACATGAACGTCAACGAGGTGATCGCGAACCGGGCGCTGGAGCTGCTCGGCCACGCGCGCGGCGCCTACGTCCATCTGCATCCCCATGACGACGTCAACCGCTCGCAGAGCACCAACGACGTGTACCCGACAGCGGCCAAGCTCGCGATGTACGCCGCCGCAGGGCGCCTGTTGGACGCGATGAGCGTCCTTGCGAACGCCTTCACCGAACGCGGAGGCGCGTTCGCCAAGGTCGTGAAGCTCGGCAGGACGCAACTCCAGGACGCCGTACCGATCACTCTCGGGCAGGAGTTCGACGCGTTCGCCCTGACGGTGCGCGATGACGCGTCGCTCGTCACGCGCGCCTCATCCGCGTTGCTCGAAGTCAACCTCGGGGGAACCGCCGTCGGTACCGGTCTGAACGCCGACGCCGGATTCGCGCGACTCGCCGTGGCGCATCTGGCGACGATCACGTCAGCCCCTGTCCGCTCGGCCCGCCAGCCCGTCGAGAGCACCCAGGGAGTGGGGGGATTCCTCCAGCTCTCCAGTTCCCTGAAGCAGTTCGCCCTGCGCCTGTCGAAGATCTGCAACGACCTCCGACTGTTGTGCTCCGGACCGAGGGCAGGCCTGGGGGAACTCCGCCTGCCCGCGCTGCAGGCAGGGTCGAGCATCATGCCGGGCAAGGTGAATCCCGTCGTCCCCGAGGCGGTCAACCAGGTGTGCTTCGACGTCGTCGGAGCCGACGCCTCGGTGTCCGCGGCGGCCCAGGCGGGGCAGCTCCAGCTGAACGCCTTCGAGCCCCTGATGGTTCATCACCTCCTGAACTCGATGAACCGTCTGGAGGCGGCCTGCCGCGTCCTGGCCGAGCGGTGCGTGCGCGGGATCGAGGCGAACGAGGACCGGCTTCGCGAGTCGGTGGAGGGGTCGGCCGGTCTCGCCACGGCGCTCAATCCGGTCATCGGCTATCAGCGGGCGACCGAACTGGCGCGCCAGTGCATGGACACGGGACTGTCCGTGCGCGCACTGGCCGCCCGGAGCGGACTGCTCACCGAGGAGGAGCTGGACGATCGACTCGACCCCTGGAGGCTCACCCATCCGCAGTAGGTCACCGAGGGCCCGGCCTGGCACCGCCGGGCCGGGCTCGCGAGCGGGCGGCCGGGTCTCCGCACCGGCGTCGGTCGCAGACCCGGCGACGTCGTCAGCTCCTGGTCAGAGTGCAGTTGTACGAGGCGGTTCCGCTGCCGCTGTAGGCCTCCACGTCGACGTAGTACGTGCCGGTCCCGGAGGCGGTTCTGGTGAAGGTGAGGTTCTCGTCGGTGCCGGCGCCGTCGTTGACGGAGCGTTCAAGGGTGCTGCCTGCCGAGTCCAGAAGGTAGACGTCGGCGTCGTACGCGGCGGGGACGGCGCAGTTCACGGTGAGGGTCCGGCCGGCGGGCAGGGCGACCTTGAAGTAGTCGCGGTCGCTCGTGGATCTCATGTTCCCGGTCAGGGTGCCGGGGGAGGGCAGGGCGGTGGCGTCGTCGGCCGTGTCGCGGGTGTCGTTCGGCTCGCTCTCGGCGAGCGCGGTGCCGCCGCTCTGGCCTCCGCAGTCGGTCACCGGAGTGCCGTTGTAGAGGTTGGCGTCGGGCACCCCGTTGGTGACGCTGCGCAGGTAGTACCCGCAGGTGGGCCGGTTCTTGAAGTCGAACGTCGAGCCCGGCGTCAGGCGCCAGATCTTGAAGCCCGAGTAGGTCAGCGGCTTCCTGTCGACGGCCTGCTCGGGCTGGTGGTCGGCGAGGATCACGTAGGCGTCCTTGCCGTACTGGGTGGCCATGCCGTCGCGGTCGATGAACAGTGACCCGCCGCCCTCCTCGACGCCGACGCCCCAGGCGGCGCCTCCGGGCGTGAGGCCGTCCTTCACCGCGCGGGCGAGGAAGGCCATGGTGCGGCCCATGCGGTCGCGGGTCACGAAGTGGGAGTCGTTGACGACTCCGCCGTAGTTCGCCCACTGGAACATGCCGGTGGTGAAGCTGATGTAGCGGTCGTAGGGGTTGGCGAGTGCCTCTGCGCTGGTGACGCTGCCGTTGCAGGCGTCGTAGACGACCGGGCTGTTGATGTGGTGGCCCGCGCTCCCCCCGCCGGAGCCGCCGCCCTTGGCCACCACGGACTCGACCGACGCCTCGAGCGCGCTTCCCTTCCACGCCGCGTACCTGCACTGGTCGCCGCCGGCGAAGTAGACGAATTCGGCGTTGCGGACATCGGTGTTCATCTGGGCGTTGTTCCCGTCGCCTGCCGTGGTGAGCGTCCACGTCGTACACGAGTTCACGCCGGTCAGGCCCATGACGGCGTCGCACTCGGGGGTCTTGCTGCCCGACGTGGGGGCCGACCCGGAGAGAACGACGACGTCGATGCTGCCGGTGCCCCCGCGGATGGCGTCGATGGCCCGGGTCATCGAGGCCGGCACGACGGCGCCGGCGCCGTTCATCGTGAACGCGGGACCGTTCCACGAGGTGCGACTCGCATCGGCCGCGCTGCCCAGCCGGATCCTGTCCGCAGCCGCGTGAGCGGGCTGCTGGATCGTCATGGCCGCGGTCACCGCGAGCAGGGCGACAGCGAGCGGTGCGGACCTGCGTGAGAGACGTGACGTCATCTGTGCTCCAGGAAGAGGGATGCGGAGAGCACCGCGGACGGACGCCGCCGGGACGACGGTTGTCCGCGCGGGCTCATCGGGTTGGTAGCGGAACATACAAGCCAATCGTCGGAACGGGAAGATGTAAGTCCACGGAGCCCCTACTCGTCCTGATGGGACGCCAGAATGTCGGGTCAAAACGGTATTAACCGCCGCACTGCTCACCCGAAGCGCCACGTTACGTGAACGTAACGTGAGATACATCTAGCCAGTCGAATGAATGATCTGTAATTTCCCTGCTGTGGCCGGCGGCCAGAACCCGCCGGCGAAGAATCCTCGAGAGGATCACCCCGATGACCACGCGTCCAGCCCACCGCGCAGCGGCCGCCGCCGTAACGGCCACAGCGCTTCTCTCCCTCTCCGCCTGCGGGGGTGCCGAGACTGCGCCCGCAGCGGCGGGCCCGGTCTCCGTCGCCGGTGTGGAGGTCAAGAAGGACCAGGCCCTGTACGACGCACTGCCCGAGGAGATCAGGAAGGCGGGCAAGGTCAGGGTGGCCACCGACGTTCCCTACCCGCCCTTCGAGATGTTCGCGAAGGAGGGCGGGAGCGAGCTGACCGGTCTGGACTACGACCTGGGCCAGGCGCTCGGCGGCAAGCTCGGCGTGGCCTTCGCCTTCACCCCGCAGAAGTTCGACGGCATCGTCCCGGCCATCCAGGCAGGCAAGTTCGACGTCGCCATGTCGGCCATCACCGACAACAAGGACCGTCAGAAGGTCGTGGACTTCGTCGACTACTCGCAGTCCGGCTCCGGCATCCTCGTCGCCGAGGGCAACCCGTCCACGATCACCACCCTGGACACCCTTTGCGGGCAGAAGGTCGCGGTGCAGACCGCGACCAACCAGCTCGAGCTGCTCAAGTCCCACCAGGCGGCCTGCGCCAAGGCGGGCAAGGGGAAGATCTACATCCAGACCTTCCCCAAGGACTCCGACGCCCAACTCGCCCTGCGCTCGGGGAAGGTCGTCGCCCAGGTCCTCACCAAGCCCGCCGCCGGCTGGGTCGCCAAGACCGCGGGCGACGGCAAGGCCTTCGACCTGGTCGACGATCCGGCGGCGCCCGGCGGCTACAACGCATCGCCCAACGGCATCGCGGTCAGCAAGGAGCTGCCCGAGCTGACGGACGCGATCCTCAAGGCCCTGCAGGCCCTCATCGACGACGGCACCGTCGCGGCGATCTACAACCAGTACGGCGTCGCGTCGATCGCCGTCCCCAAGGCCACCAAGAACGCGGCGGTGGACTAGAGATGTTCGACACCAAGACACCCGCCGAAACCACCTTCACGGGCGAGCCGCACGTCCAGGACCTCGAAGTCGTCCCCGTCCGTGACTACGGACGCTGGATCGCCGCGGTCGCCTCGCTGCTGGCCCTCGTCGGGCTGATCGGCTCCCTCGCCAAGAACGACAACCTCCACTGGGACGTCGTCGGCACCTACCTCTTCGCGGACCTCATCTTCGACGGGCTGGCCACCACACTCTGGCTGACCGCCGCCGCCATGCTCCTGGGCCTGGGCCTGGGCACCCTGATAGCCGTCATGCGGTTGTCCTCGAGCCCCGTCCTGTACGGCCTGGCCACCGCGTTCGTCTGGGTCTTCCGCGGCACCCCGCTGCTCGTGCAGATCATCTTCTGGGGATACGCGGCCGCCCTCTACAAGTACGTGAAGATCGGCGTCCCGTTCACCGACATCACGTTCCTCCAGGCCGAGACGAACGCGCTGCTGACCCCCGCCATCGCGGCCCTGCTCGCCCTGGGCCTCAACGAGGCCGCGTACGCCTCGGAGATCGTGCGCGCCGGCATCCAGTCCGTCGATCCCGGCCAGGCCGAAGCCGCGCACTCGCTCGGCATGCGTCCCGCGCTCACCATGCGGAGGATCGTCCTTCCCCAGGCCATGCGCGTGATCATCCCCCCGATGGGCAACGAGACCATCAACATGCTCAAGATGACCGCCCTGGTCTCGGTCATCTCCGCCCATGACCTGATGTCCAACATCCAGGACGTCTACGCCCAGAACTACCAGGTCATCCCGATGCTGGTGGTAGCCAGCCTCTGGTACCTCGCCCTCGTGACCCTGCTCGGTGTTCCCCAGGCATGGCTGGAGCGGCGCTACGGCCGCGGCACCACCATGGCGGGTTACGCCTCCCCACTCCGGCGCATGCTCGGCGGAGCCATGGGGCGGAACGGCAAGAACGGCAAGAACAGGGAGGAGAGCCGATGAGCACTCCCATGGTGCGCGCCGAAGGCGTGCGCAAGCACTTCGGCAGGCTCGAGGTGCTCAAGGGCATCGACCTCACCGTGGAACGTGGCCAGGTCTGCTGCCTCCTGGGACCGTCCGGTTCCGGCAAGTCGACCTTCCTGCGCTGCATCAACCACCTGGAGAAGATCGACGGCGGCAAGCTCACCGTCGACGGCGAACTCGTCGGTTACCGTCAGCACGGCAACAAGCTCCACGAGCTGCGCGAACGTGAAGTCGCGGAACGCCGAAGGGACATCGGCATGGTCTTCCAGCGGTTCAACCTGTTCCCGCACATGACGGCCGTCGAGAACGTCATGGAAGCCCCCGTCAAGGTCGGAGCCGTCGCCAGGAACACGGCCCGGGAGGAGGCCCACAGCCTGCTCGAACAGGTCGGCCTCGGCGACAGGGCCCGCCACTACCCCGCTCAGCTCTCCGGCGGGCAGCAGCAGCGCGTCGCCATCGCCCGCGCGCTCGCCATGAAGCCCAAACTGATGCTCTTCGACGAACCGACCTCCGCGCTGGACCCCGAACTCGTCGGCGATGTCCTGGACGTCATGCGGCAGCTCGCCGCCGACGGCATGACCATGGTCGTCGTCACCCACGAGATCGGCTTCGCCCGCGAGGTCGGCGACACCGCCGTCTTCATGGACGAAGGAGTCGTCGTCGAATCCGGCGACCCCCGCCGGGTACTCGTCGACCCCGAACAGGACCGCACCCGCGCCTTCCTGTCCAAGGTCCTGTGAGCGCCCCCGTCCGCCGGCGGATGTCGGCCCCGGACCTCCTCGGCCCGGCCCGCGCCCACCGGGCCCAGTACCTGCACGACCTCGAGGAACTCGTCTCCATCGACTCCGGGTCCTACAACGCCGCCGGCGTCAACAAGGTCGCCGACTGGGTCGAACGCCGACTGCACCGCCTCGGCTTCGATGTCGAACGCGTCGGCTTCCCGCCCGCACCCGACGGGGCCCGGGCCGGCGACGCCCTGATCGGCCGCAAGCGAGGTGCGCTCCGGGAGTGCGAAGGCGGCCGCAGGATCATCCTCGCCGGGCACATGGACACCGTCTTCGAGGACGGCACCGCCGCCGCGCGCCCCTTCGGGGTGAACGGCTCCCTCGCCTCCGGCCCTGGGGTGAGCGACGACAAGGGAGGCCTGCTCGCGGGGCTCACCGCGCTGGAGATTTTCGGCGAGCACGGCACCGACGCCTACGACGAGCTCGTGTTCCTCGCCACCCCCGACGAGGAGATCGGCTCACCGGCCAGCCGCGACCTCATCGAGGCCACCGCCCAGGGCATGCACTACGGCCTGGGCCTCGAATGCGCTCGGGAGAACGGCGACCTCGTCATCGCCCGCAAGGGCGTCGCCGACTTCCGTCTCACCATCACCGGCAAGGCGGCCCACGCCGGCATCGAACCCGAGCGCGGTGCCAACGCCGCCCTCGCCGCCGCGCACCTGATCGTCACCCTCCAGGCCCTCAACGGCCACTGGGACGACGTCACCGTCAACGTGGGGGTGGTCCGCGCCGGCACCCGCGCCAACATCGTCTGCCCGGAAGCAGAACTCCGCATCGAAGTGCGGGCAGCGACCACGGCCGATGTGCAGCGTGCGAAGCGTGCCATCCAGGAAGCCGCAGACCACCCCGTGGTACCCGGCACCAGCGTCCTCGTCGAGCAACTCGATCTCTGCCCGCCGATGGAGGACACCCCCGCCTCACGCCGTATGTTCGACAAGGCCCGGCAGGTGGCACACGCCGTCGGTGTGGAACTCGGAGCCACCGCCACGGGCGGAGTCGGCGACGCCAACCTCATCGCCGGAGCAGGCGTCCCGATCCTGGACGGCCTGGGACCCATCGGCGGCGCCGACCACACCCCCCAGGAGTGGCTCGACATCTCCAGCGTCCCCCAACGCGTCGCCGTACTCGCCGCGCTCGTCGCCTCGCTCGGCGACGCCCGAAACCCCTGAACCACGTCCGGCCGGGCGAACCCCGAGGGCTTCCCGAACGCCTCGCCCGTGCCTCGTCACCCACCCCCCACGGAACCCGCGCCCCGCCAGCCCGCTGCCCCCCTGCCTTGCGCGGAACCTGCCCGCGACGCAGGACCTGCCCGCGACGCAGGACCTGCCCGCGACGCAGAACCTGCCCCGGCACCGGCACGGGGCGGGGGCCCGGTCCGTCCGTCATCCGATCCACGGAGGCACTCTTGCGCGCATCCTCAGGTCCCGCCCGCCGTACCGTTCTCACGTGCGGCGTCGTCCTCACTCTCCTCACCTCGGCCCCCGTCGCCCAGGCCGGACCCGAACGCCCCGGCCGCCAGGCGGGCTCGCTCGTCCTGATCGGCGGAGCGCTGAAGGAGAACAACACAGCGGTCTACGGCGAGATCATCAGGCGTGCCGGCGGCCCCTCGGCCCGTATCGGGGTCATCACCGCGGCCTCCGTTCCCGAGAGCCAGGACCCGAACGCGGGCGACCCGGAGCGGTGCAGCAACTCCGCGTGCAACGGGGCCTACTACGCCGACCTCTTCACGAGGCACGGCGCGGCCGACGCCGAGTGGATCCCGCTCGACATCGACCACGTGGCCGACGCCGACTCGGACGCCGTCGTCGCCCAGGTCGATTCCATGACCGGCTTCTTCTTCGGCGGGGGAGACCAGTACCGTTACCTCACGACTCTCCTCCGCGGCGACGCGCGCACCGACTCCAAGGTCCTCGCCGCCATCCGAGCCAAGCTCGCGCAAGGAGCGGTGATCTCCGGTTCCTCCGCCGGCGCCCAGATCGTCTCCGGCCCCGACATGGTCAGCGGCGGCGAATCCTACGAGGGCCTGCGGGACGGCAGCGCCCCCGGCTACTTCGAGGACCCCACCCGGCTCGGGTACATCCCGCAGGGCGGCTTCGGTTTCCTGACCTCCGGCCTCATCGACACCCACACCGGAGCGTACGGACGGGAGGGCCGCGCGTACCGCCTGGCCGCCGACACCGGACACGACCGCGTCTACACGCTCGAAGAGAACACCGCCCTGGTCGTCGACGACCCCGGCGGCCGACGCGAGCGGATGACGGTCGTCGGCCCCAACGGCGTCGCCGTGCTGGACCTGCGCGACGCCCGCACCCGCACGGGAGCCGCCGGCTGGAGCATGCGCAAGGCCCGCTACACCTACCTCACCCAGTCGGACCGGTACGTCCCGCACACCTGGACGACCTACCCCGCCTCGGACAAGCGGCGCCTGCGCCCCGTCGGCACGACCCCCGTCCCCGTCAACAACGACGTCTTCTCCTCCGCGTCCAACCCCGAGGGCACGCCCTACTCGTTCCGCACCACCGCGCGCGCCCTCGCATCGACCCGGACCCAGAACACCGCGACCGCCACCACCTTCGAAACCGACCCCCGCTTCACCGTCACCTTCACCAAGACCAGCGGCTTCAGCGCCTGGACCGACGACGGTGCCACCCCGCGGACGCTCGTGGACCTGCAGATCGGCATCGCGCCACGATGACCACACCGGCAGGGCCGGCCTCCACGTACCGGCCCTGCCCCGGCCTCGCCGCCCGGTCTCGAGGACTGAACCCACACGGAGGGACCCCCATGACGACCGGGCTCCTCGCCGACGACATCCGGCACAGACTCGGCACGCTCACCCCGGCGGAACGCAAAGTCGCCCGTGTCCTGCTCGCCGCCTATCCCGCTGCGGGCTTCGAGACCGTCGCCACCATCGCCGAACGCGCGGGAGTGAGCGCCCCCACCGTCCTGCGCTTCGTGGGCCGCCTGGGCTACAACGGGTACCCGGACTTCCAGGCCGCGCTGCGCGACGAACTCGACGTACGCAACGCCTCCCCGATCCACCTCTACGAAGCAGCGGACGAAGCGGCCTTCCCGCAGTCCCCGGGCGGCCTGCTGGCCCACAGCGCGAAACTCTTCGGCGACGCCGTGGCGCAGACGCTCACCGAGCTGGCGCCCCACGACCTTCAGACCGCCATCTCGCTCCTGGCCGACCGCAAGCGCCGCATCGTCCTCACAGGCGGTCGGTTCACTCACGTCCTGGCCCAGTACCTCGGGCTGCACCTGATGCAGCTCCGGGACGGCGTTCGCTTCCTGCCGGACCGGGACGTCGAGCGCACAGCGGTACTCGACGCCTTCGGCCGACGGGACGTCCTGGTCGTCTTCGACTACCGGCGCTACGAGAACGACAAGCAGGCCATGGCGCGACTCGCCCAGGAACGCGGCGGCAAGGTGATCGTCTTCACCGACGCGTGGCTGTCACCGACCAGCGCTCACGCGGAGGTCGTGCTCCCCAGCCGCGTCGACACGCCCTCGCCGTACGACAGCCTCGTCCCCACCCTCGCCGTCGTCGAGACCGTGGTCGCGTGTGTCGTCGCGACTCTCGGCGACGACGCCCACCGGCACATGAAACAGAGCGAGGAGACCGCCCGCCGCGTGGGCCTCGTGTGACCTCCGGCCACGGGCCCTCACCCGCCCGGCACCGGCAGCCAAGGCGTACCCGAGCGGCGCCTCGCCGGTCAGAGGAGGCCGGTGCGGCGGGCCACGCTCTCAGCCCGCTTCATCCTCTCGTGCCCCTCGGTTCCGACCTGGTCGAGCACGGCGGCGACCAACGACTCGATGAGAGCGAGCGCCGGCGTGAGACTGTCGTACGGAGAATCGGACGTCACCTGGGTGATGAGAACGACGTCGGCATGAGCCGCGGCCGGGGAGAGCCACGGGTCGGTGAACACGATGACCTTCCCGCCGCGTTCGCGCGCCAACTCGGCGATGACCGTCTTGTCGGCCTCGTAACGCCGGTAGTCGAAGAGCACGGTGACGTCGCGACGGGTGAGCTGAGTGAGGAAGGAAGTCCGTTCCACGTCCCTGTCGGGCAGAACATCCACGTGGTCGCGAAACTGCGTGAGGTGCAGGCCCAGGTACTGGGCCAGCAGATGCGTGAACCTGCCCCCTGCCACATGGACCCGGCGCCGCGGATCGCTCAGAAGACGCACCGCGTCGCTGAACTCCTGCGGGGCGACCTCCTTGAAGGTCTGGGACACGGCCTGCTGCAGGAGCGCCAGGCGCTCTCCGAGCCGGGGGTCGGCCGCCTCGTCCGGATGCTCCGGCACGGCGCGTCGCTGGGACGACCCGGAGCTCTCGTACAAGGTGATGGGGGAGGCGGTACGCGCGTCGAGTTCGGACCGCAGGGCGGCCTGCAGATCGGGGAAACCCTTGTACCCCAGGCGGGAGGCGCAGCGCAGCACCGTGGGAGCGGAGACCGAGGCACGCTCCGCGATCGTGGCCACGGTCTCGAAGACCGCCGCCGGATACCCGGCCAGCAACACCCGCGCGACCTTGCGTTCGGCCGGGCTGAGATCTCCCAGCCGGCTGCGGATCTCATCGGCCAGCGTGAGACTCATGACGTTCCTCCCCTGCGGTGGACATATCGCCGCCGTCCGCCCCTGTCCTCCGCGATGACGTGGCGCACATCCCGGCTGTGTCAAAAAATCCGGGCGTACAGACGACGCTTCTCCGTCCGCCAAATGTATCGCCTGTTACGTGCGTGTCGCAGAGCCCGGAACGCCCTGCGCCACGGACCGAGGATGAGAGCGGTGACGCCGGGCAGGAGAGCCCCGTGACATCGAACACTCTCCGCGCCCCCCGGAGCACTCCGGGGAACCGCGTCGTCGACCTGCTGGTACGGGCGCGTTCCTCCCTGCGCGGCACCGCCGTGCGCCTCTGGGGCGACAACATCGCCGACTACGCGGCAGCTCTCACCTACTACGCGGTGCTGGCGCTCGTGCCCGCCCTCCTCGTCTCGGTCTCCCTGGTGGGACTGGCGGGGGCCAGCACCCGTGAGCGCCTCATCCTCGACCTCACGTCCTACGCCCCTCCCCAGTCGGCCCAAGTGCTCCGTGAGGCTCTGGACGGCCTCACCTCGGAGCCGTCCTCCCTGTGGGTCCTGCTCGTCAGCGGCATCGTGAGCGCACTGTGGTCGGCCTCCAGCTATCTGGCGGTCTTCCGCCGCGCCCTGCACACGATGCACCGGCTGCCCGACACGCGGCCGCCCCTCCGCGCGGTGCACGTCCTCGTCCTCACGGCCGGCGTGCTGCTGGCCCTGCTCGTAGCGGGCGCCGCGAGCCTCGTCGCGACCGGCCCCGTGGCCCGCCGACTCGCGACGGCCGCCGGCTACTCGGGCACGGACGCCATGACCGTCCTGCGGTGGCCGGTGCTCCTGGTGGTCGTCACGGCACTGATCCTCATCCTCTACCGGACCGGACCCACCGAGGCCCGCGGTGCTCGCCGGGGCTTCCCGGGCGGCGCCCTCGCGGCGTTCCTGTGGCTCGGTGCTTCGGCGCTCTTCACCCTCTACACGCAGTTCGGGACCTACAGCCGCCTCTACGGCTCGCTGGCGGGGGTCGTCGTCTTCCTCGTGTGGCTGTGGTTCAGCAACCTGGCCCTGCTCGCCGGCGCGCAGTTCAACGCGGTGCTCGCACAGGCCGGGAAGTCACCCGTCGCGGCGCCGGTGGGCGCCTGAGGAGGTGTTCGATTCCGGCGCCCCGGGCGGGGCGGCCGGGGGCCGCGGCCCGGGGACTGAGAACGGGCGTCCGCCGGAGAGTGGCGTACCGGGCATCGCCCCCGACAGGCAAGCCCGCCGGAGAGCCATGCGTCAGTTCTTCAGGCTGCCGAAATAGGCCCCCGTCTGCGGCGAGGCCGCGCCGGAGGCCGCCCGCCCGACTTCGTACAGGTGCCATACCGGCGACACCGACACCGGGAAGGACGTCCCACAGGAATGCCCGGGCCGCGTCCATGGACCGGCACGACACGTAGACCGCGTACGGTTCGCCGATCGAGGCTGTGACTTCGCGCGACGGCGAAACATGGCACAACGGGGGCTCCGCCGTGGTCCCTTGCTCCCCACTCGACGCGAGGCACATTTTCATGCGCAACATCTTGACGCCTCGTCACATCGGCCACATATTACGAGCGAGTACAACCGACCGGTAACACTGCGCGCAGCCCTCGCACCTCCGGCAGCAGGCGAACGGGTCCGCCCTGCGTCGGTCCGGTGCGCCGACTGGCCCTCCCCGGCGGCCAGTCGGCGCCCGCCCCCTCACCCTGTCACGAGAGGCACACCGCCATGCGATCAGTTCCATCGAGCCGTCGCGCCCGCACCGCTGCCGCCCTCACCGCTGTCACCGCTGCCCTGGCCACCGCCGCCGGTCTCGGCGCCGGTCCCGCCGCTGCCGCCGGCACCGCGTCCGACCGTTACGTCGCCCTGGGCGATTCCTTCGCGTCGGGCGCCGGGGTACCGAACCAGGTCGATGCCGACTGCATGCGCTCCGACCGCAATTACCCCGCCCTGGTGAACGCCGCGCTCTCCCCCTCCGCTCACAAGGACGTCACCTGCGGAGGGGCCACCACGGTCCACATGACCTCCGCGCAGAACGCGTCCGCGCCGCCCCAGCTCGACGCGCTGAGCGTCGACACGGACCTCGTCACCCTCACCATCGGCGGCAACGACGTCGGCTTCGCCAACATCATCGTCCGCTGCGTGACGCTCGGGGCGTTCAACCTCGGCGGATCGCCCTGCAAGACCAGCTACACCTGGACCGGCACCGACCAGCTCGCCACCACCATCAACGCCACCGCTCCCAAGATCGCCGCCACCCTCGACGGCATTCGTCAGCGTGCCCCGCAGGCCAGGATCCTGGTCACCGGCTACCCGGCGATCCTTCCCGACAACGGCACCAACTGTCCCTGGGTCGCGACCATCGCCAAGGGCGACGCTCCCTGGCTGCGGGACACCCACAAGCGTCTCAACACCATGATCGCCACCCAGGCCGCCGCGCACGGGGCCGTCTACGTGGACACCTACACCAAGTCCATCGGCCACGACATCTGCAAGCCCGCCGGAACCCGCTGGATGGAGCCGCTCATCACCAACGCCGCGGCGCCCTTCCACCCCAACGCGGCGGGTGAACGGGCCATGGCCGACGCCGTACTCGCCGCCACCGGCTGACCCGCGAACGACCTCCGTCGGCCCGCCGCCCCCCGGCCGCGGGCCGACGCCGCACAGGGCGCTCTCCGGTCCGACCAGGCAGACCCGGCCTTCGGCAGCACGGCCAGTACACGCATGTACGCGGATGCCCGGCCGCCCGGAGGATGCGGTCCTCGTAACCCCAGGAGAAGCAGGCGGCGACCGCCCTGCCAACGAACTCCTCGTCGACCAGGTGGTTGTGCTACGGACTCGGCTCGCGGCCTTGGTCTTGGCGGTGGCCGGGGCGGCCGCGCTGTCGTGGGTGCCGGTCGGGGTGCAGCATCCGCACGACGTCCTGGCGGGCGCGGCGCTCGCCGCGACGGCCTGAACAGGCTCGTCTCGGCGCCGGTGCGACACTGGAGCAGTGACGGGAACCGGACGGCAGACGGAGCGGCGCTTGGAGCGTGCCATCCTCGAGCTGCTGGAGAAGCGGGGTCCGACCGCGTCGATCTGTCCCTCCGACGCCGCGCGAGCCGTGTACAAGGGGGACGACGACGGCTGGCGGGCGCTCATGGAGCCCGCCCGAAGCGCGGCCCGGCGCCTGGTCACGTCCGGCGAGGTGGAGATCACCCAGGGCGGCCGCCCCGTCGAACCGACGGACTTCAAAGGTCCCATCCGTATCCGCCGCGCGGGCTGACACGGACAGCACGGTGGGGCGCCGTGGTGGGAGGTCCGTCCGCCATGACGTGTGACCGGATCGCCCTGCGGAATGCCGGCGCCGCGTCCCCTCCCGTCGGATCGCTTCGCCTTCCCGTCACCGTAGGCGTGATCAAGCCGTCTTTCCGTCACCTGATCGGCGCAGCAGGACTTAGAGTGTGCGCGTGACCGAGCAGAATCCCGAACTCATCGCCGGCCGGTACCAGCTCGTCGAACGCATCGGCCAGGGCGGTATGGGCCGGGTCTGGCGTGGCCTGGACCAGCAGCTCTTCGGACGCGAGGTCGCCGTCAAGGAGATCCTCTTCCCGCCGGGCCTTGACGACGCCGACCGCGCCGCGCTGCTCACGCGCTTCACCAGGGAGGCCCGCGCGGCGGTCACTCTCAGCCACCCCGGAGTCATCACCGTTCATGACGTGGTGGAGCACCGTGGCGCCCCTGTGATCGTCATGGAGTTGATCCGCGGCCAGTCCCTGGCCGCCGCCATCCGTGAACAGGGCCGGCTCCCCGTACGACGGGTCGCCGAGATCGGCGCCGCCATGCTCGACGCGCTGGCCGAGGCACACGGGGCGGGGATCGTCCACCGTGACATCAAGCCGGACAACGTCCTGCTGACCAAGGACCGTGTCGTCCTCACCGACTTCGGCATCGCCCATCTCGCGGACACCACGACCAAGCTGAGTCACAGCGGGATCGTCATCGGCACCCCCCAGTACATGCCGCCGGAGCAACTGGAGGGCAAGCGCCCGACCCCGGCCAACGACCTGTGGGCGCTCGGCGCCACCCTGTATCACGCCGTCGAGGGGCACCCGCCGTTCGACGCGACCGGGCTCCACGCCCTCGCCGTGGCCGTGTTCACCAGCCCGCACCGGCCACCGGTCCACGCCGGCCCGCTGATCCCCGCCCTCGACGCGCTCCTCACCAAGGACCCGGTGCAGCGCGTGGGTGCCACGGAAGCGGCGGAGATGCTCGCGGCGGTGCTGCGGTCCTCCCCACCCCGGTCCGAGGCCTCCGCCGGGCATGAGTCGACGCCCGAGCCCGAGCCTGTGCCCGCGCCCCCTCCCACCCCCACGCCCGATCCGAGGGTGACCCCCGCACCCGCACCCGCTGCGGAATCCGCTCCGACTCCAGTCCCGGACGCGGCCGCCGAGCATGCCTCCGCTCCCACCCTGCCGCCGCAGGCGCCCTCATCGACGCCCTCACCGCCGACCCCCACCGTCCTGGACTCCGAATCGGCCGCCCGCACCCCCCGCCTCCCCGTGCCGGACCGGCCGACCGCCCCGCCCGTGCCCGTACCACCACCCGGGGACCCGGCCACGCTCGGTGTGACGGCCGATTGGCAGCTTTCGCAGCGCTCGGAGTCCGGCGAGCGGGCGTCCGCCCGGCGGCCAGGCCTCACCCGGCGCTCCGCCGTCCTGGGCACGGCCCTGGCCGTGCTCACCACGGGCTCCGTACTGACCTGGACCCTCACCCGTGACGATGACGCGCCCCGCGGAGGGACGGCCGGCAGCGGCGCGGGCGCCGCCTCCGTCACCGTCGTGATCGGGGTGGACGCACCGCTGAGCGGCGGGCTGTCCTCGATGGGCGTCGGGGTCAAGAACTCCGCCGACCTGGCGGCCAGGACCGCCAACGAGGCCCGGCACGTCCCCGGCGTGACGTTCGAGATCAAGGCCCTGGACGACGGCGCCGACCCCGCCAAGGGCGCGACCAACGCCGCCCGGTTCGTGTCCGACAAGAAGGTGCTCGGCGTCGTCGGCCCGCTCAACTCCGTAGTCGCCGGCACCCTGGTGCCACCCCTCGCGCGGGCGGGCGTCGTCAACGTGTCACCGGGCAACACCGACCCGGCCCTGACCCTGGGCCCCGACTGGACCGGGGGCACCACGTCACGCCCCCACTCCACGTACTTCCGCACGATCGGCACGGACGTCGACCAGGGGCCGTTCGCCGCTCGACACCTGTACGAGGCGAAGAAGACCAAGCTCTACGTGATCGACGACGCCGGTGCCCACGGCACCGCTCTCGCCTCCGGTCTCACGACCGAGTTCACCGGCCTCGGCGGGACCGTCGTCGGCACCGAGCAGGTCGATCCCGCCGAACGCGCCTTCGCCGGTCTCGCCGCCAGGGTGCGGTCCTCGGGCGCCGACGCCGTCTACTTCGGCGGCTACTACGACACCGCCGCGCCGCTCTCACAGCAGCTCAAGCAGGCGGGGGTGAACGTCCCCCTGATGGGCGGCGACGGCATCTTCGACCAGCAGTACCTCACGGCGAACCCGCAGGCCGAGGGCGACCTCGCGACCCACATCGGCCTGCCCGCCGAGGAATCGAAGGCGGGCCAGGACTTCCTCACCCGGTACGAGGACGCGGGCTACCCGGAGCCGGCCGGCTGGTACGGCCCGTACGCCTACGACGCGACCTGGAGCCTCATCGAGGCCGTGAAGGCCGTCGTGACGGCCAACGGCGGCACCCTCCCCGCCGACGCCCGGGCGAAGCTGCCACAGGCCGTCGCCGCGTCGGCCTTCGACGGTGTCACCGGCCGCGTCGCCTTCGACAAGCACGGCGACACCGTCAACCGAAGGCTCACGGTGTACGCGGTGAAAGCCGGCTCCTGGACGCCCGTGACGAAGGGCCCCACCACCCCCTGACACCCGCCCGGAGCGACCTCGCTCTCCAGCGGTCGAGCGACACGGCCACACGCCTGGGAGGGGCCGGCGCTTCGGCCCCGACCGTATCCTGGAGGTAGGTGAGCCGCACGCCGCTCGACCAGGAGAACGGCACTCCCACGGCGCCGGGCCAAGGCCTCAGGCGCCCCGGGGCGACGGCCGGACGTTCCCGTTCCGAGGTCTGCGGGCCAGGCCGAGGGCCCCGGTCCGGGCGCCCCGTGTGCCGCACTGGTTGATTTCCTGACCTCCCGGCTCGTCGGCAGCGGCCCAATCGGCCGAGAAGAGGTGCATGCTGGGCACACCATCGGTCGAGTTCCTGTCGGGAGGTCGGAAGAGTGAACGGCGGCAAGGGGAGACGGCGGCGGGCCGGCCGCGTCTCGGCCGTGAACGGTGCCGCGGTGCGCCGCGCGGCCGGTGCTCGCGGACGGCTCGGACCGATCGGCGACGAGGCCCGCTTCGACCGGGTCACCACCCGTGGCCGGCTCGCCTGGCTGAACTCCGCCGGCTCCAGGATCGGCACCACCCTCGACCTGGAGCGTACGGCCCAGGAACTGGCCGAGTTCACCGTGCCCAGCTTCGCCGACGGCGCCGCCGTCGACATCCTGGACAGTGTCCTGCGCGGCGACGAGGGCTCACGCTGGACGGGTACGGGCGTCCCGCTCATGCGGGCCACCGCGTTGTGCGCCGTCGACGAGCTGTCCTCCCTGGAGCCCACTCCGGTGGGCGAGACCTTCTCGCGCCCCGAAGAGGCACACGAGACGCTGCTCCACCGATACTGTCTGCGGCAGGGCAAACCGGTGCTGGTGAGCCGGATGAGGGACGACGACTTCATCAAGGTCGCGCCCACCGCGAGCGCCGCCGCGAAGATGCGGGCCGCCGGAGTGCACAGCTATCTCGCGGTGCCACTGATCGCCCGCGGGCTCCTGCTCGGCAGCGCGGACTTCGTCCGCGGCCCCGGGACACCCCCGTTCTCCTCCACTGACCTCGCACTGGCGGCGCAGCTGGCCTCGCAGGCCGCCGTCTACATCGACAACGCCCGGCTCTACGGGCGCGAGCGCGAGCACGTCGTCTCCCTCCAGCGCACCCTGCTGCCGCGCGTGACCCCGGTGACGCCCGGACTGCGTGTGCAGGCCGAGTACGCGCCCTCCTCGGCCCACCACGGAGTGGGCGGCGACTGGTACGACGTCATGGCCCTGCCCGGCGGACGTACGGCCCTCATGGTGGGCGACGTCATGGGGCACGGGCTGCCCGCCGCCGCCACCATGGGCCGCCTGCGGACGGTGGCCCGCACCCTGATGACCCTGGACATGGCTCCGGAGCGCGTCCTGGCCCGGCTCGACCTCGCCACACGTGACCTGGAGGACGAGCAGGTCGCCACCTTCCTCTGCGCCGTGTTCGACCCGGCCGACTCCACGTACACCCTGGCCAGCGCCGGGCACCTGCCACCACTGCTCCTCGACGGACAGGGCGCCGCGGAGTTCGCGGACGTACCCGTCGGTGCCCCGCTCGGGGCGGGGGTGATTCCGTACGACCCGATCCGTCTCAAGGTCCCGGCGGGCGGAAACCTGGTCATGTTCACGGACGGCCTCGTCAAGTCCCGGCACGCGGACCTGGACCACCAGCTGGACCGCCTTCGGACGGCTGCGCGCGACCTGCCACGCGAGGCTCTCGAAGGCGGCGGCCTGATCGCCTGCGCCCCTGCCGCCGACGCCCGCTTCGACGAGGCCGTGCTCCTCGTGGCGACCAGCGCGACCAGCGCGTCGAACGCCTCGGACGCGTCGAACGCGTCGAACGCGTCGGGCACCCCTGGCGCCGCGAACGAGCCCGCCGATCTGCGGGAGTGGCAGTTGCCGCAGGAGGGGCGTGCCGCGTCCGTCGCGCGGAGACTCGTCACGGACCAGCTCGCCGTGTGGGAGCTGACGGAACTCGCCGATGTGTGCGAGCTCGTCGTATCGGAACTCGTCGGCAATGCCCTGCGGTACGGCAACGGCCCCGGCCGGCTCCGGCTGCTGCGCGGCGAGCGCCTCGTCGTGGAGGTCTCGGACACGGGCCCCGACCTGCCGCAGATCCAGCACGCGGACCTCAGCGACGAGGGCGGCCGGGGCCTCCAGCTCATCAACATGCTGTGCCGCCGGTGGGGCTCCTGCCGCACCGTCACCGGCAAGGTGGTCTGGGCGGAACAGAACCTCCCCTCCTGAGGACGCTCGGCCCGGAACGGGCCCGTGGACTGCGACGACCTGCCCGCTGCCCGGACTCCGCTGCCCTGCAGGGCGACGGTCCTTCGGCCCCGCCGCTCCGCTGAGTCCTGCCCGGTTCGGTTTGGCGGCCCGACAAGCGGCAAGGCGAATGAACGGGTGCCCAGTAAACAGTGACGAACAGCCAGCCAGGAAGTTCCCTCCAGGAAGGCAACCATGTCGACCCTGACCGTAGTTCTCATCGTCGCGGTGCTGGTCGCCGCGCTACTGGTGGCCGGTCTCCTGTTCCGGGCCCGCGCGGGCACGGGCAGCGGTGCGCGGGCCCTGAAGCGGCGTTTCGGCCCCGAGTACGACCGCACCCTCGAACGGCACGGCGGCGACAGCGAGGCCGCCCACCACGACCTGCGGGAGCGGGTCGAGCGGCACGGCCACATCCACCTGCTGCCGCTGGAACCGGCGGTCCGGGAGCACTACGTCGCCCAGTGGACCATGCTCCAGGAGCGCTTCGTCGACGCGCCGCGGCAGGCGGTCGCCGATGCCGACGAACTCCTCACGCGGATCGCCGCGACCCGGGGCTTCCCGGAATCCGATCAGAGCGGGGAACAGCTCGCCGCCCTGTCGGTGCACCACCCGCACCATGTGGAGGGGCTGCGCACGATACGACGTGCGCTGCACTCCACGACCGCCTCCACCGAGGAGCTGCGGGAGGCGCTGGTGCACGCACGCGCCCTGTTCGAGGACCTGACCCCTTCGGCCGGTACCCATGCCGCACGAACCCGCCCGGTGTCCGGGCATCTCCTCAAGCCGAAGGGAAGTGGCGCGTGATGGCACACGAGAACCGGGCCCGGCCGGCAGCGGGCGTGACCGAGGGAGACGCGCGGCACGCATCCGCGCCGCAGAGCCCCCCGGGCGTCCCCGGCGCCCCGGCCGTGGCAGGCGGTCCCGCAGGACCGCCGCCCACCCCGCCGCACGGCGGAGCGGCCCCTGTCCCGCCCACCCCGCCGCACGGCGGATCGGCGCCCGTTCCGCCCCTCGGTGGACCGGCGCCCGCCGTGTCCCCCGGCGGACCGCCCCCCGCGCCTCCGGTGATGCTGTCGCAGGCGCCGCAGTCCGCCGTTCCGTCCGAGGACCCCGGTGCCACGGGCCGGAGCGCTGGGAGCCGTACGAACGCTCCCGTCGCGACCCCCGCCGTGCCGCGCGGACGGAGCACGACGGACGAGTCGGCCCCGCCGAGCGGACGGAGTACCACGGACGAGTCGGTCGCGCCGAGCGGACGGGACACGACGGGCCGGCCGCCGGTGCCGGGCGGTCAGATCACGACGGACCAGGCGGGCGACGGCCACGGCCCGGGGCGCGGTGAGCGTGGCGAGCACGACGTCAGCGGGGTCAGCGGGGTCGGCGGCCACTCCGCCTCCGTCACGGGACAGGGACCCGCCGAGGCCGACGGCCAGGTCGGGCATCTGCTCGGCGACGGTGAGCGCGACCGCCTCGGACAGCGCCTGCACCACGCGCTCGCGGGATTCGTCGACTCGCCCCACGACTCGGTCGCCGAGGCGGCCGAGGTCCTCGCCGAGGCGGAGCACCAGCTCATCGCCTCGCTGAGGGACCGCCGCGCCGAGTTGCTGGCGGGCTGGCAGGGGAAGGGGCGCAAGGGCGACCCGGACCCCGACACCGAGCAGCTCCGGCTCACCCTGCGGACCTACCGCGAAGTGACGGAACGGCTGCTCCGGGCGTGACCCGGCCCCACCCTCCCCGCGAGACGGAAAGCCCCCTGGACCCCCGGGGGGCTTCTGCCGTGCCGGGCCCCGGACAACGGACCCCGGGCCCGCCGTCGGGACCCGGACAGCTGGCCCCGAGTCCGGCCCCCGTACCGGGTCAGCCGCTGGGGGTTGACGCAGGCGATCGAGCCGATCGGAAGATCGTTGCCGGTCGATGTGACGGTGAATCCGAAGGTACCGCGACCAGGCTGGTGAGTCGTTTCTTCCGTCCGGTCATGGTGTCTCCTGTGTGTGCGAGTGGTCTTCTCCTGCCGGAGTTCTGCGGTCGGTGTGCTCCTCTTGCGGTGACGCCCCGGTACGGAGCGTGGATCAAGAGCGAACGGTTCACGTACAGGCGGCCCCGTTGAGGCTGAACCCGGACGGCGCGGCGAACGCGCCGCTGTAGGTGCCCTGGAAGCCGAACGACTGGCTTGCTCCGGCCGCGATCCGGGCGTTGTGCGCGAGGCCGGTCGCCGTCACGCTCCCGGATGTCGCGGAGAGGGCCGCGTTCCACGCCTGGGTGACGCGCTGCCCGGAGGGCAGCACGAAGGACAGAGCCCATGGCCCCACCGGGGCGGTCCCGGTGTTGGTGACGGTGACATCGGCGGTGAAGCCGCCGGTCCAGACATTGGTCGCGTACGTCACCTTGCAGGCCGTTGACGGGCCGGGTTCGCCGGGTCCCGGTTCGCCGGGGCCGGGGTCACCGAGGTTCACGGCCGAGGAGAACGAGTTCACCGTGAGCCCGGTGCCGTTCTGCCACGGCTCGAAACCGGCCTGGACACTGGTCAGGTACCAGGAGTTCTGAGCCATGCCGCGGGAGACGGTCTCCCGGACGAAGTCCATGACGTCGAAGCTCCAGCCGGCGATGGCCGACGGAGCGACGAAGGAGATGACGTCGTTGGAGCCGTTGCTGCCCGTCCACACCTGCCAGCCGCGCCCGCCCACGGTGGCGCTGCCGACCGGCGAACCGATCGGCTGGATCGGACCGACCTTGTTGAACCAGATCATGATCTCGGTCCTGCTGACCCCGTCGGTCCTGGGCGTGGGGTCGAGCCAGATGTCGTACGACGCGTTGTACACGGCGTCGCCGACATAGCCGTACGAGATGCTGCTGGGGGCGCCGGCGATGCCGCTGAGCTGCGCGGGGAGGTTGGTCCCCGGCGAACAGTTGGTGTAGTGGCAGCCGTTGAAGACCGAGGGGTACGACTTCGGTGCGCCGTTGGTGGGCACGGCGCCGTCGGCCCTGGTCACCCGGAACCCGGTGTCGGTGGCGGTGACGCACTGGGTGGCACCCGTGCCCCAGCGGTTGTTCTGCACCACGTAGCGGCCCTGGATCGTGGTGGAACCGTACTGTTCGCAGATCAGCGTGTCGGCCCGGGCCGTCGATGCGGCGGTCAGGAGAGCCGCGACGGTGGCGAGGGCGATGAGCAGGGCGCCGAACAGGCCGCGCGCGGTTCTGGGGCGGTGCGGGGACGCTCGCATGGGGACCTCTCTGGCAGGGGGCGATCGAGGGGCAGGGGGTGACGGAGCGGCCCCGACGCATACTGGGAGCGCTCCCACGCGTATTGCAGGGCACTGTAGGAGTCCGCGGCGGCCCTGACAACCCGTCGGGACCGGTGCGTTCCCGCGTCATGGGCCGCCGCTCGGGCCCGCGCGTCCGGACTCGCGTCCACGCCGCCGACGAGGTTCCGTCCGGGTCGTTGACGTCCCTTCGGTTCGACCGGGAATATGGCCCCTGCCTTTTGGGAGCGCTCCCACTCTTCATCGCTCCGCCCTCTTCGAGGAGCCCACACGTGAACATTCGCAGAACCGCCCTGCTGTCCCTGACGGCCCTGTTGACGGCGGGCCTCACCGCGGTGCCCGCCGGTCCGGCGGGCGCGGACGAGGTCGAACAGATCAGGAACGGCACCTTCGACTCCGGCGCCGACCCGTGGTGGACGAACAACGTCACGACCGTGCCGGCCGACGGCAGACTCTGCGCCGACGTGCCGGGCGGCACGGCGAACCGCTGGGACGCCGCCGTCGGCCAGAACGACGTCACGCTCGTGAAGGGCGAGTCGTACCGGTTCCGCTTCACCGCGACGGGCGCCCCCGAAGGCAACTCCGTCCGCGCTGTCGTGGGCCTGCAGGTGCCCCCGTACGACACGTACCACGAGGTCACTCCCCAGCTGAGCGTCTCCGGCAACACGTACACCTACACGTTCGCCTCGCCCGTCGACACCGCCCAGGGCCAGGTCGCCTTCCAGCTCGGCGGGGGCGAGGACCCCTGGCGGTTCTGCCTCGACGACGTGTCCCTGCTGGGCGGCGTGCCACCGGAGCGGTACGAGCCCGACACCGGCCCCCGGGTCAGGGTCAACCAGGTCGCCTACCTGCCCCGCGGCCCGAAGAACGCCACCCTCGTCACGGACGCGACCGTGCGGCTGCCGTGGCAGCTGAAGGACGCCTCCGGTGCCGTCGTCGCGCGTGGCTGGACCGTGCCGCGCGGCGTGGATCCCTCCTCCGGGCAGAACGTGCACACCATCCGCTTCAGCGACCACCGCGGCGCGGGGGAGGGCCTCACCCTGGTCGCCGACGGTGAGACCAGCCGGCCCTTCGACATCGGCACCGCCGCCTACGAGAAGCTGCGCCTGGACGCCGCGAAGTTCTACTACACCCAGCGCAGCGGGATCGCGATCCGCGACGACCTGCGACCCGGCTACGGCCGCGAGGCCGGTCACGTCGACATCGCCCCCAACCAGGGGGACGGGAACGTGCCCTGCCAGCCCGGCGTCTGCGACTACACGCTCGACGTCACCGGCGGCTGGTACGACGCCGGCGACCACGGCAAGTACGTCGTCAACGGCGGCATCTCCGTCTGGCAGCTGCTCAGCACCTACGAGCGCGCGCGGCACGCCCGCACGGGGCAGGCCGAGAAGCTGGACGACGGCACGCTGAACATCCCCGAGAGCGGCAACAACGTCCCGGACATCCTCGACGAGACCCGGTGGGAACTGGACTTCCTGCTCAAGATGCAGGTGCCGGACGGCGAGCCGCTCGCCGGCATGGCCCACCACAAGATCCACGACGAGCGGTGGACCGGCCTGCCCCTGATGCCCTCCGACGACCCGCAGAAGCGGGAACTGCACCCACCGACCACGGCGGCCACCCTGAACCTGGCGGCGACCGCCGCCCAGGCGGCCCGGCTGTACAAGCCATACGACCCCCGGTTCGCCGCCACCGCGCTCGCGGCGGCCCGCAAGGCCTGGGCAGCGGCCCTCGCCCACCCCGACGTCCTCGCCTCCGAGAGCGACGGCATCGGCGGCGGCACCTACGCCGACCGTGACGTCACCGACGAGTTCTACTGGGCGGCCACCGAGCTGTACCTGACCACGGGCGGGAAGGAGTTCCAGGACCACATCCTGAACTCCCCGGTCCACGGCGCCGACCTCTTCGGGCCGATCAGCTTCGACTGGGCGCGCACGGCCGTCCCCGCCCGCCTCGACCTGGCCACCGTGCCGAACCGGCTGCCAGGCCGCGACAAGGTACGCCAGTCCGTACGTGAGGGGGCAGACCGCTACCTCGCCACGCTGAAGGGCCACGCCTACGGCATGCCGTACGCCCCGGAAGGCCACAGGTACGACTGGGGCTCCACCCACCAGATCCTGAACAACGCCGTCGTCCTGGCCACCGCCTACGACATCACCGGCGGCTCGAAGTACCGCGACGGGGCCGTCGAGAGCATGGACTACGTCCTGGGCCGCAACGCCCTGAACATCTCGTACGTCACCGGCTACGGGGAGGTCAGCGCGCAGAACCAGCACAGCCGCTGGTACGCCCGCCAGCTCGACCCCGAGCTGCCTCCACCGCCCGCGGGCTCACTGTCCGGCGGCCCCAACTCGAGCATCCAGGATCCGTTCGCGCAGAGCAGGCTCCAGGGATGCACCGGCCAGTTCTGCTACATCGACGACATCCAGTCCTGGTCGACGAACGAGCTCACGATCAACTGGAACTCCGCCCTGACCTGGATGGCCTCCTTCGTGGCCGACCAGGACTGACCTCCGAGCCGCGCTCGGCGTTGGCATAAGCGCGCGCCCTACGGATTCCGTCGGGCGCGCGCCCAGGTGAGCTGTTCCGCGGCGCTGTTCAGGAGCGTGTCGAGGACGACCGGGTAGGCGCTGTGCGTCATCCGACCGGCCAGGAGCCTTGCTCATCCCGCGCTGGGTCGACGCCCGCCGGGTGACGTTCAAGTACGGCCTCGGCGACGATTTCATCGCCAGGCTGAAGACCCTCCACGAGCTCGGTCTGGACGCCACCACGAAGGTGACCGTCCCCTCGGAGCACGGGCCCGTGGCGGTCTCCCCGCGCGACGTCGTCGCCGCCTGCCTGCCCGACCCGGCCACGCTGGGTGACCGCATGACCGGCAAGACCTGTGCGGGCACCTGGGTCAAGGGCACCAAGGACGGTTCGCCGCGCGAGGTGTACCTGTACCACGTCGTCGACAACGAGTGGTCGATGCGCGCATACGGATCGCAGGCGGTGGTGTGGCAGACCGCCGTCAACCCCGTGATCGCTCTCGAACTCGTCGCGGGCGGGGCCTGGTCCGCGAGCGGCGTCCTCGGCCCGGAAGCCCTGCCGCCCCGTCCCTTCCTCGACCTGCTCACCGAGTACGGCTCGCCGTGGGGCCTGCGCGAGGAGGGCTGAGGCCACGCGGACGGCCATGGACCGGCGTCGGCCTCCCCTCGCCGAGCAGTCCTGGGAAAAGTGGAGTTCAGCGGTGTGAACCGGTCGTGTCGGGCAACACGAAGGACAGCTCGGACCATGGGCCCCGGACGCGCTCCAAGGGAGAAGGAGGAGACATGCACTCTGACATCTGGACCTTCTCGGAGGCCGCGATCCAAGCGGCCGAAATGGATCTGACGGGTTACAAGGTCGAGGCGACGGACGGAGGCATCGGCAAGGTGGACAAGCACTCCGCCGACGTCGGCCGCTGTCACCTGGTCGTGGACACCGGGCCGTGGATCCTCGGCAGGCACGTCGTGATCCCGGCGGGTGTCGTCACCACCGTGGACAGGTCGGCGGAGACCGTCTTCGTCGGCTGCACCAAGGAGCAGATCCAGAACGCGCCGGAATTCGTGCCCGAGGAGGCCGACACGTCCGGTCCTCAGAAGCTGAGGTTCGTGGACTACTACCTGGCGTTCTTCCATTAGACGCCGCAGCAGGCGTCGTTCGCTCACAGGAGGGTTTCATGTCCGCACTCTTGACCCGTATCAAGCGCTTCAGCCGTAGCCCTCAGGGACGGAGGGCCATCGCGTCGGTGCGCCGCGCCGCCGCCGACCCCCGGAAGCGGTCCCAGGCACGTGGCCTGCTCGGCAGACTGCGCGGCCGCCGCTGACCGGCGGACCCCGACACCCCTGTGGGCCCGGCCGACGCCGGGCCCACAGGCGTGTGCGCGTACCGAACCCCACCGGTTCGCGGACCGGTGGGGTGTCTGCGGCCTACGCGGACCGGTGGGGCGCCGGCGGCTGGAAGCACGCGGTGACGTCCTTGCCCCTGGGGCAGCGGCGCGTCTGCCAGTCGTCGGCGAGGGCGTCCAGCAGGAGCAGTCCGCGTCCCCCGAGTGCTCCGTCGTCCGCTTGGCGCTGCTTGGGGAGCTGCGTCGAGTTGTCGTGCACGGTGACGTGCAGGCACTTCTCGTCCCAGGTGAGGATGAGCTGGGCAGCGCTGTGCGCGTGGAGATGGGCGTTGGTGACCAACTCGGACACGGCCAGCACGACCGAGTCCAATAGGTCCGGCGCCGTTCGTGACCAGCCGAGTGACACCAGGTGCTCACGCGTCCAGTCCCTGGCCGTTTTCACGCCGCTGCTGATCGGCAGCGAACGCGCCCACCCGACAGCTTTCATGGACGGGTCCTGCGTCATGTGCCTCTCCTTCAGCCGACCACCATGTGCGTCTCGTCTGCCCGGCGAACGCGGGACGGAACCTCCGGGCGCGGCTATGCGGTCGTACGGTCAGGAGGGCCGACGAGAGGAACGTAGCGCCGGTGCCGGGGCGACCGGCCCCGATAGTGCGATGAAAGCCCTGAGGGTCAACGGGGTGTTGACGATCATCGCGAAATCTCGACACCGCCGTTCCAGGAACCACACGTCCGTGACGCATGAGAGGCGATAACGGGGTGAGGAGCGCAACGACGACCTCTCTCGACGCCCGAAGCCGGAGTGACCAGTGCCCCAGCCCCGCTCAGCGCCGCTGCCTCCTGCGCAGTCCCTCACGCACAGCATGACGATGGAGCTGCTCACCGCCGACCGTCCCGTGGAGATCGAAGCCACCCTCACCTACACCTCCCGGGCTCCCCACACGATGTGCCTCGCCCTGCACCTCCTGGAGGCGGAACCCGTCATCTGGCACCTCGACAGGGAGATGGTCCTCGCCGGTTCGTACGCGCCCGTCGGGGTGGGCGAACTCCATCTGTGGCCCGCCGTGGGGGACGGGCTCCTTATCCGGCTGGGGTCTCCCGGGCAGTGCGCCACCCTGCGGGGCGACCGCGATCAGCTCGCCGCCTTCGTACGCCGGACCTTCCTGGTCGTCCCGCCGGGAACCGAGGCCCGGCACATCGACTGGCAGCCGCTGTTCGACACGCTCAGCAGCTGACCGACCCCCGCACCGGGCGCGCTCGGGGCCGCCCGGTGCCGACGTCATGCGCGTGCCCCTGCCCTCGGTGAAGCCACCGGCGAACTCTTTGCTGACAGTTATGCCTGTCGAGAGTCTCACTCGACAGGTAGGCTTGTCGCATGAATGATTCGGTAGGGATCCCGACTCCCGACAAGAACGACGTGGACTTCTGGGCCACCGTCATGACCCTGACGGAGCCCGCCTGGAACGAGCCCACCACGGACGACACGTTCACCATGGACGACAGGGTCCTCGACGCGGTCCGCGCACTCGCCGAGCGCATCTCGACCCGCGCGCAGGCCTACCGCGCGGCCGACAAGCCCTTCGATCCGGCGCTGATGGCCTCGCCCGACGTGCAACTGGCGCTCCTGCGGGCGCTGTACGAGGCCAAGCAGTCCGTCGACCGGCTGGCGGAGAGCGCCGCCACCGTCGCTGGTCGCAGCGGTGCGAACTATGCGCAGCTGGGCGCGGCATGGGGCGGCATCAAGCGGCAGTCCGCCCGCCTCAAGTGGCCCCACGCGGTGGTCAGGAAGACCGCCGGCGAGCCCATCCCGCTCCGTTACGCGGGTGGCGCCGCCGTGGTCCACCACGACCCGGACGCCGACGCCTGGTGGTACAGCGCCACCGGCGCGGACGAGCGGACCGGTGAGTCCGAAGCCGTCCACACCACCTATGCCGAGGCCATCGCGGGCGCGACCGAGTTCCTCCTCGCACACGCCCGGCCCGAGCGACAGGCGTCCGCGTGACCGCGTGACAGATGTGGGGCGCAGGCGGACGGCCGTTCTCCCGCCTGCGACGGCCTCAGTCGTTCGCCAGCTCGTCGGCCACCTCCTTCACCGCGTCCAGCGAACCCGCGAGCGCCTCCCTCGATGCGGCCCGGGCGCGGCGCAGTCTCTCGTACCCGTATCCGGCGAACGTCACGGCCCCGAGGCCGTACGCGGCCGCCAGCGCACCGGCCGCCCGCTCCGTCGGCCACACCCGCTCCATCGCCCGCACCGCCGCTTCGTGCGCGGCCAGGACGGCGAGCACTCCTAGCACCCCGCCCGCTCCCAGAGCCGCCGTGCCCCTGCGCCCCTCGGACGCGGCCGCCGCCAACTCCACCCTCACCTGGTCGATGTCCTCGCGGACGATCTGGATCACTTCGCGTGACAATGCCTGCATGAGTTCCCGGTACCCCTGACGCGGCCGTGTACGCGAGTCGCCTTTCCGGGCGCGGCGCGGGCTCTCACGGGCGGTGGGCGGGTGGCGCGACCTGGTGATCGCCTGCGACGCGGCGGCCGGTGTCGCGGTGCCGCGAAGGAGAACGTCGTCGTCGGTCTCTTCCCTCGTCCGGCCCGTGCGGTGGACGAGGAGAACCCCGACCACGTCCCCGGCACTCCGCCCGCCTGGGCCCGTGTCGTCTCCCTGACCTGAGGCGACACGGGCTCCGGCCCCATCGGCCGGAGGCGCCCGGGTCGGGCCTCCGGCCGTGCCTCCGGCGGACGGGGTGTGACGTTCCTGCGGTGGTCGGCGCCGGCTGTCAGGCAGGCTCGCCGGCCGTGGCCTTCACCGGCTCCATGACCTTCACGGGTTCCGTGCCGGCGACGCTGTGCCGTTCGGCCCAGGTCTCCAGGGCGATGCGGCAGGCGTGGTCGAGGTGGTGCAGGCCGGACAGGTCGACCACGACCGGCCGGTCCTGAGGCAGCGCCTCCAGACTGTCGAGTATCTTCGGCAGCCGCAGGAAGGTCGCGTTGCCCGACAGGTACGCCTGGATCGGTCCCGCGCCCTTGTCTATGACCTCCAGCCTGACGTGCGACGTCTCCCAGGCGGTCTTCACCACGGACAGGGCAAGTCCGATCAGCACGCCCTCGAACATGTTCACCGTGACGATCGCCACGGCGGTGACCACCAGGATCAGTGCCTCGCCCCGGTGCTTCCGCCACAGCGACACGACCCCGCGGAAGGGGATCAGCTTCCAGCCCGCGTGGACCAGGATGCCGGCGAGCGCGGGCAGCGGGATCAGCGCAAGCGCCCAGGGCAGCAGCGCCGCGAACAGCAGCAGCCACACGCCGTGCAGGACCCGGGACGCCTTGGTCCTGGCGCCCGCCGCCACGTTGGCCGAGCTGCGGACGATGACGGCGGTCATCGGAAGGGCGCCGAGCACACCGCAGACCGCGTTGCCCGCGCCCTGCGCCATGAGTTCCTTGTCGTACTGGGTGCGCGGACCGTCGTGCAGCCGGTCCACCGCGGCAGCGCTGAACAGGCTCTCGGCGGAGGCGATCAGGGTGAAGGCGATGATCGTGCCGAGGACGGCGGGGTCGCCCAGCGCGCCGAGGGCGTCGGCGCCCGGCAGCTGGACGGAGCCGAGCAGCCCGTTCACCTCGACGCTGGCCACCGGCAGGCCGAACATCTGGGTGACCACCGTCGCGAGGACGACCGCGGCCAGTGCCCCGGGCACGGTCCGGGCCTTCTTCGGCAGCGTCTTCCACCCCACCATCACGGCTATGGTGCCCGCGCCGATCGCGAGCGAGGTCAGCGCGACGGTGCTGCCCAGCGCGTCGGCGGCGGCACCGGGCAGCCCCAGGACCTTGTCGATGCCGGAGGCGGGAGCCTTCAAACCGGCCGCCGCGTACAACTGACCGGCGATGATCACCAGTCCGATACCGGCCAGCATGCCCTCGACGACGGCCACGGAGATCGCCCGGAACCAACGCCCCAGCTTCAGGGCGCCCATGACGAGCTGGAGCAGTCCCGCCGCCAGCACGATCACACCGAGCACGCGGAGCCCGAACTCGCTGACGGCCTCGAAGACCAGCACGGTCAGACCGGCCGCCGGTCCGGACACCTGCAGGCTGCTGCCCCGTATGAGACCGGTGACGATGCCGCCCACGATGCCGGTGACGAGCCCGAGCTCGGCGGGGACCCCGGAGGCGACGGCGACGCCCACGCACAGGGGGAGCGCGACGAGGAACACGACGAGCGAGGCGGTGAAGTCGTGCCGTAAGTAGGGAAACCTGGTGGTCATTGCGGCCGCCCTCACAGCGCTTCGAAGGCGTCGGTGTCCGCGCGGTGTTCGCGTACGGCTCCGGTGTGCACCTCGTAGTACCAGCCGTGCAGGGTGAGCCCCCCCGACGCGAGCCGCTTGTCGACGCAGGGGTACGAGCGCAACCGCAGCAGCTGGGTCAGGACGTGGTGCTGCACGGCCTCGGCGACCGTCGGGTCGGCGGGGTCCGCGCATGCGGGCTCCTCCGCCGCGTGCGCGAGCCAGTCGCGCACCGCGGGGACGGCGTCCAGGTCGTCACCGCGCACCACCGCACCCACGGCCCCGCAGTGCGAGTGGCCGCAGACGACGATGTGCTGGACGCCGAGGACCTCGACGGCGTACTCGATGGTGGCGGCCTCCCCGGTGGGGGTGCCGGAGCCGTACGGCGGGACGATGTTGCCCGCCGTACGCAGCTCGAACAGCTGGCCGGGCTGGGCGCCGGTGATCAGCGCGGGGACGACCCGGGAGTCGGCGCAGGTGATGAACAGGACCTCGGGGGACTGGCCTTCGGCCAGCCGGGCGAACTCCTCCGGGCGCTGTCCGAACGTCCGGGCGTTGTCGATGAGGGGTTGCATGGCGTGGTGACTCCTCCTGGCGCGTCGTGGGGACGCGTCGGCTGTGCGGGGCAGGTGTGTGGAGCGGTGGGGGGCTGCTCTGCCGATCAGCAGCGGAACACCTGGAGTGCGGTGAGGGAGCGGGCCACCGACGATCCGGCCGGTGGGGGGTCCGCGGAGGCGGGCGCGCCCGGTCGGGGCGCGGCCGAGGCGCGGTGGGGCGGTATCGGGCGGTCGGGCGCCGGCGGGTTGTCGGCGGTCCGCTGCCGGTCGCGGGTGCGCAGGGGACCGGTCGGGTCCCCGGGCGGTCCGGGGTCGTGGCATGTGGCCGTCTCGTCGTACGAGGCGGTCCCGGAAGGCGGCGCGTCGAAGGCAGCCTTGGCCACGGCGTGACGGGGTGTATGTGCAGATGTGAAGGACGGGAGGGAGGTGAGGAGCTGAAGGGCGACCAGGACCGGGGCGAGGATCACGAAGGCGGTCGAGACCGTCATTGCTCGCTGCATATGCCTCCCTCCAGGCAGTTTGCAAAGTCTAAGAAAAACCAACGGCTGGTCAACGGCCAGTCAAGAACGACCATAACTCGGCAAAGCTGTTTGCAGGGTTAACCAAGCGTTACGGGCGAAAGTGAGCCCGAAAATCCTCGTTCTGTTGACGCGGACCGGCTCTTGAGCGACGGGCGTCGACCGTGTATGGGCGCGGCAAGGCGTCCCCCTGGGTAAGGAGGACGTATGCAGACCTTTCTTCCCTATCCGGACTTCGCGGAATCGGCCCTGGTCCTGGACCCCCGGCGGCTCGGCAAGCAGCGGGTCGAGGCGTTGCAGGTGTTCCGCGGGCTGACCGTCCCCGGATACGGGTGGCGCAGGCACCCGGCGGTCCGGATGTGGACCGGCTACGAGGAGGCGCTCGTACGGTACGGGTTGGACATGTGCCGGGTCTGGACCAGCGAGGGGCGCTCCGACACGTGCGCGGTGACCCTGGTCGCCGATTTCCGGGCGCTGCGGCCGGATGTGGTCGTGCGGTCCCAGCGGCAGCTCGTCGCGGGCGGTGACCTCCCGCCCTGGATCGGCGACCCGGCCTTCCACCGCAGCCACCAGTCGGCCCTGGTGCGGAAGGATCCGGAGTTCTACCGGGACCGGTTTCCCGAGGTGCCGGACGACCTGCCCTATGTCTGGCCCGCGTCCGACCGCGACCCGGAAGCGGGCCGGGGGTGAAGCGCGGCGTCGGCCTCGGTGGGGACACCGAGGCCGACGCCGTGGTTCAGTGTCGGAGGCTCACCAGGTGACCGTACGGCCACCGAAGGCCGTGACGAGACGGCCGTCCGATGCGAAGGACCAGCTCAGGGCCCCGGCGTAGGCGGCGCAGCGGGAGCCGTTGGAGCCGGACCAGAACTGGTTCGAGGTGTCGACGTCACCGATGGTCCGGTCGTTCGTCCCGCTGCCGGACCGGCAGGAGGTGTTGCTCCGGAACACCGAAGTACCCGCGTCGAACGAGAAGTTGCGCTGGGCGTTGTCGATGCTGATGTTCTGGGAGATCGTCATCCGGCCCGGGTTGCTGTTGTACGTGAACCCGTGCTTGCCGTTGTGGAAGGCGATCGTGCGCCGGACCACGTGGTCGACGCCGATGTCCTCGCCGCCGAGCTTGAAGCCGTTGCGGTCGCCGGCCCCGGCCTGGGACCCGTCGCTGAGGGTGCCGTTGTCGTACGCGAGGGAGTCCTCGATCGTCACGGTCCCGATGGGGCCGGTGTCGGTCTTGGTGTACAGGTCCCAGCCGTCGTCGATGTTGTGGTGGGCCACGGCGTAGCGGAAGACGTTCCCGCCGCCGACGGTGAGCTTCGCGGCGAAGCCGTCGGCGTCCTCTCCGTCGGAGTCGGCGTTGTCGTGCGACTCCGCGCTCAGGACGAGGTTGTTCGACGGCCACTGCTCGCGGGGCGTGGTGGAGGCGATGCGGGAGAGCTGGAGCCCGGTGTCGCGGTTGAAGCGCGTCACGGTGCGCTCGATGACGTTGTTGCTGCCGCCGACGAAGATCCCGTTGTCGCCGGCCCGCTCCACGACGATGCCGTTGATGTGCCAGTACGAGCCGTTGAGGGCCAGACCGCGGTTGGCCGGGTCCTCGGTCATGGCCGAGAAGTTCAGCACCGGGGTCTCGCCGGGGTAGGCGGCGAGCTTCTTGCGCGCGCTCGACGTGCCGTTGTTGCCGGGCGGGACGGTGACCGTCGTGGAGTGGCGGTAGGTGCCGCCGCGGAGGTAGATGGTCCCGCCGGCGCCGACGCGGCTGATCGCCGAGGTGAGCGTCGTGGGATCGGCCTGCGTTCCGGCCGCGCCGTCCGTGCCGTTCGGGGCGACGTACAGGGCGCTGCCTGTCGGCGGCGGCGGCCCGTCGGCAGTCGTGACGTTCAGCGAGTCGACGTTGGGCAGTCCGGTGGAGGTGGTGGGGTTGAGCCGGATGGTGTTGCTGCCCGCGTTGAGCGTCACGGTCAGGGTCTTCGTGGTCCAGGCGGACCAGGTGCCCGTGCCCTCGAAGGTCGGCGTCTGCACGGTGGTTCCGTTGACGACCAGGCCGGTAGGCCGTGGGGTGGTGGTGCCGTTGGCGAACCGGACGGCGAGCGTCGCGGTTCCGGCGGCGGGGGCGTTCACCGTGAACTGCGAGTAGGCGCCGGTGGCGTTGGTGCCGTTGCAGAAGCCGCTGCCGGAGTAGCCGGGCCAGTCGGAGTCGACGGTGCCGTTGCAGACGGCGGGGGAGGCCTCGGCCTCGTACAGGGAGGAGGCGGCGTGGGCCGGGTTGAGGGACAGGGCGGCGAGCGTGCCCGCCAGCAGGCTGACGCAGGCTGTGACGGATCGCAGATGCATCTGAGGGTCTCCAGGAGGGGGGAGGGGCGTTCCGGGGACTGGACGAGAAAGCGCTTTCCCGGGACGCTAGAGCTGTCCTCGTGGACACGTCAATGGTTAGGTAGCTGGCTGTTGTTCAGATTCCTGAACACCGCAGTGGGTTGGGGCGGGTGGGCGGCACTCGGCCCCGGACCGTGGCGCACGGTCCGGGGCCGAGGGGCGACTTCGTGGAGGGGTCGTCGGATCAGGACCCCTGCTCGCTGATGTTGACCATCCAGGCGATGCCGAAGCGGTCCGTGCACATGCCGAAGACATCGCCCCACATCTGCTTCTCCAGCGGCACGGAGACCGTGCCCCCGGCGGAGAGCCTGTCCCAGTAGCCGCGCAGCTCGGTGGCGTCGTCCCCGCTCAGGCTCACGGAGATGTCGGTCCCGGGGCGGTGTTCCATCCCGGGCGGGACGTCCCCGGCCATGAGCGTGAAGCCGCTGTCGGTCTCGAGCATGGCGTGCATGATCTTGTCGGCGGAGGGGTGTCCGGCCTCCATGCCGCCGGCCTCGCCGTAGGTGTTCAGCGCCAGGGTGCCGCCGAAGACGTCCTTGTAGAACTCCATGGCCTGCCGGGCGTCTCCGTCGAAGCTGATGTACGGGTTGAGGCGAGAGGGCATGAGGCTTCCCATCGTGACGAAATGTCGGTTCTGGGTAGATTAGGCGAGACGCCGCCCGCGATCGGGGCGACTCCCCGGCCGGCCGTCACGCGTCGACCGGCCGGGGGCGGGCGCCCCTCCTCGGCTACGGCTGGCCGTCGAGCCAGCTCAGCTTGTGCCCGTAGAGCACGCGCTGGCAGTAGTCCGTGCCCACGGGATCGGCGGTGTCCCGGTTCGCCGTGCAGTCCGCGGCCACTCCGGGCCGGTGCTCGGAGAGGGACCACAGCCGGCCCGTACCGCGCTCGATGTAGAGGTCCTCGGGGCCCCGCGCGGTCTTGACGGCCTGCCCGGACTGGACCAGCTGGCCGTTGCTCCACGTGTAACGCCAGAGGTTGCCCGGCTCGTCCGTGCCCTTCGACTCGTTCACGTACAGCGTGCCGCCGTGCGCCGCCGCGCCCTGGGCGCCACCGTTGGCCAGGGGCAGGTAGTTGGCCCAGCCCTCGGCGGTCACGTCGGCGGAGCGCCCCTCGAGGGCCGCGATCGGGAACGACGCGATGCGGCCGGTCGACGGATAGCCGCTCTCCGGCCGGCAGTACTCGCCCATGAGCAGGCGGTCGGGGGTGGTGCTGCGGTCCAGCGAGATGTGGGACGCCTTGGGGGCGCCGGTGGAGACGCAGGCGTACGAACCCTTGGGGTTGCTCTGCGTCGCCTTGAACTTCCACGCGGCGACCTGCGGCATCACATAGCGGTAGCCGAAGCTGTACCAGACGTTGTTGTGCCGGCCGACCTTCGTCTTGACCTCGACGTTGGAGGTGGTCTTCACGCCGTCGGTGTCGGTCCCCATCACGTCGTGCGTGCCGGCGTCGCCGTCCGGGTCCAGGTCCATGATGTAGCGCATGTCGAACACGCGCAGGCCGTTGCGGGTGTCCGCGACGTAGAGGTAGTTGCCGTACCAGACGATCCCGCCGGCGTGGACGCCCTTCTGGATCGGGTACTCGGCGGCGTGCAGTCCGTCGAAGGAGACGTGGTCGGCCGAGTTCACGTACGTCCAGGCCAGCAGCACGTGCCGGTACTTGTACTCGATGCCGCCGGTGACCGGATTGGTCCGCTTCTGCACGAAGGTGACGCGGACGCCCTTCTGGTTGCAGGCGTCGTTCGCCTCCAGCTCGGCGGTGGTGCAGTCGCCGGTCGCGGGGTTCGGGTCGGTCTCCCGGCCCGGGTCCCAACCGTCGTACGAGGCGAACAGTTGGATGTCCTTGGCCTCGCCCCAGGTCTCGTTGTCCTTCGCGTCGGATACGCCCGTGATGCCCTGGGGGATCCACTCGCGCGACACGGAGTCGTCGCTCTGCAGGCAGTACTTGATGTCGGGGTTCGGGGCGGTGCCGAACGAGTCGCGGGCGCACCACGGCTCGACGGTACGGTTCGCCTCGGCCAGCAGATCCTGGACCCCGGACGGCGGAAGCACCGCGTCCAGGCGGGCGACCCGCTGGGTGGTCTCGGCGTTCAACGCGCCGGGCGTCATGGTGAAGTCGCCCGGCGAGGCGGGCCCGCCGGGCGCCGTCCAGCCGCTGGCCGTGAGCGGCGAGGTGGAGCTCTCGGCCGTACGGGGCTCCTGGACCCAGGCCTCGGGCGCGCCCGGTGGGACGTCTTCCGCGTGGGCCGGCGCCGCGATGCCGGTGAACGCGAGCGAGGCCGCGGCGGCTGCCGTGAGCCAAGCGCGGTGTGTGCGCCTTGGGGGCATGTGAGGTGGTCTCCGTTGCTCATGTGTCAGACAAGTCGAACGGAGGGTTCCAGAACGTCAGTACGAAACGCAAACCTGGTCGGACGCCTAATGCGTGCCCAGCCGGGAGCGGCCGGTCCGCTTCGGCCCCTTTTCGTCCGTCGGCCGCCCGGTGACGACCAGCGCCAGGACGCTCAGGGTGAACATCATTACTCCCAGGGGGACATGGAGCGACGGCATGTGCGCGATGCCCAACACCACCTGTATCGAAGCGAGTACGAGGAAGCCCGACGCGTACAGGGCGGGCCGGGGCGACCCGCCGCCCGGCCGCCAGGCCAGGACCGCCGCGAGCGCGTACAGCATCGACGCGCCGTACATCACGCGCGATCCGACGTCGTGCAGCGCCGCACCGAGCGTTGAGGACAGCAGCATTCCGGCGGTGACCGCCTGGAAGGCCAGCGCCACGGTCTGCAGGGCGACCGTGACCCGAAGGAACGTGAGTCTGCCCGGTGTCGCCGTCGTCTCTGTGGCCATGACGCGGTCCCCTCTTCTGCCTCGCGGCGGTGGATCGGTAGTGTCTCGGTAGTCCGACGACGTGGGCCCGCGAAATGTGAGGCGGGCGCCGACCGGGCGGGGCGTGCGTCGCGCCTGCGGACGAGAGAACGCAGGTGGCGGGCGGGATGAACGCCGGTGGACAGGATGAGCGCAGGGAGCGTCGCGACCATGAGTACCCCGTCCGAGCCGGGCCTGACCGAGGTCGTCGGCGAGCGGCGCCATCTGACCAACCTCGCCTACCGGATGCTCGGTTCGCTGGTCGAGGCCGAGGACGCCGTGCAGGAGACGTACGCCCGCTGGTACGCGATGTCGCGCCCACGGCAGGACGCCGTCGAAGCGCCCGGCGCCTGGCTGACGACGGTGGCCACCCGGGTCTGTCTGGACCTGCTCGGCTCGGCACGGGTCCGGCGCGAGCGGTACGTCGGCGCGTGGATACCCGAGCCGCTGCCCGACCGGAGGGAGTGGGTCGGCGGGCCGTCGGGCGGGGGTGGGGCCGAGTCGGCCGATCCCGCCGACCGGATCACCTTGGACGAGTCGGTGAACATGGCCTTCCTCGTCGTACTGGAGTCGATGACGCCGGCCGAGCGCGTGGCGTTCGTCCTGCACGACGTCTTCCGGTACCCGTTCGCGGAGGTCGCGGAGATGGTCGGCCGGACGCCGGCGGCCTGCCGGCAGCTGGCGACCTCGGCCCGTCGGCGCATCAGCACCGCGCAGGCTCCGGTGACGCCGGTGGGCCGCTCGGTGGGCACGCCCGTTCCCGCGGTTCCCGCTGCCGGACAGGCCGCTCTGGTGCGGCGCTTCAAGGAGGCCTGGGAGGCGAAGGACATCGAGGCCCTGGTCGGGCTCCTCGATCCGGAGGCCACGATGACCGCCGACGGCGGCGGCCTCGTCGGCACCGTCCTCCGTCCGGTCGACGGCGGTGAGCGCATCGCCCGGTACCTGATCCACATCGCCGACAAGGCCCCCGGCCTGACGCTCCTGGAGCGGACGGTCAACGGCCGCCCCGGCCTCGTCGCCCAGCACGCGGGTGTCACCGTGACCGTCGCGGCGTTCGGTCTCACCGACGGCCGCGTCGCTCGCATCTGGGCGGTCCGCAACCCGGAGAAGCTGCGTCCGTGGACCGAGTACGGACCGAACTGACGTGACGTCACCCGCGCCATGGCCGGAGGCTGACCTCGGCGAAGTGGCCGGGCCGACGGCGGCGTACCATCGACCGCCCCTCCGAGACTCCTCCGCACCGACCGACCACCGCGGCCGACAAGACGGCAGAACACCTGGGAGTCCCACGCCGATTCGCCTGATCGAACCCTCCGACGGCCCCGCGCTCGCCGATCTGCTGTCCCGGGACCGGCAGGCGTATGCGCGCTGGTTGCCCGCGAGGCCCGAGGAGTTCTACACGCCCGACGGGCAGGCCTCGGTCATCGCCTCCCTCCGTGCCTCCCACGGCCGAGGACTCGTGTGGCCCGGCGTGGTGGTCGCCGGGGAGACCGTGATCGGACAGGTCACCATCAGCTCGATCCTGCGCGGCCCGTTCCAGAAAGGGTTCCTCGGGTACTGGGTCTCCTCCCTCCACCAAGGACTCGGGCACACGAGTCCCTGATCGGAGCCGCCGGGGGGTGGTTCGGAACACCCACCCCGGCATCACTCTCTGTGACTGATCGACATGCGCGTCGTAGTCGGAGGTGCCACGGTGGTGATGTCCAACCCCCCGACTCACGAGGAGTGAGCAGCTGTGGCCAAGAAGACTTCGCCGAAGGACCGGGCCGGCCGTCAGGCCAAGACGGCACCGAAGAGCAACAAGCGCGTCGGCGGTGCCGACGCGGCGCGCCCGGCCCGCGCCCCCGAGCACCAGGCGGCAGAGCGCGAGACGCGGACGACCTACAGCGAAGGCTGATCACGTCCACAGTTCGCTTGTGGAGGCGCACCCGACGACTGCTGGCGGGTGCGCCTCCTGCCGTCCTGGCTGTCCCGTCGTACCGGCAGGTGCCGACAGGTGCCGCCTGTCAGCCGTCCCGCAGGTGGATGAGGGCGGTGCGTACGGTGGCCGCCGTTCCGTCGGGGATCCGGTCGGACACGGCGACCCGGGCGAACGGAGCGGCATCCGGCCGAAGGTCGACGCTGACCACTCCTCCCTGCCGGGGGCGGAGGGCGACGAAGTCCTTCACGTCGGACACGTCCCTCACGCCGAGGGAGAGCACATCGGGGATCCACGCGCCCCGACCCGGCGACCCGCGCAGCGCACGCCACCAGGAGGAGTCGGCCTCCACCTTCTCCACAGCCCGGAGCGGCAGGTGGACGTCGCCCCGGCGCGCGACCAGCTTCTCCCACCACGACAGCCGGACGATCAGCTCCTCCGCCGTGACCGCCAGACGCGCCATGGCCGATGCACCTCCTCACGCCGCGTCCCGCCGACGACCGGACGGGGCGGTGGGTCCCGCCGGTCCGGCCCTGCCGCCGACGAGCAGCCGTTCCTGCTCGTCACGCTACTGCCGGAGGCCGACCGCTTCCACCGCGTCCCGCGCAGGCCGGTGCCGGACGGGAGTGTGCGGGTGGCCGGATCGGGGCAGTGGCAGGGCGGCTCGCCGCGCAGGTGACGGCGGGGAGCCCGTCGGCCGTCGATACGGACCCGGTCCGGCGCCCGAGAACGCAGGCACGGTCCCTGAGTGCCGCGTACCGGCGCCAGTAGGGTGGGAACACCTTCCCTACGCGCAACCATTGCCGCCCGGCGGCCTTGGAAGGAAGGGAATCCCCATGGCGATGCCCGCGAACCTGCCTCAGGACCCCCCGATGACCGTCGAGCCCGTCCTGCAGCCGTCGACCACGCCGACCGCCGCCGCGCGAGCGGTGGGCGTGCTGATGGCCGCCACCCCGTGCACGACACGCGACGCGAAGCGGATCCTGGCGGCCGCGGCCGACCTCGCCCGGATCAACGTCCACGATCTGGCGGTCGCCGTGGTCGCGGGGACCGAGGGCACGCCCCTGCCCGCACGGATCGAGCGGGCCCTGCGCCGTGCGGTCGAGGCGGCCCGCACCTCCAAGGCGTCGGCACCCGCGTCGGTGGGGCTCGCGCCGAACCGGCAGCGGACCGAGGAGGTCCTGACCCGTCTGCGCGGCTGCCGGGCCCGGCTCGCGGCGGAACCGGGCGACCCGGCGGCCGCCCGGGCCATGGACGACGCCGCCTACACGCTGTGCGTCCTGATGGGCAGGCCGACCACCCACGACGCCGTCCTCGCCGCGGAACGCCACCTCGGCCCCCGGGCGCTGTAGCACGGCGGACGGGACAGCGGCGGAGACGAGATGAGAACTCGGAGAATCGAGATCGGAGGAGTCCGGTGGTTCTGGTAGCGGCGGATGTGATCGGCGCCCCCTGCTGGCTCAGTCTCGCGGCCCGCGGCCGGGAGGCGGCGGAGCGCTTCTACGGTGCGGTGCTCGGCTGGTCCTTCCGGGAGGGCCGCTTCGGCAGGGCCTATTCGGTGGCGGAGATCGACGGTGTACCGGTGGCCGGGATCGGGGCGGTCGCCGGGGAGTTCGCCGTGCCGGTGGCCTGGACTCCGTATTTCGCCGTCGACCAGGCCGACGAGGCGGTCGGGCGGGTACGCGAGCGAGGGGGCACGGTCGGGGTGGGTCCCGTGTCGTTCCCGGCCGGCGGCAGAGCGGCGCTGGTGGCCGACCGGGAGGGCGCCGTGTTCGGGGTCTGGGACGGCGAGGTACTGGCCGAGTGGAGCGTCGGTGCCGAGCGCTCACCGGCCTGGCTCGAACTCCACACGGCCGACGCGTTCGACGCCGCGCTCTTCTACGGCGAGGTGCTGGGCTGGGGCGACAACGACGGCGACGGCTCCTGCGACACCTCGTACGAGGAGGACCAGGTCGTGCTGCGGCGGCGGGGGCGCCCCGTGGCCCGGCTCAACAGCGGCCCGATCGAGCGAGCCGCGCCGAAACCGCAGCTCCGACCGCGCTGGCTCGTCCATTTCAAAGTGTCCGACCTGGACGCGGCGGTCTCCCTGGCCCTGGAGAACGGTGGCAGCACGGTCACCGGCCAGGAGTGGGGGGACAAGCGCCAGATCACGCTCCGCGACCCCGACGGCGGACTCTTCACCCTCGACCACGCGCCCACCACGGGATGACACCGTCGGCGACGCGCCGACAGCGGAGTGACGGACGGACGGAAGGCTACGGACGGTGTAGGGACGGTGTACGAGGCCGGTCCGAAGAGGTCGCACGTCACTCCGTGCAAGGGCGCACAGCCCGTTCCGCCCGCCCGGCCCAGGCCCGCGCCCGCCTCACCACGCCAGGCTCCCGCCGGGTGCTCCGGAGAGCCGCTGGGCGGGGCCGGGGGCCGCCGTCACTGCACGTCGCTTGTACGCCGCCGGCTGGGGGACCACGCGGATCCGGTGGTGGGCCACCGCCAGTTCACGTCCGTCGCCGTCCGTGAAGCGGCCGGTCAGCTCGTAGACCCCGCGATGCACCCGTCCCACCGAGAGCCGCTCCGGCTGCAGCCTGACCTCGTACGGACCACCCGCCCGGAAGCCGCCCAGCACCGTGCGCACCGTCGCCAGCACGAGCCCCTCGTGGACACGGCTGTCCTCGAACGCCAGCCCCACGATCTCGCGGCCGAGGCGGAAGGTGAGTCCTACGCTGACCACCGCCCCCTCCGGGATCTCGGGTGTGTCCGGCGCGTCCAGACCCCGCAGGGGCACCACACGACGATCCGGCTCCTCCGTGTACAAGGAGATGTCCAACAACTCGAAGTCCGTGTCGATCACGACCGGTCACCGCCTTGCAGGTCTTCCCCCGCACCTCTCCGCCGTGCCACTGCCCAGGTGGTCGCGAAACATGCCCGGCGCACCACCGCGCCGCTACGTCGCCACCGGCCGGCCCGTCGGCTCCTCGGGACTCCGGCCCAGGGCGCGGATGGCGGGAACGCAGAGCATCACGCCCATGCACACGACGCCCACGACCGACGAGAACAGCAGCACGCGGTCCGCGCCGAAGGAGTCGGCCGCCGGGCCGGCCAAGGCCCGGCCCAGCGGGATGACCATGATGGAACCGGCCACGTCGTACGCCGAGACACGGCTGAGGACGGCCAGCGGGATGTGGGACTGCACGCTCGTCGCCCACATGACCCCCCAGAAGGCGAACCCGCAGCCCGCCACGACCCCGGTGAGCACGGTGGCGGTGAAGGACCAACCCAGCGCAGGGGCGAGGGGGTTGAGCGTGAAGAAGAACATCGCGCAGGCGCCGGCGACCAGCGGGCGTCGAGGCCGGACCCGCATGCCGAGCAGGCCGCCGACGACCGTGCCGGCGCCGTCGGCCGACGCGATCCAGCCGTATCCGCTGGCCCCGTGCTGTTCGGTGAGCAGCGCCGCGCCCAGCGGGAGGGCCGGGCCGAAGACGAAGAGGCCGTACACCGCCCATACGGCGATGACCCCCCACAGCCAGCCACGGGACCGGAACTCGTGCCACCCCGTGGCCAGCCGGTGCCACATCGGTTCGTCGCTCTCGTCCCTCGCGGTGCCCAGTCTGCGCAGCGGCGCCAGGCCGAGCGCGCTGAGCGCGTACGCCGCCGCGATGACCACGAAGGAGCCCGCCACGTCCCAGTAGGCCACGAGGAGGCCGGCCAGGCCGGGGCCGAGGAGGGTGCAGATCGCCTCGGAGACGCGCAGGAGCGCGTTCGCCCGCTGGATGTCCTCGGCGACCTGGGGGACCAGGCTCGCAAGGCCCGGCTGGAACATCGCGGTGGCCGCGCCGCTGAGCGCCAGCAACGCCATGATCTGCCACAGCCGGACGTCCGTGGCGACGAGCAGCACCGCGAGCGCGAGCATCGCCGCCATCCGCACCACGTCGGCGCCGACCATCATCACCTGCGGTGTGAAGCGATCGGCGAGGACCCCGCCGAACAGGACGAGCAGCACGATCGGCGTCATCCACGCGGCCAGCGCGTACCCGACGCCGGCCGCGCCGTAGCCCGCCCCGAGCACGGCGGTCGTCAGCGACACCATCAGCATGCCGTCGGCAAGGAGCGACGTGCTGCGGGCGGTGAAGAACAGCCGGAAGCGACTCGACCGCCAGGGGCTGGGAGGAGTGCCCTTCTCCCGTCGCGCGGTCACCTCGTTCGTCGTCATGTCACATCCGCCGTTCCCGGCCGGTCCCTTCCACGAGAATCCGCTGCCGGAGCCAGTCGCTGCTCCGGTCCGCCTCCACCGGCGGGTCCTGCACGATCACGTACCGGCGCGGAGCCAGTACGCCGGGACGGCCAGGAAGGACGTCCATCAGCGCGGTGTGCGCGTCCGCCGGAGTCAGCGGGGTGCCGCCGACGGCGATGTACGCGGTCAGTGCCGGCGTCGGTCCGGGGGACGGCTCCGCAGGGTCCGCGCTCTGCCCGGGGGCCGCCCCCTCCGGGTCCGTGCCCGGGTCGTCCTCCACGGTGACGTGGACGGGAAGCCCGCCCAGAGCCTTGGCGAGCGTCTCCGCCACGAGGTGCGGCGACGTCCAGGAGCCGTCCACCAGGCACCACCCGGGGCCGCGCTCGACCGGCCGCACTCCCGTCACCTCGGTCAGGGAAGCGAGCGGTACGTCCCCCGTGGCGGCCGCCTCCAGGAGTCGTATGAGGCCCTTCAGGAAGCCCTCCGCCTCCTCCGGCCCGAACAGGGCGGGATCGGCCCACATCCCGAGGTGGACGACCGGTTCGATCGCATGGACGAAGGTCAGGACCCGGGTCGGCAGGACCTGCTCCTGGCCCCATTCCAGCTCCAGCTCCGGCGCCGCCGCGCCCGGTCCGTCCGCCGTCCCGCCGACGGCCGCGGAGGTCACCGAGGCGACCGTGGCGGGGAGCGTGCTGACGTCGTTGAAGACCACGTCCCGTGCGAACCCGCTGCCCCGCTCGTGGGTGACCCGCCCGATCATCTCCCACAGGGCGACCGCGTCGAACTGGCTGTGCCGGTAGGCGTTGAGCGCCGCTCCCCAGGCCTTGCGCAGCAGTGCGTCGAAGGTCGGTACCCGGACGTCGAGCGAGAGCAGGGCGTCCTGGGACACGGTGTTCACCGAGCGGGCGAGCCGGGGGTGGTAGCGGTTGGAGGTGGGGACCGCGGCGACGCAGGTGGCCTGATCCGTACGGTGGGCGACGAGCGCGCACCAGGCGGTCAGCAGCACGGTGGACGGCAGCCCGCCGGTGCGTTCCGCCACGAGCGCCAGGGCGCGCGCGCCCCGCCGGGACCGGAGGGTGAGCTGCGGCACGCGCACCTCGGTGCCTTCGGCGCCCGGCTCCGCGAACATGGCCTGCGGCCCGGTGCGGATGATCCGCTCCCAATGCCTCAGCGACGCCTCCGACTTCCGGAGCCCGGCGGGGGACGCCTCCTCCGTGGCCAGTTCGAGCGGGGTCAGGGAGGTCAGGGGAGGGAGCGCGTCCCCGGCGAGCAGGGTCAGCCATTCCTCCTTCAGTACGGCGAGGGCGCTGACGTCGGTCACGGCGTGGCTCGCCGCGAGGGCCACGAACACGGGCGCGCCGGACCGGGCGACGAGGGAGATCCGGAGGGGGAAGTCCCGGTCGAGCCGGAACCGCTCGCCCCGGGCGTCGCGGGCCAACGACTCGGCGTATGCTGCCGCTTCACGGGGAAGTTCCTCGTGATCGAGGACGGCCACGGTGAACTCGCCCTCCCCATGGACCACTTGCTCGCGGGGTGCGTTGCCTGCCGCGCCCGGGAACGTCGTCCGCAGGGCCTCGTGCCGTACGACGAGCTCGCGCAGGGCGTCGATCGCCGACTCCGTCGGTGTCCCTACGGGAACCGGCCACACATCGTGGATGTTGATGTGGGCGGGCTCGTCCCGCAGCATGCAGCGGATCATGTTCGCCTGCCCCATCGCGACGGGGCCCCGGCGCTCCGTACCGCCCGCGTACCGGACCGTGAGGGTGCGGGCGTGGGCGGTTTCCGAACGCATCGGGCGTCCCTCGTGCTTGGGGTGGTTCGGGTTCTTCGAGTTCTTCGGGTGGTTCGGGTGCCTCGGATACGAGGACGTGCGGCTCGCCCGGGCCAGCGACTCCCAGGCCTCGGTCAGGAACGCGAAGTCCTCCATGTCCTGCCGGGCCTCGTCGAGCAGGCGGTCGCGGCGGGCGGCGAGCAGGTCCGCCGCCGTGGCGTAGCGGCCGCCCAGGGTGCGGTACGAGCGGTCGAGGACGTCGAGCCGTTCGACGTTCTCCGACCGGTCCACCCGGGTGCTGTCCCTCGCGAACCCGGCGACGGCGGCGGGCCGGACACGGCCGTCGGCGTCGAGCAGGCCGTCGCCCGCCTCCTTCGTCCGGGCGTACACGTCGCCGAGGTGTGGGGAGGAGAGCAGGAACTTGGCGAACCGCACTTGGTAGGAGAGGAAGCCGTCGTCCGAGCGGCGTTCAGAGGTATGGAAATTGACGATGTGTCTGTTGTGGAGGACCCCCGGCAGGCCCGCGTCGTGGACCAGGTGGATGAGGAAGTAGTCGCTGCCGATGGTGTCGGTGGCGGGCGGCAGCGGGACGCGGCCGTAGACCTCGCGGTCGAAGGCGACGTTGCACATGTCCACGCGGGTCGGGCTGACGCTCGTGAGTGTGGTGCGGTCGACGGTGAACGCGGCGGTTCCGGCGCCCCGGAAGGACTCGTCGATCAGGTTCCTGCGCCAGACCTCCGGATAGCCGGCGGGGATCGACAGGCCCACGACGTCCTCGTAGACGGCCGGGTCGAGCCCCCGGATCTCGGCCACGTCCACCGACATCTCGCCGACGAAGGAGCCGCCGACCATGGCCACTTGGCGGTCCGCGTACGCCGGATCGAGCCTGCTCCGGGACACCAGACCGGCCACGTCGGCGGCGCGCCGCCCGAGCGCCGTGAGTTCGTGGTGGAGGGGGAAGACCGGCTCGCCGTCCAGGTACTGGTACCGGCTGTCCGAATCCCTGCGGTGCACCGACGTGCAGCCGAGCGCCTCCGCGATGAGGAAGGCGCGGTTGGTGCAGGCCCCGTAGGAGACCCGGGTCGGCAGCATCAGGTCCAGCATCCGGTCCGGCCCGGGGACGCCGGACCTGGCGATCACCTCCAGCAGGAAGGTCCGCTGCTCGTCCTCGTCGAGGTGGTGCACGACCACACCGGGCATCGGGGGCAGCGACGCCACCACCTTCCGGTGCTCGGCGAGCACGGGGGCGTCCGAGGAGTCCAGGACGAGCAGACGCACCTCGACGCCGAAGTGACGGGCGCCGTAGGCCGCTTCCTCGGCCACGGCGCTCAGGGTCGCGGCGCAGGCCCGGTCCGTGGGCAGGGTCAGACAGACACGGCGCACGCCGGCTCCCCGCTCTGACCGGGGACGGTGGGGGCAGCGGTGCCCGTGGCGGTACGAGCCCGGGACCCGCCCGCGCCGCCCGCGCTGTCCGTGCCGTCGGTCCCGCTCGTGTCGCTCCACGAGGTGAGTCCGAGCAGGCGGCTCCCGAGTGCGTTCAGGGTGGCGGTGGGGTACCGCTCGGACTCGTGGCGTACGGGGTCGCCGACCAGGGTCCGGTTCCAGCGCGGGGTCCGCAGGTGCCGCCACGCGTCGACGCGGGACCGCCTCAGCCGCTCGTGCTCCTCCAGGGCGGGCATCATCGACAGGTACTGGACGGCCCGCACCTGGTCCCGGGACGTGTTGCGCGCCACGCCGTGCGCGAGGAGGCCGTTCCAGATCAGCAGGTCGCCGGGGTGCAGGTCGGGCCGCAGGACGGGGTACTCCGTCCGGTCCACGGCGGGACGCAGGGGGTCCCGGTCCGCCGGTGCGCCGACCTTCCACTCCTCGAAGCGCCGGAACAGCTCGGGGCAGCACTGGAAGCCGCCCGACTCGGGCCGGGTGTCGTTGAGCGCGATGATGCCCTGCACCCGCTGCGGCGGGACGCCGAGCGTCGTGTCGATGTCCCAGTGCAGCTCGATGTCGAAGCCCCGGTCCGTGGGCTCGATCAGGGCGCGGTCCCGGTTCCTGATGTTGGGCGGGTTGAGGTTGAGCCGGTCCTGGGTGACCCACAGCTCCTCGCAGTCCCACACGTCCACGAAGGCGTCGTAGACCCGCTGGGCCTGCCGGTTGTCCCAGAGGAGCTGGTGGTGGTACGCCTCCACGAAGCCGTACACGTGCAGCTGCCGGTCCAGCTCGGAACGGAACGGCCGGTCCTCGTACCAGCTGTCCGGCCGGTCGGGGTCCAGGCCCTGGAAGTCCCAGGTGAAGTCGAGCAGGCGTCGCGCGGCCTCCGCCGGGACCGCCTCGCGGACGATCACGTAGCCGTACGTCTGCCAGTGGGCGAAGTCCTCCTCGGAGAGCACCCGCAGCGGCCGTGTCTTCGTCAGTTCCCGCAGGGTGGTCTGTGCGAGGTAGGACTCGCCGTCCGCGCTGAAGTACGGCCGGTCCGAGACGGCGCGGTGGAGCCGGGGACGGGGCCGGGAACGGTCGGGAGCGGGGGTCGTCATGTGGTCCCTCCAGGGCGGGAGTCCATGGGGTCCTTCCGAAGCGGGAGTCGGGGAGGCGGCCCGACCGGTGGACAGCACGGGGCGACCCCCGGCGTGGGGCCGGTGGCCGACGGCATCGACGGACGGTGTGGACGGACGGCTGCGACATGGCGCGGAGTGTGCGGGGGCCACGCCGTTCAGCAGAATTGGTTTAGACCATAGTGGCTGTCAAGTGCCATCTCAATATGCGGAGTTGATTGGCCGGATCCCTCTGGTCGCCGCTGGACAGGGCCTGCCGGGCGGGTAGCTTTGGTCTAGACAATATCCGCGGGGCTGGCCTAGTGTCCCCCTGCGCAGTCCGGTCCCTGATGGCGTATCGGTCGGCATGCGTGCCGCCCCCATCCGACCCGACACCCTCGACTGTTCGCCACGCCCAGCACACAGGGAGCGGTATCCATGAGCACATCCAGCACCACAGCTCTGCCTGACGGCGGTCTGCGGAGTCCCGGTGCGGGCCTGATCACCCTCGACCCGGTCCACACCGCGCTCCTGCGCGGCCTGGACGAGCTGCTCACCGGACTGGCCGCACGGCTGTCCGCGCCCGAGGTCGTCGGCCCCCCGCTGCTGTCCGTGGAGGGCCTGGCGCGACTCGACTTCTTCCGCAACTTCCCCCATCTCGGCGTCTCCGCCGGGCGCTTCACCCCCGACGTACTCGACGGGCTCGCGGCCGGCGGGACACCGGGAGAGCTGCCGCTCCGGCCGACCGGCCACCTCCTGCCGTCCGCCACCTGCTACGGACTCCTGCTCTCCCTGGAGGGCCGGGACGTCGGCGAGGACGGCCTCCGCCTCTCCGCCGCCGGCCGCTGCTTCCGCAACGAGACCCACTACGACGGGCTGCGCCGGCTCTGGGGCTTCCACATGCGCGAGGTCCTGTACCTCGGCACCCGGCAGGGCGCCCTCGAACACCTCGACCGGGGAGCGGAGTTCGTCCTGGAGGCGGCCGCACGTCTCGGCCTCGAACTGAACAGGGCCGTGGCCGACGACCCGTTCTACGACAAGGGCGGTTCCCGGGCCCGGCTGATGGCTCTCGACCCCGTCAAGCACGAGTTCTGCGCCCCCGACGGAACCGCCATCGCCTCCGTGAACCGCCACCGCAACTTCTTCGGCGAGCGGTTGGACATCCGCGCCGGCTCGGAAGGACCGGCGTACAGCGCCTGCGTCGCCTTCGGCCTGGAGCGATGGATCCACGCGATGATCCTCGCCCACGGCACCCCCGACCAGGCCCTGGTCCGCCTCCGCGACGCCCGCCTCTGAGACGCGGCCCACCCGTATCCCGCAACACCAGTAAGGAGCGACCCCGCCCCATGGAACGCATCGCCGCGTGGCTGCACGAGAAGAACCCCGGCCTCGACGGCCCGATCGACGCCGACGAGGACCTCATCGAGGCCCGTCTCATCGACTCCATGGACTTCCTCGAGTTCATCGACCTCCTGGAGGACATGTCCGGCGCCACCATCGACCTCCAGGACGTCACCATCGACGACTTCCGTACGCTCTCGCGCGTCCGTCGGCGCTTCCTGAGCGACGCCGTCGGGTGAGCCTCCGCCCGGCGGCCGGCCGGGACGGCGACGACCGCAGGGGCCTGGCCGTGGTGGCGACCACCCGGGAGGTCCTCGACCACCCGGAGCTGCACGAGGGCCTGCTCGCACCCTGGGAACGGCGCCGGCTCGCGGGCGTACGACTGCCCGCCCGCCGCGACGACGTGACGGCGGCCCGGCTCCTGGCCCGGCTGTGCGTGGCCCGCTTCACCGGCCTGGCGTGGGACGAGTCGGCCCCGGACCAGCTGTGCCCCACCTGCGGGCGGCACGGGCACGGACGCCCGTACCTGCGCGGTCACCCCGGCGTGGGCATCAGCCTGAGCCACGCCGACGGCGTGGTCGCGGCGGCCGTCGGTCCGGGTGCGATCGGCATCGACGTGGAGCCCTCCACCCGCCGACCCGGCCCCCTGCGGGTCCTCCGCCGCCTGCTGCCCGCAGCCGACCTCCGCGAGGCCACGGCCCGGCCGGACCCCGGCCCGGAGCTGCTCCGGCTGTGGGTCCGGGCCGAGGCCCGCCTGAAGGCCGGCCGGAACGACCTGACGCTCCTCGAATGGACGGACCACGAGCGGGCGGCCGTGGCAGCGGTGGCCGCCACGGAGCCCACCGCGATCTCGCCTCTCCCGGCCTTGTCGGCACCGGCGCTGTCGGCACCGGCCTCGTCGGCACCCGCGTCGTCGATACCGCCGTCGTCGGCACCCCGTACGAGGTCCTGACGGCGGGCGTTCGCCGGGGAACCCGGCCGTGGCCCGGACCCGGGGGCGGCCGCCCGTCAGCCCCGGTCGGGCGAATCCCGCGGGCGTGTCGGGCGAATGTGGGGCCGCGGGCGTGGGGGAGGGGTCCTGCGGTGGTACGTCGTCCGCCATGCAGCCAGGCACACCACCGACGGTGACCCCCTTCCTTCGTACGGCCGCCGCCTACGCGTGGCGGCTGCTCGTCGTCGGCGCGCTCGTCTACAGCCTGTTCGCGGTCCTCGGCCGCTTCCACGAGGTCGGGGTGGCCGTGTTCCTCGGCCTGGTGATCACCGCGCTGCTGCGCCCCGTCGCCGACGTGGTGGCCCGGGGCCTGCCACGCCCGCCGGCGGTCGCCCTCACCCTGCTCGGGAGCATCGCGCTGGTCCTCGGCGCGCTCGCGCTGGTCGGCGAGGCGGTCGCGGGCGAGCGGACGACCCTGGTACGGGAGTTCCGGGACGGCATCGTCAGGATCGAGGACTGGCTGGAACGCCCGCCGTTCCGGGTGGACCCGGGCGCACTGACCGGCCTCCAGGACAAGGTCGGCGCGTTCGTCTCCAGCCACCGTTCGACCCTGGTCAGTGAGGCGCTGAGCGGAGCGGGCCATCTGGTGGCGGTCCTGACGACCCTGGCCCTCGCGCTGTTCTGCGCGGTGTTCTTCATCCACTCGGGGGACCGGCAGTGGGTGTGGTTCCAGGCACAGCTGCCCCCCTCGGCCCGTGACCGGGTGGCGGTCGGCGGGCGGGCGGCCTGGCGCACCTTCACCGGTTACACCCACGGGATCGTGCTGGTCGCGGCGGTGAACGCGGTGCTCGTCGGCGTCGCGCTGTGGCTCCTCGGCGTCCCGCTCGCGGTGCCCCTGGCCCTGCTCGAATTCCTGGCCGCGTTCATTCCCCTGATCGGTTCACCGATCGCCCTCGCCGTCGCCGCCGTCGTGGCCCTGGCGTCGCAGGGCCCACTGGTGGCGGGGATCGTGGTCGCCCTGATCGTCGTGATCGGCCAGATCGAAGGGCACCTCCTGCACCCGCTCGTGATGAGCTGGGCCGTCCGGCTGCATCCCCTGGTGGTGGCGATCTCGGTCATCGCCGGCTCGATCGCCGCGGGCGTCGTGGGCGCGGTGGTCGCGGTGCCGCTGGTCTCGGTGGTCTGGTCGGTCCACACCGCGCTACGGAAGGCCCGCGAGACGACGGCGGAGGCCCTGCCACCGGAGGGGTGAGACGGCCAGGCGCCTCCGGCGACCGGCGACCGGCGACCGGCGATGGGGCATGGGCTCACGGGTCACGGAGCGGCTCAGGCGGTCAGCGTCCTGAGGTAGGCGGACAGGGCGGCCGTGGTGCCGCCGAGCGGGAACCGGGCGGCGAGCTGCCCGTCAGGGCGTACGAGGAAGCCGGTGTCGCCCTCGGGGCGGTAGAGCTGTGCGAACTCCCCGGCGGCATCCGGATACGCCGGCACCCCGAGGGAGTCGAGAGGCGCCTGCGCGGGCCCCGAGACCTCCCGGGGCAGCACGGCGAGGACGGTGAGGGCGTCGCCGCCGGCCTCCCTCGCCTCCGCCGCAGCCCCCGCCAGGGCGGCGACCTCCGCCCCGTACAGCAGGACGACGTGCCCGAGGCGCCCGCGCAGGACGTCGAGCAGACGCAGGGGAAAGGCGGCGATGGACGTGGTGAGCCCGGCGCAGTCCGGGGCGCGGTCACCCGGTTGCGGCGCGTCGACCGGGCCGTACGGCGTGCCCGAGAGCGGACCGTCCCGGTAGCCGACGAGGAGTTGCGCCTCCCGGAGGATCACGGTCCGCCGGTCGTCGGGGTCGTTCTCGAAGCCCCGGGTGGAATGCCGGACGGTACGGCCGACGACCTCTTCGCCCACCGGACGGCGCTCGGCGTCGTAACTGGCGAGCAGAGCGGGACCGGCCTCGCCGCGCACCACGAGGGCGAGTTTCCAGCCCAGGTTGACGGCGTCCTGGACGCCCGTGTTCATGCCCTGCGCGCCGGTGGGCGGATGGATGTGGGCGGCGTCGCCCGCGACGAAGACCCGCCCCACGCCGTAGCGGTCGACGATGCGGTGGCTGATGCGGAAGACCGAGGACCAGCGCAGGCCGGAGAGCCGGGTGGGACGCGGAGCGAGCCGGTCGACGACGGCCTGGAGATGGGCCAGGTTCGGGCCGTCCCCGCCCTGGAGGCCGTGGGCGACGCGACCGGACTCCGGCTGCGCATCGGCAGGATCCGCCAGGCCGGGCGGCACCCTCATCGACATGCGGTAGCGCCCCGCCCCCGGCAGCGGGATGCAGACCAGCACGTCATCGGTCGAACCGTCGGCGGCGCGGTGCTCGGAGCGGAGGGCGTACCCGGCGGGCAGGTCCCAGTCGCTCTCGGCCACGACATCGCCCAGCATGTACGCCGCCGGGAGCGCACCGCCCCCGTACGACAGGCCCAGCGTCTTGCGTACGACGCTGTGCGCGCCGTCGCAGCCGATCAGGTAGCGGACCCGCAGCTCCTCGTCGGCCCCCGTCGCGGTGCGGAGGCGCGCGGTGACACCGTCCGCGTCCTGCTCGAACGAGATCAGTTCCGTGCCGCGTTCGATGACCGCCCCCAGACCGGCGAGGTACTCCTCCAGGAGGCGCTCGGTCTCGTACTGCGGCAGCGCGGCGAATCCGTACGGCACCTCGGGAGGCAGCTCGAGGTCGATCCGTGCCGCCTCCCGGCCGTTGACATAGGTCAGTTGACCCCGCATCGGGACCGCGGCCTCGAGCACCGCGCGGACCAGGCCCATCCGGTCCCACAGCTCCAGGGTGCGCGGCTGGATCCCGACCGCCTTGGCGTACGGCAACCGGGCCGGCAGTCGCTCGACGAGCCGGCAGCGCACCCCGTGGCGACGGAGTTCCCCGGCGGCGCTCAGACCGACCGGTCCCGCGCCCACGATCAGTACGTCGGTGGTGGTGCCGGTGTGCGCCACGGGTGCCTCCCAGCGTTGCCGGCCTCCCGGTCGGGTCCCGCCCTCCATGGTCACCCGCGCCCACCCGTTCGGCCAGCCGTGCCCCCGTCACCGCGCCCGCGCGCCGGGTCTACGCCGGGACGACGCCCCGGATGACCCCGAGGGCGACGAGGTCCTGCGGGCGCAGGCGCAGATGGTCGGCCGTCGGGCCCGAGTCCTCCGGTGGGCGCTTCAGGATGGACGCGGCCGCCTCCGGGGCGATCACGGAGAAGTAACTGTCGGGTGTGGCCCAGAGGTTGCCGGGCGCGGCGAGGGCGAGCGCGCCACCCGAACCGCCCTCGCCGATGAGGAGGGACGTGAGGGGGACGCGCGCGGAGGCGACGGCGGCGAACAGGTCGGCGATGGCGGGACCCGCACCCGCGCGCTCCGCCGCCGGGTCGTTGGCCGCCCCCGGCGTGTCGATCAGCGTGAGGACGGGGATGCCGAGCCGGTCCGCGAGCCGTACCAGCCGGGCGGCCGTACGGAAGCCGGCCGGCCTGGTGGCCGTACCGCACTGGGCGGCGTAGGCGACGGTACGGCCGTCGGGGAGCCGTCCGAATCCGCACCGCACACCCGGGTCGACCCCGCCGCAGCGGTCGCCCGAGATCTCCTCACGCACGGTGAACCCCGCGTCGAGGTACGCCCCGGCCCGTGGCCGCCCGGGGTGCCGTGCGCGCGCCACCGCCTCCCGGCCGCTCGCGGAGGGCGGCGCACCCGGATCGCCGAGTGCGGGCGGCGGCGGGACCGGGCCCTCGGCGGGGCGGGTGAGCAGGGAGAGCCAGCGGCCGAGGGTGTCGCGCAGCGCGGAGGGAGGCACGATCGCGTCGATGTGGCCGTGCGCGAGCTGCGCCTCCGCGGTGTACGCGGCGGGGTCCGCGTCAGGCGGGCGGACACGGGAACCCGCGAAGGCGACCTGCGCCCCCGGCAGGGCGAGGACGACGTCCGACCCGGCGCCGAGCGTGGCCCAGCCGCCGCCCGTCGTCGGATCCCGCAGGACGGCGAGCTGCGGCAGCCCCGCGGCCCGGGTGAGAGCGGACTCGCCCGCCAGGAACTGGAGCTGGAGCAGGGCGCGCATGCCCTCGTGCATCCGGCTGCCGCCGGTGGCCGGCAGGACGACCACGGGCAGCCGTCGAGCACGGGCCAGCGCGTGGGCGGCGGCGGCACGCGCCCCCGTCCGCTCGCCGAGGGAACCGCCGAGGAACCCGAACTCGAACGAGATGAGGACCACCGGCACCCCGCCCACCACACCCGTACCGCAGACCACCGACTCGGTCTCGCCGGTACGGGCGGAGGCGCGGGCGTGGGCGGCCGAGTAGCCGGGCCAGCCGAGCGGCCCGTCAGCCGCCAGAGGGCCCTCGGTGAAAGGAAGTTCGGAGAAGTCGTCGCCACAGACGAGGGCGATCGCCTCGCGTGCCGAAGTCGGTTCGCTCATGCCTGGCCTCGCAGCTCGTCGCCGGAGCGGGGGAGGAGGCCGGCGACGGGCGGGCCCGCCCCGCCGACCGCTCCCACCGTACCGTCCCGCTCCCGGAGAGAAGGCAGTCGGCCGGCCCCGTGAGCCTCAGGCCAGGATGCCGCTCCCGTGCGGGGCGTACAGGTCGAGGAGGCGGACCCGGGTCACCTGGAGGCGGTGGGCCAGGATGGCGCCCACCCAGAACATGACCGAGGCGCCGAACTCCGTGTCCGAGCGGCACATCGAACGGACGGCCGGGGCGTTGAACTCGTACGCCCGTACCGGCGTCATAGCCTCGGCCCCCGACTGGCACAGATACGGCGGGAACAGCCACGACAGGCCGACCAGCTCCCCGTGACGCAGGGTCTCGATCACCGGCGATCCACGGCCGGGCACCTTCGCGTCGAGCGTCACCGCGCCCGTCTTCACGATCCAGAACCGGTCGGCGTGCTGCTGCTCCTCGAACAGTCGGTGACCGGAGTCGAAGTACACGTCCTCGGCGAAGGCCATCAGGCGCTCCCGGTGCTCCGTCGGCAACGTGCTGACCTTGGGTGCGGCACTTCTCATGGCGGACCCTCCTCGCGCACTGGCTCCTCTCCCCAGTGTCCGCCCGGCCGCCCCGGTGCGCGCCCCCTCCGGCGTGCGGGGTGCGGACGGAGGGCGGAGCATGAACGTGAGAAGCCAGCGGCAAGCGGGGGCGCGAGCCAGGAGGGTGCCATGCCCGTCCCGGACAGCGGCGACGCGCTCATCGTGCTGCGCGCCGTCGACAAGCACTTCGGCACGCTGCACGTCCTCCAGTCCATCGACCTGACGGTCCACCGCGGTGAGGTCGTCGTCGTCATCGGGCCGTCGGGCGGGGGGAAGTCGACGCTGTGCCGGGCGATCAACCGCCTGGAGACCATCGACAGGGGCGAGATCGTCGTCGACGGACGCCCCCTGCCCGCCGAGGGCCGTGAACTGGCGGCCCTGCGCGCCGACGTCGGCATGGTCTTCCAGTCCTTCAACCTGTTCGCGCACAAGACGGTCCTCGACAACGTCACCCTGGGCCAGATCAAGGTCCGCAAGAAGGACCGCAAGGCGGCCGAGCAGCGCGCCCGCGCCCTGCTCGACCGGGTCGGCGTCGCCTCGCAGGCGGACAAGTACCCGGCGCAGCTCTCCGGAGGCCAGCAGCAGCGCGTGGCGATCGCCCGCGCCCTCGCCATGGATCCGAAGGTGATGCTCTTCGACGAGCCGACGTCCGCGCTGGACCCCGAGATGATCAACGAGGTCCTGGAGGTCATGCAGCAACTCGCCAGGGACGGCATGACGATGGTGGTCGTCACCCACGAGATGGGCTTCGCCCGCTCCGCCGCCAACCGGGTCGTCTTCATGGCCGAAGGCCGGATCGTCGAGGAGGCGACCCCGGACGAGTTCTTCGGCAACCCGCGCAGCGACCGCGCCAAGGACTTCCTGTCCAAGATCCTCCACCACTAGCCGCAGCCGGCCGTGGACCACGGCCGTCGCCCGACCAGCAGCCCCCAGGGGTGATCCTCATGATCATGAACCCGCTCAGGACCGGCAGGGCCGCCGTGGCCGTCGCCGCCGCCGTCGTCCTCTCCGTCACCTCCGCAGGACTCGCGAGCGGAGCGGCCGGCGCCGTGCCGCGCGACCACGGCGGCGACGAGATCACCGTCGGCATCAAGTTCGACCAGCCCGGCGTCGGCCTCAAGACCCCCGACGGCACCTACACCGGCTTCGACGTCGACGTGGCCACGTACATCGCCAAGGAACTCGGCCACGACCCGTCCGACATCGTGTGGAAGGAGGCCAAGAGCGCGGACCGGGAGACGCTGCTCCAGCGCGGTGACGTGGACTTCATCGCCGCCTCGTACTCGATCAACGACGAGCGCGCCGAGAAGGTCGACTTCGCCGGTCCCTACCTCCTGGCCCACCAGGACGTCCTGGTCCGCGCCGACGACGACTCCATCAAGCAGCCGTCCGACCTCAACAACAAGAAGCTCTGCTCGGTCACCGGCTCGACCTCCGCGCAGAACGTGAAGGACGAGATCGCCCCCGACGCCCAGCTCCAGGAGTACGGCGGATACTCCGAGTGCCTGACCGGACTCGAGAACGGTGTCATCGACGCCGTCACCACGGACGACTCGATCCTTGCCGGATACGCCTCGCAGAGCCAGTTCAAGGACAAGTTCAAGCTCGGCGGCTTCAAGATGAGCAACGAGAACTACGGCATCGGCGTCCAGAAGGGCAGCGAGCTCAAGGGCAAGATCAACACGGCCCTGGAGAAGATGGTCGCCGACGGCTCCTGGGACGCGGCGGTGAAGAAGAACTTCGGCCCCGCCGGCTACCAGAGCGAACCCGCACCGAAGATCGGCGTCGTCGTGAAGTGAGTGGGTCGCCGTGTTCGACTTCCTGCACGGGTACGACCTGCTCGGAGCCTTCTGGGTGACGGTGCAGCTCACCGTGTACTCCGCGATCGGCTCCCTGATCTGGGGGACGCTGCTGGCCGCCATGCGGGTCAGCCCCGTCCCCCTGATGCGGGGCTTCGGCACCGTCTACGTCAACATCGTCCGCAACATCCCCCTCACCGTCATCATCGTCTTCACCTCACTCGGCCTCTTCCAGACCCTCGGGGTCAGCATGGGCGCCGACCGCTTCACCACCATCAACTTCCGGCTCGCCGTCCTCGGCTTCATCGCCTACACCAGCGCCTTCGTCTGCGAGGCCATCCGCTCCGGCATCAACACCGTCCCCCTCGGGCAGGTCGAGGCCGCCCGCGCCATCGGGCTGAGCTTCCCCCAGGTCCTGCGGATCATCGTGCTCCCGCAGGCCTTCCGCTCCGTCGTCGGCCCGCTGGCCAACGTCCTCATCGCCCTCACCAAGAACACCACCGTCGCGGCCGCCATCGGCGTCGCCGAAGCCGCCCTGCTGATGCGCGAGATGATCGAGAACGAAGCCCAACTCATCCTCATCTCCGCGATCTTCGCCGTCGGCTTCATCTGCCTCACCCTGCCCACCGGGCTCTTCCTCGGCTGGGTCGCCAAGAAGGCGGCGGTGAGACGGTGAAGACCAGACCGACCGTCCTCTACGACGTCCCCGGCCCCCGCGCCCGGCGGCGCAACCTCCTCTACACCCTGCTGTTCCTCACCGCCCTCGCCGCAGTCGTGTGGTGGGTCACGGTGAGCCTCGCCGACAAGAACCAGCTCGAATGGGCCAAGTGGGCCCCCTTCTTCACGGACGCGCGCGTCTGGGAGACCTACGTCCTGCCCGCCCTCAAGAACACCGTGATCGCCGCCGCCCTCGCCATGGTGATCGCCCTGCCCCTGGGCGCGTTCCTCGGCATCTCACGCCTCTCCGACCACCGTGCCCTCCGGGGCGCCGCCGGCACCGTCGTCGAGTTCTTCCGGGCCATCCCCGTCCTGATCCTCATGCTGTTCGCCAACGCGGCCTACTCCGAGTTCGCCGCCATCAGCCCCGAGACCCGCCCGCTGTACGCCGTCGTCACCGGCCTCGTCCTCTACAACGCGTCCGTCCTCGCCGAGGTCGTCCGGGCCGGCATCCTCGCGCTCCCCACCGGCCAGACCGACGCGGCGAAGGCCATCGGCATGCGCAAGGGCCAGACCATGGCGTACGTGCTCCTCCCGCAGTCCGTCACCGCCATGCTGCCGGCGCTCGTCAGCCAGCTCGTCGTCATCGTCAAGGACACCGCGCTCGGCGGCGCGATGCTCGGCTTCTCCGAACTCCTCGCCTCCGTCCGCCCGCTGAGCGCCAACTACGGCGCCAACACCATCGCCTGCTTCACGGTCGTCGCCGTCATCTTCATCATCCTCAACTTCGCCCTCACCACCTTCGCCTCCTGGCTCGAAGGACGGCTGCGGCGCGGCAAGAAGTCCACCGGCGCGGTCGTCGGAGCCGGCGCCGTCGAGGAACTCGCCACCCCGGGCGAGCACCTGGACGGCCACGACACCCCGCCCCGCACCCGCTGACGCCGCGCTGCCCTGGGCGTCCTGCGACCGTTGCCGCACCCGCTGACGCCGCGCTGCCTTGGGCGTCATCCGACCGCCCCGCACCCGCTGACGCCGCGCCGCCCTGGCGTCCTGCGACCGCGCCGCACCCGCACCCGCCGAAGCTACGCCACCCGGGTGAAGACACCCATCCGGCGACCACCGGGTGCCGAAGTACCCACCATGAAAGCCACCAGGACCACCGGGGCCCCACGGGACACGGACCGCGAGCCCACCCGTACCGACCGGCTCCTCGCCGCGCTGGGCGGCCTCCTCGCCGCGTACGTCTCGCTCGCCGTCGCGGACCTCGTCGCCTCCCGGGTACGACCCGAAGCGGGCCCCGTCCTCGCCATCGGCGACGCCGTCGTCGACCGGACCCCGGCAGCCCTCAAGGACTGGGCGATCCGCACCTTCGGCGAAAGCGACAAGACCGTCCTCCAGCTCGGCATCCTGCTCCTCCTGGCCCTCCTCGCCCTCGGCATCGGGCTGCTCGCGCTCCGCCACCGACGGCTCGGCGCCCTCGCCGTCGCCGCCTTCGGCGTCCTCGGGGCCCTCGCCGCCGTCACCCGCCCCGACTCCGACTCCGCCCTCGACGCCGTGCCCTCCCTCATCGGCGCCGCCGTCGGCGCGGTCCTGCTGTACGCCCTGACCGGCCTGCTCACCACGACACCCCCGAAGGCCGGAGCGACCCGCCCCGACCGGCGGCGCTTCCTGATCGTCGCCGCCTCCACCGGACTCGCCGCGACCGGCGCCGCCGCCCTCGGCAGGACGGTCACCTCCCCGGTGGAGGAGAACGCCGTCGCCTCCCGCGCGGCCGTGCGACTGCCCCGCCCCGCCTCCCCGGCCCCGCCCGTCCCCGCCGGAGCGCAGCTCCGCGTCCCCGGCATCAGCCCCTTCGTCACCCCGAACCGCGACTTCTACCGCGTCGACACCGCGCTCGTCGTCCCCAAGGTCGACGCCGACCGCTGGCGGCTGCGCCTCCACGGCACCGGCGTACGCGGGGAACTCACCCTCACCCTGCGGGAGCTCATGGCCCGCAGGACCGTCGAGCGGGACATCACCCTCGCCTGCGTCTCCAACGAGGTCGGCGGCCCCTACGTCGGCAACGCCCGCTGGCTCGGCATCCCCCTCGCCGAACTGCTCCGCGAGGCCGGCGTCCGCCCGCCCTCCGAGGGCGGCGCCGCAGACCAGCTCGTCGCCCGCTCCGTCGACGGCATGACCATCGGCACCCCCGTCGAGGAGATCATGGACGGCCGTGACGCCCTCCTCGCCTTCGGCATGAACGGCGAGCCCCTGCCTTTCACCCACGGCTTCCCCGTCCGCATGATCGTCCCCGGCCTCTACGGATACGTCTCCGCCTGCAAGTGGATCGAGTCCATCGAGCTCACCACCTTCGACGCCTACGACGCCTACTGGGTCCCGCGCGGCTGGGCCGCCCAGGCCCCCGTGAAGACCCAGTCCCGCATCGACACCCCCCGCCCCTTCGGCCGCCCCGCCACCGGTACCGTCATGGTCGCGGGCGTCGCCTGGGCCCAGCACCGGGGCATCCGGCGCGTCGAGGTACGGATCGACGAAGGCCCCTGGCAGGACGCCCGGCTCGCCGCCGAGGACAGCCGCGACACCTGGCGCCAGTGGACGTACCCCTGGACGGCCACCCCCGGCCGCCACACCCTCACCGTCCGCGCCACCGACGGCACCGGCGCCACCCAGCCCGAACGGCGCACCACCACGATGCCCGACGGCGCGCAGGGGTGGCACTCGGTGGTCGTGACGGTCGAAGGTGCGTAACGAAGCCGTCCTGGAGGCCCGTTCGCGGCCGTCATGAGAGAGACTGCTCCCGTGCGTGGACATCTTCCGGACGAGAACCCCGGTTTCGTGGGACGCCGCACGGAACTGGAGCGGATCTCCGCCGCGTTGGCGGATCACCGCCTCGTCACCGTGACCGGCGTCGGGGGAGTCGGGAAGACCCGGCTCGCGCTGCGCGCCGCGCACCGCGCTGCCGACCACTACCCCGACGGGGTCTGGTGGACCGACCTCACGCCGCTCGACGGCGACCGGCTGCTCGTGGCACTCGTCGCCGACTCCGTCGACCTGTCGGACCACACCCCCGGCATGGCGACCACCGGCCTCTGCCGCCGCCTCGCCGACGACCGGCTGCTGCTCGTCCTCGACTCCTGCGAGCACCTGGCCGAACCGTGCGCCCGGCTCGTCACCGAACTCCTCGCCGCCGCCCCCGGGCTCACCGTCATGGCCACGAGCCGGCTCCCCCTCGGCGTCGCGGGGGAGCGGGTCGTCGACCTCGACCCGCTGCCCCCCTCCGGACGGGACGCCCTTGAACTGCTCCGGCGCGCCACCGGGGAGGACTTCCCCGCGGCCGGCCCCGCCGGTGAGATCTGCGTACGCCTCGAAGGCATCCCGCTCGCCCTGGAACTGGCCGCCGCGCAGATCCGCCTCCAGGGCGCCGAAGCCGTACGCGACCAGCTCGGCACCCGCTTCGACGCCCCGCCCGGCGCCCGCTTCGACCTGCTCGTGCACCCCGAGCGGGTGTGGCCGAGCCGCCACCAGACCCTGCGCTCCGCCATCGGCTGGAGCCACGAACTGAGCGCACCGCTCGAACGGCTCCTCTGGGCCCGCCTCTCCGTCTTCCGGGGCCCCTTCGACCTCGCGTCGGCGACCGCCGTGTGCGCCGGCGGCCCGCTGAACCGGGCGACCCTGCCGGACGCGCTCGCCGGGCTCGTCCGCGCCTGCGTCGTACGCCCCCCGGACGCAGGCGGGCGACACCGGATGCTGGACACGATCCGCGCGTACGGGGCGACCTGGCTGGACCGCACCGGGGAGACCGGGGCCGTCGCCGCCCGGCACGCCGCCCACTTCCGCGGTCTGGCCCGCCGGGCGGAGAGCGATTGGCACGGCGCCCGCCAGCTGCGCTGGTACCGGACCGTCGACGCCCACCACACCGACCTGCGCACCGCCCTGGACCGGCTGCTGCGCACCGACCCCGACGCCGCCCTCGACCTCGTCGGCTCCGTCGCCTTCGCATGGTCCTGCCGGGGCCGCCTGCGCGAAGCCCGCGACGGCCTCGAACAGGCCCTCCTCCTCAGCGAGGCCCGCGGCCGCGTCCGGGCCCGCGCCCTGTGGGCACTCGGCGTCACCCTCGTCCTCCAGGGCGAGTTCGGCCCCGCCCAGGACGTCAGCGAACGCTGCGCCCGCGAGGCCCGGTACGCGGAACACACCGAGAGCACGGAACGGGAGCCCGGGCGCGCACGGGACGCCGTGCGGTCGGACGACGAGGACGGCGAGCGGCCGGGGAGCGGCGGTACGGGGCGGTGGGGGTACGAGGACGGTGACCGGTCGGGGAGCGGCGGCCCCGCGCGGTGGGTGGACGGGGACGGTGACCGCTCGGGGACCGGCGGCCCGGGGCGACCCGGTGAACTGACGCTCGACGCCGCCGCCCTCGCCGGGCTCCTCGCCCTGACCACCGGCCGGCCGATGGCCGCGTACGTCATCGTGGGCCACGTCCTCGCCGCCGCCCGGGGCGGCCCCGGCGACTCCGCCGCCCGGCTCCGCTGCCACCTGGTGCGGGTCTTCGCCCTCACCGGCCTCGGCCGGCTCGCCGAGGCCCGGGAGCGGGCCCTCGCCCTGCGCGCCCTGTGCGAGGGACTCGACGAGCACTGGACCCGGACCGCCCTGGAGTACCAGCTGGCCCTCACCGGCCTCCTGGAGGGCGCCCCGGCCACCGCGGCGGGCCACGCCCGCGCCATGCTGGAAGGCACCCGCCGCCTCGGGGCGAGCCTCGGCGTGGCCCTCGGTCTCGACGTGCTCGCCACCGCCCTCGCGGCGGCCGGCGACGGCGAGCGGGCCGCCGACGTGTCCGGCACCGGGGAGGCCTACTGGCGTGCCACGGGCCAGCCCCGGCGCGGACTGCCGGGCCTGCGGGCGCTGCGGGAGAAGTACACGGACACCGTCCGCGCCACCATCGGCGAGCCCGCGTACGAGGAGATCTTCGTGCGCGCCCTCACCGGTCCTCCGCAGGACGGCCTCGACCGGGCGCTCCGCGGGCCCCGGCAGGCCTGAGGGCCGTCCAGGGCGGCGCGGGGACCGACGGCCGGGGGCCGGGGTGCGGCACCGGGCGCCGGCGAGGTCCCGCTCGCGCGCGCGTGGAACCGCCCCGCCACGAGGCGGCGTGTCCGGGAACGGAGGCCCCCCGCCGGGACCAGCAGGCCAGGACGACGGCGCCGGGCCCCGGTGCGTAGAGTCGACCCCGTAGACCCGACGGCGCGCGGCCCCGGCACCCACGGGCGGAGCACCGCACACCGCCGAGCCGCCGCCGACCGAACCTGACGAGGAGACCCCCGTGACCGACCCGGCGTCCACCGCCCTCCAGCAGCAGATCGCCCGGGACCTCCAGGTCTCCGAGACCTTCGACCCGAAGGCGGAGATCGAGCGCCGGGTGGCGTTCCTCGCCGAGCGACTCACCTCCACCGGTCTGCGGTGCCTCGTGCTCGGCATCAGCGGAGGCGTCGACTCCACGACCGCCGGCCGGCTCTGCCAGCTCGCCGTGGAGCGGGCCCGCGCCGCCGGTCACGACGCCACCTTCTACGCGATGCGCCTGCCGTACGGCGTCCAGGCCGACGAGAAGGACGCGCAGACCGCCCTGGGCTTCATCCGGGCCGACCAGGTCCTCACCGTGGACGTCAAGGCGGCGAGCGACGCGGCCCTCGAGGCCTGCGTCGCCGGCGGGGTGGCCTTCCGCGACGCCCGCCACCAGGACTTCGTGCAGGGCAACATCAAGGCACGCCAGCGGATGATCGCCCAGTACGCGGTCGCCGGAGCCCAGGACGGTCTCGTCGTCGGCACCGACCACGCCGCGGAGGCCGTCTCCGGCTTCTTCACCAAGTTCGGCGACGGCGCCGCCGACGTCGTCCCGCTCACCGGCCTCACCAAGCGCCGCGTCCGCGCGGTCGCCGCCGAGCTCGGCGCCCCGGGCGAGCTGGTGTGGAAGGTCCCCACGGCCGACCTGGAGACCCTGGACCCGGGCAAGCCCGACGAGGACGCGCTCGGCGTCACGTACGACGACATCGACGACTTCCTGGAGGGCAAGCCGGTCGCGGCCGCCGCCTTCGCCTCGATCGTGCGCCGCTACGAGCTCACCGAGCACAAGCGTCAGCTGCCGATCGCGCCCTGAGCGCACCGCGACGGGCACGGACTCCGCCGCCCGACGGGCGGCGGAGTCCGGCCGGTCGGCGGATCCTGGAAGGGGTGCCTCGGATCAGGCCCCCGGAAGGGAGCACGTCATGTTCGGCGAAACCTCCGCATTCAGCGGCTTCTCGGTCGACGACCTCGACGCCGCCCGGCGCTTCTACGGCAAGACCCTCGGCCTGACGGTGGAGGAGGAGGGGGAGGGGGACATGCGGATGCTCTTCCTCACCCTGGCCGGGGGGACCCGGATCTTCGTCTACCCCAAGGACGACCACACCCCCGCCACCTTCACGATCCTCAACTTCGAGGTCGACGACATCGACGGGGCCGTCGACGAGCTGACCGGTCGCGGAGTGACCCTGGAGCGCTATCCGGACTTCGAGACCGACGACAAGGGCGTCATGAGGGTCGAGGGCGGACCGGCCATCGCCTGGTTCACGGACCCGGCGGGCAACGTCCTCTCGGTGCTCCAGGACCACAACTGACCGCATCACGGCTGACCGGACCACGGCAGACCTCATACTGCTGACCACGTCACGGCCGGCTGGTCACAGCTGACCGCGTCACAGCCGACCGCGTCACGGCCCGCCGACCCGAACGGACCGGCCCAGGTGCGCGGCAGCCCCGTACCGCCTCGAATGGGAGGGTGATCGCGCCGCCCGACGACTGCCTCGCCCGCAACGAGTGGATCTGCGGCGCCTACCTGTCCACCCGGAGCGAGATCCTCACCGACGCCGTCGTCCAGCACGTCCAGCTGACCGGCGTCTCCGTCGCCCTCGGCCTGCTCATCGCCCTGCCCCTCGCGGCCGGCGCCCGCCGCTGGCGCTGGGCTGCGGGCCCGGTCCTCGGGGTCACCACGCTCCTGTACACGATTCCGGCGCTCGCGATGTTCTCGTTGCTCCTGCCCGTGTACGGCCTGTCCGCCGCCCTGGTCGTGGCCGGCCTCGTCCTGTACTCCCTCACCCTCCTCGTCCGGAACATCCTCGCCGGGCTCCGCGCGGTCCCCGAGGAGACCCGGCAGGCGGCGCGCGGCCTCGGGTACGGGCCGGTCCGGCTCCTCCTCGCCGTCGAGCTGCCGCTCGCCCTGCCCGCCGCCATGGCCGGCCTGAGGATCGCCGCCGTCTCCGCCGTCTCCCTCGTCACCATCGGCGCGATCGTCGGCCACGGCGGCCTCGGCAACCTGATCTACGCGGGGATGAACACCTACTTCAAGGCCCAGGTCCTCACCGCCTCCGTGCTCTGCGTCCTCATCGCCGTCGCCGCCGACCTGCTCCTCATCGGCGCCCAGCGCCTGCTCACCCCCTGGACCCGGGGGCGGGCGGCATGACCACCCTCTCCGCCACCTGGTCCTGGTTGACCACTGCCGCGCACTGGTCCGGCGAGAACGGCGTCTGGCACCGTCTCGGCGAGCACCTCCTCCTCACCGTCGTCTCGCTGGTCATCAGCTGCGCGATCGCCCTGCCGGTGGCCCTCGTCCTCGGGCATCTCGGCAAGGGCGGCGCGCTCGCGGTGAACGTCTCCAACGCCGGCCGGGCCGTCCCCACCTTCGCGGTCCTCGTGCTGCTGCTCCTCAGCCCGATCGGCTCGTACGGCGACTGGCCGACGATCATCGCCCTCGTCCTGTTCGCCGTGCCCCCGCTGCTGACCAACGCGTACGTGGGGATCCGGGGCGTCGACGCCGATGTCGTACGGGCCGCCCGGGGCATGGGCATGACGGGTGGTCAGACCCTGGCCCGGGTCGAACTGCCGCTCGCGCTGCCCCTGGTCCTCACCGGCGTACGGATCGCCTCCGTCCAGCTCGTCGCCACCGCCACCGTGGCCGCCCTCGCCGGCGGGGGCGGGCTCGGCCGGATCATCACCGCCGGGTTCAACCTCGCCTCCACCCCGCAGGTCGTCGCCGGCGCCTGCCTCGTCGCGGGGCTCGCGCTCCTCGTGGAGGGCGTCTTCGAGGCCGTCCGGCGTCTGGTGCCCGACGGGGCGCGGGGGAGGGGCGCGTGAGACGGCCGCGGGGCCTCCTGGCGGCCGTCTGCCTCCTCGTGGGCGCCACCGGCTGTGCCGCGGGTCCGTCCCTGGAGGACCGGGACGCGGTGACGGTCCCGCCGGGCGACAGCCGGCGGCTGACCGTCGGCTCGGCCGGGTTCACCGAGAGCGACCTGCTCGCCCAGATGTACGCCCTGCTGCTCCAGGAGGCCGGATACCGGACGAAGATCCTCTCCGTCACCAACCGCGAGCTGTACGAACCCGCCCTGGAGCAGGGTCAGATCGATGTCGTACCGGAGTACGCGGCTACCTTCGCGGACTGGCTGAACGCCAAGGTCAACGGGGCGGACGCGCCGACCGTCGGCTCGCCCGACCTGGGCGCGACCATGACCGCGCTCCGCGCGCTGGCGGGGCCGCGCGGGCTCACCGTCCTGGACGCGGGCCGTGCCGTCGACCAGAACGCCTTCGCGGTGACCGCCGCGTTCGCCGCCGAGCACCGGCTGAAGACCCTCAGCGACCTCGGTGCCACCGGTCTCCCCGTCCGGCTCGCGGCCGGGGACGAATGCGTCAGACGGCCGTACTGCGCACCCGGTCTTGAGGAGGTCTACGGCATCGACGTGACCGCCGTGGACCCCAAGGGCGTCGGCACCACCCCGGCCAAGCAGGCCGTCCAGAACGGCCAGGACCAGTTGGTGCTCACCACGACCACCGATGCCACGCTCGACGACTTCGGGCTCGTCCTGCTCGCCGACGACAAGCACCTGCAGAACGCCGATCACATCGTCCCCGTCGTGAACCGCGCCCGGGCCGGGAACGAGAGCGTCACGCGGGCCCTTGCCCGCCTCAACACGGTCCTGACCACGGCCGACCTGGCCCACCTCAACGAACAGGTGGACAGCTGGCGTCGCCTCCCGGAGGACGTCGCACGGAACTACCTCGTGGACCGGGGCCTGGTCGCGCGCTGAGCGCACCCGGACGTCTCGTCAGCCCGCTGAACAGCGTCTCTTGTCATGGCCCTTGCAGGGCGGTCGGCGGCCCTGCTATTCATCCGTTAGGAAAGTTTCCTTCCAGTTCGCGTTCATCGTTCCGTGGAGACCCCCATGACTTCGGCACGATCCGTACGACCCCGCCTCCGACGCCTCGGCGTCGCCGGAACCGCCCTCGCCGCTCTGCTCCTCGGCCTCGCCACGGCCCCGCCCACCGCGAGCGCCGCCCCCGTCACCCACGAGGCCGAGACGGCCACCGTCTCCCGGGGCCTCGTCGAGTCCAACCACGCCGGGTACACCGGCGGCGGATTCGTCAACTACGACAACGCCATCGGCAGTCACGTCCAGTGGAACGTCGACGCGGCCCAGGCGGGCCCCGCGACCCTCACCCTGCGCTACGCCAACGGCACCACCACCGACCGCCCCATGGACATCGCCGTCAACGGCACCGTCGCCGCATCCGGCACGTCCTTCGCCGGCACCGGCGCCTGGTCCAGCTGGGCCACCACCACCGTCAGCACTACCCTCAAGGCAGGCGCCAACACCGTCCGCGCCACCGCCACCACCGCCAACGGCGGCCCCAACGTCGACCACCTCACCGTCGACCAGGCCACCACCCCGCCGCCCACCGCCACTACCCCGGCCGCGGTCAACGGCCGGCTCAAGGTCTGCGGCACCAAGCTCTGCAACCGCCACGGCAAGCCGATCCAGCTGCGCGGCATGTCCAGCCACGGCACCCAGTGGTACGGCCAGTGCCTGACCAGCGGGTCGCTCGACGCCCTCGCGAAGGACTGGAACGCCGACGTCCTGCGCGTCTCCACCTACGTCCAGGAGGACGGCTACGAGACCGACCCCCGCAAGTACACCGACCTCGCCCACTCCCTCATCGAGCAGGCCACCGCACGCGGGATGTACGTGATCGTCGACTGGCACATGCTCGACCCGGGCGACCCCCACCACAACCTCGCCCGCGCCAAGACCTTCTTCACCGAGATCGCCCAGCGCCACAACGCCAAGACCAACCTGCTCTACGAGATCGCCAACGAGCCCAGCGGCGTCGCCTGGTCCCGGATCAAGAGCTACGCCGAGGAGCTCATCCCGGTCATCCGCGCCAAGGACGCCGAGACCCCCGTCCTCGTCGGCACGCGCGCCTGGTCCTCGTTCGGCGTCTCCGAGGGGGCGAACGAGTCCGAGGTCGTGTCCAACCCGGTGAACGCCACGAACATCATGTACACCTTCCACTTCTACGCCTCCTCGCACCGGGACGAGTACCTGGCCACCCTCTCCCGCGCCGCCGACAAGCTGCCCGTCTTCGTCACCGAGTTCGGCACCCAGAACTACGCCGGCGAGGGCACGAACGACTTCGCCATGACCCAGAGGTACCTCGACCTCATGGCCGCCAAGAAGATCAGCTGGGTCAACTGGAACTACTCCGACGACCACCGCAGCGGCGCCGTCTTCAAGGAGGGCACCTGCGCCGCCGGCGGACCCTGGGCGGGCACCGGCTCCCTGAAGCCCGCCGGCGTCTGGATCCGCGACCGCGTCAGGACGGCGGACGACTTCCCCACCTCCTGACCCCGGCCCGCTGACACTCCGGAGCCGCCGAGGCTCCCCGCCCCCGGTACGCCCCCGCCGTGTGATCCACTGTCCTCGCGGGGGCGTACCGAACAGGAGCAGGAACAGCGTGACCACCTACCGGCAGCCGGGACTCGTCCTCACCGACCACCGCTTCCCCGTCCCCCTCGACCACTCCCGTCCCGACGGCGAGCGCATCGAGGTCTTCGGCCGAGAGGTCGTCGCGAGCGGGAACGCCGGCACGAGCCGGGAGCGGCTCCCCTGGCTGGTCTACCTGGAGGGCGGGCCCGGCTTCGGCGCCCGCCGCTTCATCGGCCCGCAGGCCTGGCTCGGCCGGGCCGTCGAGGAGTTCCGCGTCCTCCTCCTCGACCAGCGGGGCACCGGCCGCTCCACCCCGGCCAACCGCCAGACCCTGCCGCTGCGGGGCACCCCCGCCGAGCAGGCCGAGTACCTCACCCACTTCCGCGCCGACTCCATCGTCAGGGACTGCGAGATCATCCGACGACGGCTCACCGGCGGCGCCCCCTGGACCGTCCTCGGCCAGAGCTTCGGCGGGTTCTGCGCCACCCACTACCTGTCCACCGCCCCCGAGGGCCTGGAACGGGTTCTCGTCACCGGCGGCCTGCCCTCCCTGTACGCCACCGCCGACGAGGTCTACCGCGCCGCCTTCCCCCGTATCCGGCGCAAGAACGAAGCCCACTTCGCCCGCTACCCGCAGGACGCCGAACGGGCCCGCGCCGTCGCCGCCCACCTCCTCGACCACGAGGTCACCCTCCCCGGCGGAGGCGTCCTCACCCCCGAGGCCTTCCAGTCCCTCGGCATCCTCCTCGGCTCGGGCGACGGAACCCACCAGCTCCACCTGCTCCTGGAAGGAGCGTTCGTCCCCACCCCCGGCGGACCCGCCCTCGCCGACGCCTTCCTGGAACAGGTCCAGGGCCACCTGTCGTACGCCGGCCACCCGCTGTACGCCGTGCTCCACGAGGCCATCTACGCCCAGGGGCAGGACCCCACCGACTGGGCCGCCGAACGCGTCCGCGCCGAGCACCCCGAGTTCGACGCCCGTGCCGCGCTCGCCGAGGGCGAACCGTTCCTCTTCACCGGCGAGACCGTCCACCCCTGGCACTTCACCACCGACCCCGCCCTGCGCCCGCTCCGCGAGACCGCCGAACTGCTCGCCGCCCGCACCGACTGGACCCCGCTCTACGACCCCGAGCGCCTGGCCGCCAACCGGGTCCCCGTCGCCGCCGCCGTCTACCACGACGACATGTACGTGGACACCGCCCACTCCCTCGAAACCGCGCGCACGGTACGAGGCCTGCGGACCTGGGTCACCGACGAGTTCGAGCACGACGGGGTGCGGGCGGGCGGGCCGCGCGTCCTCGACCGGCTGCTCGCCCTCAGCCGGGGCGAGATCTGACCCCTCCCGCGTAGGATGCGGCGCGCCCTCGACGCACCGAGGCGCGCTGCCGGCGCGAGGGGAACGGGTGACGGGACGTGAGGCACCGGCGTCCGGCCGGGAGCTGAAGTTCCGGGCCCTCATGGCCGAACCGCGGCGCGGCATCCTCGACGGCACCTGGCCGCCCGGCAGCAGACTGCCCACCGAGCGCGCCCTCGCCACCGAGACCGGCCTGTCGGTGACGACCGTCCGCCGCGCCTACGAGGACCTCGTCGCCCCCGGCCTCGTCGCGCGCACCGACGCGCCCACCGCCGCGCCCGTCGAGTCCGGTTTCGCCCGTGCCGTCACCGACCTCGGGCTGTCCGGGGCACCGGCGTACGAGCGGGACGTGATGGCTCGCTGGGACCCCGACCGCGCCGATCTGGCCCTCGCCGGGCTGCGGGACGCCGGAGTCACCCGGCGCCCGGCCGAGGGCGAGGCCGGCCCCGCTGCACCAGGTCCAACCGCGCCCCCGGCTCTGGTCAGGGCCTCCTGCGGCGGCGTACGCGGTACGGACCGCGCCCGCCCGACGGTCGTGGAGGCGACCCGTATCCTGCGTCCATGATCGAAACCGATGCCGTGGACCTCGCGGAGATGCCCGACGACTGGCAGCGCGCCCTCGCCGTCGTCGCCCACCCCGACGACCTGGAGTACGGCTGCGCGGCCGCCGTCGCCGCCTGGACGGACGCCGGCAAGGAGGTCGTGTACGTCCTCGCCACCCGGGGCGAGGCCGGAATCGACACCCTCGCGCCCGACGTCTGCGGGCCGCTGCGCGAGCGGGAGCAGCGGGAGAGCGCGGCGGTCGTCGGCGTGGACACGGTCGAGTTCCTCGACCACCGCGACGGAGTGATCGAGTACGGGCTCGGACTGCGCCGCGACATCACCGCCGCGATCCGCCGCCACCGCCCGGAACTCGTCGTCACCCTCAACCACCGCGACACCTGGGGCGGCGGCCCCGGCGCGCCCTGGAACACCCCCGACCACCTGGCCGTCGGCCGCGCCACCCTCGACGCGGCGGCCGACGCCGGCAACCGCTGGATCTTCCCCGAACTCGCCGACCAGGACCTGGAGCCCTGGACCGGCGTCCGCTGGGTCGCGGTCGCGGCCTCCAGCACCCCCACCCACGCGGTCGACGCGACCCCCGGCCTCGACCGCGCGATCCGCTCCCTCCTCTGCCACCGCGCCTACATCGAGGCCCTGACGGACGAGACCCCGGAGACGTACGTCCGCGACTTCCTCACCACGACGACCGCCCGGGCCTCGGCCCGCTTCGGCGCCCGCCCGGCGGTGACGTTCGAACTCTTCGCCCGCTGACGCGGTACGGCCCCGTCAGCCCACCGGTGCCGGCTTGAGTACCGCGAAGTTGGCTCCGAAGGGGTCGGCCAGCCAGGCGATGCGGCCGACGTCCGGGATGTCGGCCGGGGGCATGAGGACCGATCCGCCGTCGGCCTGGGTGGAGGTGGTGGTCGCGTCGGGGTCCTCGACCGCGAAGTACGGGATCCAGCGCGGGTTCCCGCTGGCGTCCTGGAGTTCGGCGGCGCCGCCGAAGGAGGCGTCCTGCTGGTCTCCGTCGGCGGTGGAGACGACCCGGTACGTCATGCCGGGCGCCTCCATCTCCGTCCACCGCCAGCCGAACAGGGTGCGGTAGAAGCCGAGGACGGTCTCCGGGTCGGGGACGTGCAGTTCCGCCCAGACCAGGGTGTTGGTCGACGAGGTCCGCTCGAGGCCCTGCACACCGCCGGGCTGCCAGATCGCGAACTGGGCGCCGGCGGGGTCGGTGAGGGCGGCCATCCGCCCCGCGTCCATGACGTCGAAGGCCGCGAGGCGCACGGTGCCGCCCGCCGCCTCCGCGGCCCGCTGGGTGGCGTCCGCGTCCGGGGTCTGGAAGTACACCGTCCAGGCGCTGTGCGCGCCCTCCTCGGTGAGCGGGCCCAGCGCGGCGACCGTGCGGCCCTCCTGCTGGAAGAAGCCGTAGCCCCCGGCGTCGGGTCCCGCCGAGCGGAACTCCCAGCCGAGGACGGCGCCGTAGAACGCCGCCGCCACCTCCGTGTCGGGGCTGCCGAGGTCGAGCCAGTTGGGGGAGCCCTTGGTGAACCGCGTACCGAGCATGGAGGTGTCCTGTCCTTCCGTCGTCCGCGGCCGGGGCCGCGCGCCGCACCCGCCGACCGGGGCCGGTCGTCCCGGGGGAGCCGTACGAGCCGTCGGAGCCGTGCCTGACGACCCCTCCGGCTTTCGGCCACCCTGACCGATCCTCGCCCCTCGGCCCGTACGGCGCAGCCCCAGCCGTCGGGGTTCATCCGACCGGCCGACCGGCCACCTTCGCCTCCAGGTCCGCGAAGACCAGCTCGCCGTGGAGGGCGGCGCCGGCCCGGTAGCCGCGGCTCACCGCGTTGACCACCTGCTCCGTCGGCCCCGTCACGTTCCCCGCCGCCCACACGCCGGGCACGCTCGTGCGGCCCGTCTCGTCCACCACCGCGAACTCCCCGAACGGCGTGGCGCGCAGCTCCGCGCCGAGCCGCCGCAGCACCCCGTCGCGGGCCGCGAGCCGCGCAGCCCCGGCGAAGAGGACCGAGCGGGCCACCGTCCGCCCGTCGGCGAGCCGCACCCCCGTCAGCCGGTCGTCCTCCACCACGAGCCCCGCCACCTCACCCCGCTCTACGCGGACGCCGGCCGCGTCGAGGAGGGCCGCGTCGTGCTCCGACAGCTCACCCGCGGTGTGGAGGAAGAGCGTCACGTCCTTCGACCAGTGGGCGACCATGAGCGCCTGGTGCGCGGGCATCGCCGGGTGGGCCATCACCCCGAAGGGCTCGTCGCGGACCTCCCAGCCGTGGCAGAACGGGCAGTGCAGCACGTCCCGCCCCCACCGCTCGGCGAGCCCGTCGATCGCGGGCAGTTCGTCGACGAGGCCGGTGGTGACGACGAGCCGCCGGGCGCCGACGGCGTCCCCGTCCGCCAGGGTGAGGGTGAAGCCGCCCCGTCCGTCCGGCGCCGCGCCCGTCACCTCACCGGCCCGCCACTCGACCCCGTACCGGGCGATCTCGGCCCACCCGGCCGCCAGGTAGTCCGTCGGGCTCATGCCGTCCCGGGACAGGACGCCCTGCATGTGCGCGGCGGGGGCGTTGCGCGGTTCGCCCGCGTCGACGACCAGGGTCCGCCGCAGGGAGCGGCCGAGGATCAGGGCGGCGCTGAGCCCGGCCGCGCCCCCGCCGACCACCACGGCCTCGTACCCGTCGGTGCTGTTGTCCAGGTGTGCGTTCATGGGACGAGAGTCGCTCGGACCTGAGGGTTACGGCAAACAGACTTGCCGTTTCTGCAACACTGGACGCATGACCGAAGACGACCGCATCGACGAAGTCCTGAACGACGTCGGCCCCCGCCTCCGCCGCGTCCGCCGTGACCGCGGGGTGACCTTGGCCGAGCTCTCCGCCGCCACCGGCATCTCCGTGAGCACCCTGTCCCGTCTGGAGTCCGGGCAGCGCAGGCCCAGCCTCGAACTCCTCCTGCCGCTCGCCCGCGCCCATCAGGTCCCCCTCGACGAACTGGTCGGCGCCCCCGCGACAGGCGACCCCCGGGTCCGCTCCAAGCCGATCGTGCGCCACGGCCGCACGATGTTCCCGCTGACCCGGCAGCCCGGCGGCCTCCAGGCCTACAAGGTGATCCAGGAGAAGCCGACGGAGTCGCCGGAGCCGCGCGTCCACGAGGGCTACGAGTGGCTGTACGTGCTCTCGGGCAGGCTCCGGCTGGTCCTCGGCGAGCACGACGTCGTCCTCACGGCCGGCGAGGCGGCCGAGTTCGACACCCGCGTCCCGCACTGGTTCGGGCCGACGGAGGACGGGCCGGTGGAGTTCCTCAGCCTCTTCGGCCCGCAGGGGGAGCGGATGCACGTACGGGCCCGTCCGAAGAAGTCCGGCTGACCCGTTCCCCCGAGTGCAAGCGACCGCTTAGTATGCACCGACCGCTCGGTACGGAGGAGGCTTCCGGATGCAGGCATGGCGTGTGTACGAGAACGGGGAACCGGGCGCGGTGATGCGCCGCGAGGAGGTGACACCGCCCACGCCCGGCGACGGCCAGGTCCTGCTCAAGGTCCGCGCCGCGAACGTCAACTTCCCCGACGCGCTGCTCTGCCGCGGCCACTACCAGGTGCGGCCCCCGCTGCCCTTCACCCCCGGCGTGGAGGTCTGCGCCGAGACCGAGGACGGCCGCAGGGTCCTCACCACCGCCGCCCTCCCGCACGGCGGCTTCGCCGACTACGTGCTCGCCGACGCCGCCGGACTGCTCCCGGCCCCCGAGTCGCTCGACGACGCCGAGGCCGCCGCGCTCCACATCGGCTACCAGACCGGCTGGTTCGGCCTCCACCGCCGGGCCGGTCTCAGGGAGGGCGAGACCCTCCTGGTCCACGCCGCCGCCGGAGGCGTCGGCAGCGCGGCCGTCCAGCTCGGCAAGGCGGCCGGCGCCACCGTCATCGGGGTCGCCGGCGGACCCGAGAAGGCCGCCGTCGCCCGCGCGCTCGGCTGCGACGTGGTCGTCGACCGGCGTTCCGAGGACGTCGTCGCCGCCGTCAAGGCCGCCACCGGCGGCCGTGGCGCCGACGTGATCTACGACCCGGTGGGCGGCGACGCCTACCAGCAGTCCGCGAAGTGCGTCGCCTTCGAGGGGCGCATCGTCGTCGTCGGCTTCGCGAGCGGCACCGTCCCCGCCCCCGCCCTCAACCACGCCCTGGTGAAGAACTACTCGGTCCTCGGTCTCCACTGGGGTCTGTACGCGGTGAAGGACCCCGCCGCGATCGGGCGCTGTCACGAGACCCTCACGTCCTACGCGGCCAAGGGCCTGATCAAGCCGCTCATCGGCGAACGCGTCCCCTTCGCCGGCGCGGCCGACGCCGTCCAGCGCGTCGCCGACGGCACCACCACGGGCCGCCTCGTGGTCCTCCCGGAAGGAGCCCGCGCATGACCCGAGCCGATGAACTCCGCGCCCTCACACGGAAGCTCCTCCAGGAGCACCCGCCCGCCACCACCGACCGCACCGAGTTCCTGCGCGCCCGCTTCGACGCCGGACTCGCCTGGGTGCACTACCCGGTCGGCCTCGGCGGACTCGACGCGCCCCGCCCGCTCCAGGCCGTCGTCGACGCCGAACTCGCCGCCGCGGGCGCCCCCGACAACGACCCGCGCAAGATCGGCATCGGCCTCGGCATGGCCGCCCCCACCGTCCTCGCCCACGGCTCCGACGAGGTCAGGCAGCGCTTCCTGCGCCCGCTCTGGGTCGGGGAGGAGGTGTGGTGCCAGCTCTTCAGCGAGCCCGGCGCTGGCTCCGACCTCGCCGCCCTCGCCACCCGGGCCGTCCGGGACGGCGACGACTGGGTGGTCGACGGGCAGAAGGTGTGGACGTCCAGCGCCCACACCGCCCGCTGGGCCATCCTCATCGCCCGCACGGACCCGGACGCGCCCAAGCACCGGGGCATCACCTACTTCGTCTGCGACATGACGGATCCCGGCGTGGAGGTCAGGCCGCTGCGCCAGATCACCGGCGAGGCCGAGTTCAACGAGGTCTTCCTCACCGGGGTCCGCATCCCCGACGCCCACCGCCTCGGCGAGGTCGGCGACGGCTGGCGGGTCGCCCAGACCACCCTCATGAACGAGCGGGTCTCCATCGGCGGAGCCCGTATCCCCCGCGAGGGCGGAATGATCGGGAAGATCGCCACGACCTGGCGCGAGCGGCCGGAGCTGCGCACCCACGACCTGCACCGGCGCCTCCTCGACCACTGGGTCGACGCCGAGGTGGCCAGGCTCGCGGGGGAGCGGCTCCGGCAGCAGCTCGTCGCGGGCCGGCCCGGCCCCGAGGGCAGTGCGATGAAGCTGGCCTTCGCCCGCCTCAACCAGGCCATCAGCGGTCTGGAGGTCGAACTCCTCGGCGACGAGGGTCTGTTGTACGGCGAGTGGGAGATGCGCCGCCCCGAACTCGTGGACTTCACCGGCCGCGACGCCGGCTACCGCTATCTGCGGTCCAAGGGCAACTCGATCGAGGGCGGCACCAGCGAGGTGCTGCTCAACATCGTCGCCGAGCGGGTCCTGGGCCTGCCGCCCGAGCCCCGTAACGACAAGGACGTCGCCTGGAAGGACCTCGCCCGATGACCGACGTGACGGAACCGACGGAACAGCCGCTCGACCTCCTCTACTCCGAGACCGAGGACGACCTGCGGGCCGCCGTGCGCGCCCTGCTCGCCGACCGGGCCGGCCACCAGACCCTCCTCGGCCGGATCGAGACGGACAGCCCGTACGTCCCCGGCCTGTGGAAGTCCCTCGCCGCCGACATCGGCGCCGCCGGCCTGCTCGTCCCCGAGAAGCTCGGCGGCCAGGGCGCCAGTCACCGCGAGGCCGCCGTGGTCCTGGAGGAGCTCGGCCGCGCGGTGACCCCACTGCCGTACCTCACGAGCGCGGTGGTGGCCACCGAGACCCTGCTCGCCCTCGCCGGGGAGAGCGAGGCGGCGGCCGAACTGCTCGCGGACCTGGCGAGCGGCCGCACGGTCGCGGTCCTCGCCGTACCGCTCTCCACCGCACCGGACACCGAGCCGCCGGTCGCAGCCGCCACGGCCGGGGTCGCCGACGCCGCCGCGGCCGACGTGTTCCTCGTTCCCCGCGCCGACGGGCTGTACGCCGTCCCCGCCGCGCAGGCCTCGGTCGAGCCGCAGACCCCGCTGGACCTCACCCGGCCGTTGGCCCGGGTGACCACCCCGGCCGGGAGCGGCACCCGGCTCGCGGGTCCCGAAGCGGGCCGCGCCGCGGCCCGGCGCGGGCTCCTCGCCGGGGCGGGCCTCCTCGCCTCCGAGCAACTCGGCCTTGCCGAGTGGTGCCTGGAGGAGACCGTCCGCCACACCCGTGAGCGCCACCAGTTCAACCGGCCGGTCGGCTCCTTCCAGGCCCTGAAGCACCGCATGGCCCAGCTTTGGCTGGACCTGGTCGGCGCCAGGGCGGCGGCGAGAGCTGCCGCGGACGCCCTCGCCACCGGCAGTGAGGACGCCCCGCTGATCGTGGCCGTCGCCCAGGCGTACTGCTCGAAGGTGGCCGTCCGGGCCGCCGAGGAGTGCGTCCAACTGCACGGCGGAATCGGGATGACCTGGGAGCACCCCGCGCATCTGGTGCTCAAGCGGGCGAAGTCCGACCAGATCGCCCTGGGGTCGGCCGGCCGGCATCAGGACGCGATCGCCGCTCTGGTCGGCCTGGCGCCGCCTTTGTAAGGGGCCCCCGTGTCCACACCCCTTTACATGCTGTTTAATTGCAAGCCGTTCGCAATAACAGTTGATCTTCAAAGAGGTGTGGACACGATGACCGCCCGATCCCTCCGCGGCACGGCCGCCGCGACACTCGCGGGGGCCCTGGCCCTCACCGCGGCGGCCTGCACGAACCCCGGCTCCCCTGCCGGGGGCTCCGGCGGACCCAAGGATTCCGCGGTCGTCGGCATCGCCTACGAGCCCGAGACCCTCAGCCCCCTCCTCGGATACGGCAAGGACGGCAACTCCAAGATCTTCGACGGGCTCCTCGCCTTCGACGCCGACATGAGGCTGAAGCCGGCGCTCGCCGCCGCGCTGCCCCGCATCGGCGACGGCGGCCTCACCTACACGTACACCCTCCGCGAAGGAGTCACCTTCAGCGACGGTGCCCCCTTCACCGCGAAGGACGTCGTCTTCACCTACCGGACGATCCTCGACCCGAAGACGAACAACGCCTCCCGCACCGAGCTCGACGCCCTCAAGAGCGTCGAGGCGGTCGGCGACGACACCGTCGTCTTCCGGCTCAAGTACCCGTACGCCCCCTTCGCCGAGCGCACCGTCCACGCCATCGCCCCCGAGCACGTCGCCGCGAAGCAGGACGTCAACACCGGCGCCTTCACCACCAGGCCGATAGGCACCGGCCCGTACGTCCTCACCGGCTGGTCCAAGGGCGAGAAGCTCAGCTTCGCGGCCAACCCGACCTACTGGAACGGCGCGCCGCAGGTGAAGAAGTTCACCATGGCGATCATCAAGGACGACGACGTCCGCGCCACCCGGCTGCGCGCCGGCGACCTCGACGGCGCGGTCCTGCCGCCCAACCTCGCCGCCGGCTTCAAGAGCGACAAGGCGAAGAAGACCTGGGCGGCCACGACCTACGACTACCGCACGGTCACCCTCCCCACCCACCACCGGGTGACCGGCGACACCGCCGTCCGCCGCGCCCTCGACATCGCCGTCGACCGCCGGGCCATGGTCGACAAGATCCTCGAAGGGGCCGGAAAGCCCGCCTACGGACCGGTGCCCACCGACAGCCCCTGGTTCACCAAGGGCACCGAACGCCGCCACGACCTCGCCGGCGCGCGGAAGATCCTCGACGAGGCCGGCTGGAAGCCCGGCCCCGACGGCATCCGCGTCAGGAACGGCGTCCGCGCCGCCTTCCCGCTCTGGTACCTCTCCGGCGACAAGCTCCGCCAGGACCACGCCCTCGCCTATGTCTCCGACGCCAAGAAGGCCGGCATCGACATCACGGCCCAGGCCGGCACCTGGGAGGTCATCGAGCCCCGGATGAAGACCGACGCCGTCCTCGCGGGCGGCGGTTCGCCCGGCGACCCCGACTTCGACCAGTACCTGCTCCTCAAGTCCTCCCTCGGCGGCGACGGCTTCAACAACATGGCCTGGTACGACAACAAGACCGTCGACCGCGCCCTGGAGGCCGGCCGCCGCACGAACGACCCCGCCCAGCGCCGCGCCGCGTACGACACCGTCCAGCGGGAACTGGTGAAGAACCCCGGCTACACCTTCCTCACCCACATCGACCACCTCTACGTCGTCGCCGACGCCTGGGACGGGCCGAGCACCCAGGTCGAGCCGCACGACCACGGCCTCGCCTCCGGCCCCTGGTGGAACGTCCAGAGCTGGAAGCCCAAGCAGGCCGGAGCGGTGCGGAAGTGAAGCGCCGCCTCCCCTGGGGGGCCATGGCCCGGATGACGGGACGGCGGCTCCTCGCCGCCGTCCCCGTCCTCCTCGGCGTCACCTTCGCGGTGTTCGCCGTCGCCGAAGCCTCCCCCTTCGACCCCGTCAAGGCCTACGCGGGCACCGCGGGCCTCACCGCCTCGCAGGAGAACCTCGACCAGCTCCGCGCCAACCTCGGCGCCGACCGCCCCCTCCTCACCCGCTGGTGGGAATGGCTCACCTCCGCCCTCGGAGGAGACCTCGGCGACTCCTCCGTCATGCGCCGGCCCGTCGCCGAGGTCATCGGGGAACGCCTCGGCTGGTCCGTCCTCCTCGCCGTCACCGCCTTCCTCGTCGCCATCGCCCTCGGCACCCTCCTCGGCGTCCTCGCGGGCCGCCGCCGCGGCGGCCTCCTCGACCGGGCCGTCAGCTCCGTCGCGTACACCCTGGAAGCCGCCCCCGCCTTCTGGCTCGGCCTTCTCGCCATCTGGTTCTTCGCCCTGGAGCTGGGCGTCCTGCCGGCCGGCGGCCTCACCGACACCGCGAGCGACACCGTCACCCTCGACCAGGTCGCCCACCACCTCGTCCTGCCCGCGCTCGTCCTCGGCGTCTCCCAGCTGCCCTGGTTCTTCCTGTACGTCCGCCAGGGCGTCGGCGACGCCCTCGACGAGGACCCCGTGCGCGGCGCCCGCGCCCGCGGCCTGAGCGAACGCACCGTGCTCACCGGCCACGCCCTCCGCTCCGGAATGCTGCCCATGCTCACCCTCGTCGGATCCCGCGTCCCCGAGCTCATCACCGGCGCCCTGCTCGTGGAGACCGTCTTCAGCTGGCCCGGCATCGCCGCCGCCACCGTCACGGCCGCCACCTCCGTGGACTTCCCGCTGCTCGCCGCGCTCACCGTGCTCGCGACCGCGGCCGTCCTCCTCGGCAACCTGCTCTCCGACCTGCTGTACGGACTCGCCGACCCGAGGGTGGGCTTCGATGGCTGACCCGCGCACCCACCGCCTGCGACTCTGGAGCTCCGCCCTGATCGTCGGCGTCGTCCTCCTCGCCGTGCTGCTCGTGCCGCCGCTCGTCCAGCTCGACGAACAGGCCGTCGACCTCTCGCGCAAGCTCCTCCCGCCGTCCCCCGACCACCCCTTCGGCACCGACGACCTCGGCCGTGACCTCCTCCTGCGCTGCGTCTACGGCCTGCGGATCTCCCTCCTCGTCGGACTCGTCGCCGCGCTCGTCGCCACCGTCGTCGGCACCGCCGTCGGAGCGGCCGCCGGAGCGCTCGGCGGCTGGGCCGACCGCTGCCTCATGCGGCTCGTCGACGCCTTCTCCTCCGTACCGCACCTGCTGCTCGGCATCTTCGTCGTGGCGCTCTTCCGGCCCGGCGTCTGGCCCGTCATCGCCTCCGTCGCCGTCACCCACTGGCTGTCCACCGCCCGCATCGTGCGCTCCGAGGTCCTCTCCCTGCGTACCCGCCCCTACGTCGACGCCGCCGTCTCCGGAGGCGCCTCGCGCCGGCGCGTCACCGTCCGTCATCTGCTGCCCGCCGTCCTGCCGCAGGCCGGGCTCGCCGCCGTCCTGATGGTCCCGCACGCCATGTGGCACGAGTCCGCGCTGTCCTTCCTCGGCCTCGGCCTGCCCAGCCACCAGGCCAGCCTCGGCAACCTCGTGCAGAACGCGCGCTCCTCGCTGCTCGCGGGGGACTGGTGGCCCACCCTCTTCCCCGGCCTCCTCCTCATCGTCCCGACCCTCGCCATCGCGGGCCTCGCGGGCGTGTGGCGGGACCGGCTGAATCCGCGCCGCCGATCGGAGCTGATGCTGTGAACGCCCCCCTCGCGCCGCAGGGCAGGGTCCTGCGCGCCCTCGACGCCGTCACCGCCGAACGGGCCGGGGACGCCGTCCTCAGCGTCCGCGACCTCACCGTCCGCTTCCGGCTGAGCGGCGGCCGGTCCGTCGCCGCCGTGACCGGCGCCGACTTCGACCTCGCCGCCGGGGAGTGCCTCGCCCTCGTCGGCGAGAGCGGCTGCGGCAAGTCCGTCCTCGCCTCCGCCCTCCTCGGGCTCCTTCCCGGCAACGCCGAGACCTCCGGTACGGCGTGGCTGGACGGCACCGACCTGCTCGCCGCCGACGAGAAGACCCTCGCCCGGACCGTACGGGGCCGCCGCGTCGGCCTCGTACCGCAGAGCCCCGCCGCCCACCTCACCCCCGTCCGTACCGTACGGTCCCAGCTGGAGGAGACCGTGCGTGCCCTCACCGGCACCTCCCGCCGTGCCCGGCGGAAGGCCGCGGAGGACGCCGCCGAACGGGCCGCCTTCCCCGCCGGGCACCTCGACCGCTACCCCCACGAACTCTCCGGCGGCCTCGCCCAGCGCGCCGCCACCGCCCTCGCCCTCATCGGCGACGCCCCCCTGCTGCTCGCCGACGAACCCACCACCGGCCTCGACCGCGACCTCGTCGACCGCACCGTGGACGAACTGCGGCGCCACGCCGACGACGGCCGCGGCCTGCTCCTCATCACCCACGACCTCGCCGCCGCCGAACGCATCGCCGACCGCGTCGCCGTCATGTACGCGGGCCGCATCGTGGAGATCACCCCGGCCCCCCGCTTCTTCGGCCCCACAGGACCCCGCCACCCCTACGCCCGCGGGCTCCTCGACGCCCTCCCCGACCGGGCGTTCACCCCGATCCCCGGCATGCCCCCGGAACTCTCCGCGCTGCCCGAGGGCTGCGCCTTCGCCCCGCGCTGTCCCCGCGCCACCGAACTCTGCGCCACCCCGCCCGCCGTCACCGCCGGCGTGGCCTGCCACCACCCGGAGCACCCCCGTGCTTGAACTCGACGACGTCACCGCCGGATACGACCGCCGCACCCCCGTCTTCCGGGGCGCCTCGCTCACCGTCGCCCCCGGCGAGTCCGTCGGCCTGCTCGGCCCCAGCGGCTGCGGCAAGTCCACCCTCGCCCGTGTCGCCGCCCTCCTCCACCGCCCCGAGACGGGCCGCCTCGTCCTCGACGGGATTGAGGTCCGGGCCTGGCGCCACCGGGCCCCGCGCGCACTGCGCACCGCCGTCGGCGTCGTCTTCCAGCAGCCCCGCACCGCCGCCGACCCGCGCCTCACCCTCGCCGACCTGATCGCCGAACCGCTGCGCGCCACCGGCCGCCGCGCCGAGGCCGCCGACCGGGTCGCCGAACTCGCCCCGGCCGTCGGACTCACCGGCGACCTGCTCACCCGCCGCCCCCACGAGGTCAGTGACGGCCAGCTCCAACGCGCTTGCCTCGCCCGCGCGTTGACCCTGCGCCCGCGCTGGCTGATCTGCGACGAGATGACCGCGATGCTCGACGCCTCCACCACGGCCGCCCTGGTCGCCGCCGTCGAGACGTACCGCGCCGACACCGGCGCCGGTCTCCTCGCCGTCGGCCACGACCGCGTCCTCCTGACCCGCTGGTGCGACCGTACGGTGGAGTGGAAGGACTGCCTGCCCGGGACCGCCCGCGACTGAGTCCGGCCCAACCTCACCCGTATGGGCGCCCCGCCATACGCCCGGACGGACCGTACATTCCGCCACACTGTCCGCCGAACGCCGCAATTCCGGTGCGGCGCAAGAAGGACGTGAGAGCGATGGCCGTTTCCATTTCTGTCCTGGTGCTGCTGCTGATCCTGGCCGTGATCTTCCTGCGGAGCGGCGGGCTCAAGCTCTCGCACGCCGTCGTCTGCGTACTGCTCGGCTTCTTCCTCGCCGGCACCAGCATGGCGCCCACCATCCACAACGGAGTCGCCGCGACCGCCGACGTCGTCTCCGGCCTCAGACCCTGAGCGTCCGGCGCCCGCGCAGGCACGAGAAAAGCCGCCCCGGGACCGCGTCCCGGGGCGGCTTCCCGTACCGGTCAGACCATCTCGGGCATCTCACCGACGGTGGTCCTGACGTCGATCACGGCGAACGTGGCACCCTGCGGGTCCAGGATCGCCGCGTAACGGCCGAAGGGGCTGTCCATCGGCCCGAACACCTTCCGCCCGCCGAGGCGTCCGGCCGCCTCGACGGCCTTGTCGCAGTTGTCCACGGCGAAGTAGACCTGGATGTACGAGGGGACCTCCGGCGGGAACTCCTCCGTCATCACCATCCGCCCGAGCAGCGGATCGGCGCCGAGGTCGAAGACCCGGTAGTCCGCGTCGCCGTCCTGCATCGTCCTGGAGCGGTAGCCGAACACGGTGGAGAAGAAGTCGTCCGCCTTCCCCGGCTCCCGGGTGAAGACCTCGGACCACACGTACGAGCCGCTCTCGCCCTCCAGCTCGAAGCCCTCGTGCGTACCCCCCTGCCAGATGCCGAACACGGCACCCGACGGCTCCCGCGCGAGGCACATCGAGCCGAAGTCGTCGACCTGCATCGGCTCCATCAGGACGGTGCCACCCGCGCCCCGGATCCTCTCCGCCGTCGCGGAGACGTCGGGCGAGGCGAAGTACAGACACCAGGCCGACTGCGGCTCCCCGTCCTGCCCCGGCATCGGCGGGACCACGGCCGCGACCGCCTTGCCGTTCTTGTAGGCCTGCGTGTAGTTGCCGAATTCCGATGAGGACTCGCCGAAGGTCCAGCCGAGCACGTCGCCGTAGAACGTCTTCGCACCCTCGACGTCGGTGAACATCGCGTCGGTCCAGACCGGCGTGCCTTCAGGTCGTGCGGCCATGACGGTGACTCTCACTTCCCAGTCGATGACGTGTTCCTCCGAGCCACGCTAGTCACGCTCGTCCCGGCCCGCTCGGTGACACGGGCAGCCGGCTCATGGCGTAGCGGTGGTACGGCCCGTCGGGCAGCGGAAGGTCGGGGCGCCACATCCGCAGCACCTGGGCGGACGGCAGGAACAGCGCCTCCGGCAGACGCGCCGGGTCCGTCCACTCCCAGCGCTCGATCTTGTCCGGCTCGGCCACGGCGGGGACGCCACGGAAGGCGCGCAGCACGGTGGCGGCGGTCATCCGGGTCAGCCGTGTGGAGGTGAGCGAGTCCAGGATCAGCCCGATCACCCGCACGTCGGCGGCGGCCGCGACGAGCGTCGTCTCCTCGGTCAGCTCGCGGACCGCCGCGTCCTCGACGGACTCACCGGGCTCGACCATGCCGCCCGGCAGCTCCCACACCCCGGAGCGGTGCAGCCCCAGGAGCACCCGGCCGGCCTCGTCGGTCACCACCACCCCTGCCCCGAGAGAGGCCTGGGCGCGAGGCGGCTCGACATTGCGCGGGGCGGCGGCGGCCCGGTCTGCGGAGTTCATGATCCTCTTCTACCAGCAGCGTTCCCCGCACCGCCACAGCGTCACGGGGCCGCCGGGGGGACCACCGCCACCGGACAGTGCGCGTGGTGCAGGACCGCGTGGGCGACGGAACCGACGAGCAGCGACCCGAAGTGGTGCCGGTGGTGCCGGCCCACGACCAGCAGACCGGCGTCCCGCGAACCCTCCACCAGCAGGCCCGCCGCGTCCCCCGGCACCGCCACCGGGACGAGAGCGACCTCGGGCCGGCGCTCGGCGAAGGGCCGCAGCCGCTCCTCCTGCTCCCGCCTCGCCTCCCGTACGAGCTGCTCCTCCATGTCGTTCGTGAACGGCAGCGGCGGAGGGACCTGGAGCGCGGGGGACGGCGCGACGACCAGGGAGCCCGGCTGGGGAGGCAGCCGGAAGACCGTCACCGCCTCAAGCGGTACGCCCCGGTGATGGGCGGCTTCGAAGGCGAAGGCCACCACCCCGTCCGGAGTCTCCTCCGTGTGCAGGCCCAGCAGCACCCGCCCCGCCTCCGCCCCGTCCTCAAGGCCGGCCACACGGGCCTCGTGCGGGACGACGACGAGCGGACAGGGCGCCGTCGCCGCCAGCGTCCTGCTGGTCGAACCGAGCAGCAGACTCGCGAAGCCGCCGCGCCCCCGGGAACCGGTCACCAGGAGCCGCGCGTCCCGCGCCGCCGTCGTCAGGGCGTCGGTCACGGAACCGTCGAGCGACGCGTACCGCACGGGAAGGACATGCCCGCGCTCCTCGACCGCGGTCCGCACGGCGGTCACGACGGTGTCGGGCAGCTCGGGCGACGGCCCGAGGGAGGCGATGCGGGCCGCCCCGAGCTGGAGGGCGTCGGAACGCACATGCGCCACGACCAGCGGCGCCCCCAGCTCGGCCGCGGCGCTCAGGGCCCACTCCAGGGCCCGGAGACTGTGCTCGGAACCGTCCACGCCGACGACGACCGGTGGCTCGGACGCGGTGCTCAGGTCACCCGCGTGGGAAGCACTCGTAGGGGAAGGACTCATGCGGGAATGACTCCCGCGCCCGGCGCCGCGCCACACCCGTCAGGGCGTGGCGCGGGGCGGGTGGGCGATCAGGCGTCCTGGTCGCGGCGGGCCCGCTCCGCGTCGCGCTCCTTGATGCGGACGGTCTCCTTGCGGACCTCCGCCTGGGTGGCCCGCTCCTTCTGCAGCCACTCGGGCGACTCCTGCCGCAGCGCGTCGATCTGCTCGGTCGTGAGCGGGTCGGTGATGCCGCCGCGCGCGAGACCGGCGATGGAGATGCCGAGCCGCTGCGCGACCACCGGGCGGGGGTGCGGGCCGTTCTTCCGGAGCTCCTGGAGCCAGGCGGGCGGGTTCGCCTGGAGCTCGTTCAGCTCGGTGCGCGAGACGACACCCTCCTGGAACTCTGCGGGGGTGGCCTCGAGGTACACACCCAGCTTCTTCGCCGCGGTGGCGGGCTTCATCGTCTGGGTGTTCTGGTGCGACGTCATGGTGCCAAGGGTATCGAGCGTGCGGGCGAGTTCCGACCACGGCAGCTACCGGTAACCTGGCGGAGTGACAGGCTCGGACGCTTCCCCCTCGGACTCCTCGGCGGTTTCCCCCGCGGTCCCCCCCACCGACACCCCCTCCGGCGCTCCCGCGTTCCGGCTCGCGTACGTGCCCGGAGTGACGCCCTCGAAGTGGGTGCGGGTCTGGAACGAGCGTCTGACCGACGTGCCCCTGACCCTTCTCGCCGTGACGCCCGCCGAGGCCTTCGGCGCGCTCCGGGAGGGCGCGGCGGACGCGGGCCTGGTCCGGCTGCCCGTCGACGGCGACGACCTCAGCGCGATCCCGCTCTACACGGAGACGACGGTCGTCGTCGTCCCCAAGGACCATCTGTTCGCGGCGGCGGAGGAGGTCTCGGCCGACGACCTCGCCGACGAGCTGGTCCTGCACCCGCTCGACGACACCCTCGGCTGGGAGCAGCCGCCGGGTCGCCGGGCGGAGGAGCGCCCCGCGACGACGGCCGACGCGGTCGAGCTGGTCGCGGCGGGCGTCGGCGTGCTCGCCGTACCCCAGTCGCTCGCCCGGCTGCACCACCGCAAGGACCTCACCTACCGGACCCTGACCGGGGTCGCCCAGTCGCGGGTGGCGCTGTCCTGGCCGGCCGCCGACGAGGCCCCCGACCTGGTGGAGGAGTTCATCGGCATCGTGCGCGGCCGCACGGTGAACAGCACCCGGGGCCGCCGCGCCGAGGCCGAGAAGGGCCAGAAGCAGCCGAGGGACCAGAAGGAGCGGAAGCCCGCCAAGCCCGCCAAGCCGGTCAGGGCGGGGAAGCCGGGCTCCGGCTCCCGTACGACGGGCAAGCCCGCGGCCCGCAAATCCGGAGGCGCCGGAGGCTCCGGCCGGGGCCGCACCGGCGGAAAGCCCCGCAAGCGCTCCTAGCGCCTGGCCGGCCGATCATGGTCCCGGCCGCTGAGGCATGGCGGGCCGGTTGCGGCTGACCGGCCCCCGGAGATGAGCGAGCGGCCGGCCACCGGCGACACCGCCCGGCAGCACCTGGACCCGGCGGCCGCCGACGCCGTACGCGCGTCCGCGGCCTGGATCCGCGAGAGCGCCGACCAGTTAGCCGCGGTCCTCGAGGACCGCGCCGCCAACGGGCTGCCCGGCGTCGCCGAGTCCACGCAGTGGGAGGAACTGCGGCCGGGTTCGGGTGTTGCCTGTTCAGGTGCCGACGGTGGTGACCCCGAACATCAGAGTGCGCCGGCCGACGTCGTAGTGCACGGTCGGTGTGCTGCGCAGGAGGTCCTGCAGGACGTCGGCGTCGTCGGTGTCGACGGTCAGCACCTCTTCCCAGGCGCCTTCGTCGAGTACGAGTTGCAGGGTGAGGGTGCCCCGGGCAGCGGGTTCTCCCGCAACCCAGCTGAACTGGTAGTGGCTGAGTTGGCGCACCTTGATGCTGTCGTCCGTGACGGGCTGCGTCACCTTGGTCGTGGTTGCTCTGGCCATGGTGTCTCTCCTTGCGTGAATGTTGGGAGGTGCGGACAGCGACCGGGCGTCACTGGCCGGCTCGCAGCCCGCAGCCCGCAGCCGGCGGGCAGCGGCGCAGGACGGGCCGGAGGGTCAGGCCGACGGTTCCCCGGGCCTGGCCGGAGAACTCAGCAGCGGCCCGTCATCGGGCCGTGGTGGCAGGCCCGGCGTACGGCGGCCATACCGGTTCCGCCGAACGCGGCCAGGGGCGAGGCGGCCCGGCGCAGCATCCCCGCCTTCTGCTGCTCAGGGCGCTGCTGCTCTCCGTGCAAGGCGTTGAGCACCAGCACTCCGGCGGTCAGCGCCGGCAGGGCCCACTGCAGGATCGCGAGGTGGCGCTGCGCCTGCTCCAGTTCCACGGGGTGGCCGGCGGCCGCCTCCTGGTCCTCCGAGTCCGGGGAGGAGGCGAGCTCGATCTTCTTGCCCAGGACGCGGCTGTAGGCAGTGGCCGCGAGCGCGGCGCCGGTGAGAACCGTCTTGGCGATGGTGGAGGCGCCGACGCCGCTCTGGTAGGCCACACGGGCGCTGTTTGCGCCCAGCAGGCCCGCGCCGCCCACCAGGTGGGCGCCGATCGCGGCCGCGTTGACCGGCGTCCAGGCGGCCCAGCCGGCGCTGACGACCCGCGAGGCGAGAACCGGCTCCTGCACGGCGTTGCGCGCCCCTCCGTTCAACCCGACGGCCCCCATGAGTGAGCCACCGAACCAAGCTGCCAAGCCGATGTCATGCAGACTGCGCATGACCGTGTTGCGTTCAGACATCTGAGTCCTTCCAGACACACGCGTCCCTGCGGGCGCAGGGCACCGAACTCAGGCTCAGGGTGATCGGCGGCCTCTGCCACACGAGGCGCGCACTTGGACGAATCCCACCCTCCGCAGGCCCGGTCCGACTACACAACAAAGTGGAGCGATGAAAGACCGCCGCCACATGGAGTGAGCAGGGCGTGGAACGGCTGCGGTCGGGCAGGAGTCGTGGCATGGGAATCCTGACGGCGCTACGCGATGGCGATCATCGGCTGACCCGGCGGATGGCCTCCTGGGACTCCGACTGGGCCCGCCGGCTGCTGCCACCGGTGGAGGAGGCGGCCCAGCACACGAAGCTGTGGTGGGCCGCCGCCGTGACCATGGCGGCCGGCGGCGGATGGAGGGGCCGCAAAGCCGCGGCCGCCGGGATCACCGCCATGGCGGTGGCGGAACTCCTCTCCAACGGAGTCGCGAAACAGCTCGTGGAGCGGCGTCGGCCGCCGAAGGAGTGGATTCCGCACGACGATGTCGAGGACCGGCCCGACAGCTCCTCCTTCCCCTCCGGGCACACAGCCGCCGGCGTCGCGTTCACGGCGGCCGTCGCGCCCTCCTGGCCGTGCGCCGGTGCCGCGTGCGCCGTACCGATGACGCTGGTGGCGATCGAGCGGGTCCACAGCGGTGCGCACTACCCCTCCGACGTCGCAGTCGGCGCCGCCATCGGCCTGGCCGCGGCGGCCCTCGTACGGGCGACGCCCCGCCTCCTGGTCCGCCATGGGGGATGGCCACGAAGCGCAGGAGGGTGACCGGTTCCTTGCGGGGGAGGAGCTCGTAACGCGATCTTGTGACCTCGGATTCTGCATCGTTGGCACACGGCTGCCTGCTCGCTCGCGATCTGAGCTCGCCGAGAGCGGCTCCCGTCCGTACGGCGGACGCCGACCGCCGCGGTCGGCGGGCGCTCGGCATACTGACCCCTCCTGATCATCGAGATCACACAGGAGGAGCTTTGGCCGCCAGTTTCAGGACCGTCGTCGAGGTGGGACCGGACCATCTCGCGCAGGCCCGGTCCATCGACCGGGTGTTCCAGGAGGCGATCGCGCCCGCGACCGTCAACTTCGACTTCGAGGCGATACGGGAGGCCGCGGCGGCCGTCCCGGACAGCACCGTGGTGCGGATGGTGCGGGGCTGGGGGCTCCAGGAGTACGCCCCCGTCCTCGTCATGGTGCTCTCCCTCAAGGAGGCCGTCCGGCAGGCGCTCCCGGCGGAGTGCGCGGAGGCCGGGTTCTGGGCCACCGTCGAGCGGGAGCTCGTCCGGGCCTTCACCGGTCTCGCCGCGCAGGAGGGCCTGCCCGGTCTCTCCTTCTACGAGGAGTCGGGGGAGCGGACCCGCTTCTACCGGGACCTGTTCTTCGCCCTCCAGGACGAGGAGACCGGGGAGCACATGTACGCCTTGGCCTTCTGCGTCGACGTGACGATCGAACTGCCGAAGGCGCAGGCACTCGCCCTGGAGCTGACGGACACCGTGCCGTTCGCGGTCAGGCTGAACGCGATCGTGGTCCGCCAGGCCCTGGGTCTCGCTGTCTGACGTCCCACGGCGCCGTACCCCGCCCCACCCCGCCGGCCCGCCGTCCCGGGCCGGGAACCCTAGACCTTCCGCCGCCGACGTCCGCCCCGCGCCGCCGCGACGAGCTCAGGCACCGTGGCCAGCTTGACCCGGGGACGACCCGAGGCCTGGCCCCTGGCCCGTTCGGTCCGGTCGATGGCCGCGAGACCGCGCGCGTCGACCAGGTGACGACTGCGGCTCCGCGCCAGCCTGCGGAACTCCCGCTCCGTGCCCTTCGGCGTCGGCAGCGCCCCGGCGACCGCGTCCGCGAGCAGGGTCCCCACCGTCTCCTCCGCACAGGCCCGGTTGGCGCCGATGCCCCCGGAAGGCCCGCGCTTGATCCAGCCGACGACGTACCCGCCGGGCAGCCCCGTCACCCGCCCGGCCTCGTGCGGCACCGTGCCGGTCGCCTCGTCGAAGGGCAGCCCCGCCAGCGGGACACCGCGGTAGCCGATCGCCCGGACGAGGAGCCCCGCCCCGATCTCCGTACCCGACGGCGATCCGTCCTCGGTCACCCGCACCGCCCGGACGCCGTCGGTGCCGAGCGCCTCGACCGGGGCGGAGTGGAAGCGGAGCACGATCCGGCGCCGGTCGGGCGCGGGCGCCCGCGTCCAGTCCACCGTCTCCCGGGCCACGCCCCGCAGCAGCGCGGCCTTCTCCCTCGAGCCGGCCGCGTCGACGGCCGCGCCGACGCGCGGGTCGTGGTCATCGACGACCAGGTCCACCCCTGGCAGGTGCTTCAGGGCGAGCAGTTCGGACGTGATGTACGCCGCGTGCTCGGGGCCCCGGCGGCCGAGCAGCACCACCTCGCGGACCCGGTGGGCGCGCAGGGCCGCGAGGGCGTGGTCGGCGATGTCCGTACCGGCGAGGTCGGCCGGGTCCGTGACGAGCACGCGGGCGACGTCGAGGGCCACGTTGCCGTTGCCGACGACGACGACCCGCTCGGCGGCGAGCCGGACGGCGTCCGCGCCCGTCTCGGGATGCGCGTTGTACCAGGAGACGACGGAGGTCGCCGAGACGCTGCCGGGCAGGTCCTCGCCCGGGATGCCGAGCCGCCGGTCGGAGGGCGCGCCCACCGCGTAGATCACCGCGTCGTGGTGCGCGGCGACCTCCTCGGCGGTGACGTCCTTGCCGATCTCCACGCCGAGCCGCATCCGGACCCGGGGGTGGGCGTGGAAGCGGGCGAGCGTCTCGCCCGCGCCCTTGGTCGCCGGATGGTCCGGCGCCACCCCGTACCGGACGAGCCCGCCCGCCACCGGCAGCCGGTCGATCAGCGTCACCTCGGCGTCGGTGTGCAGGAGCAGGTCCTCGGCGGCGTACATGCCCGCGGGTCCCGTGCCTACGACCGCGATCCGCAGCGGCGCGAAGTCGGAGGGCAACGAGCGGTGGAACGAGGGGGCGCCCCAGGCGTGGAAGGTGGGCGAGGCCGTGGCGGGCGCGGGCGTACGGTCCGCGTAGTACTCCGCGTTGATCGCCTCGTACTCCCGCAGCCGTGCGCTGAGACGGTCCGCCGGGAAGATCGCGTCGACGGGGCAGGCGTCGGCGCAGGCGCCGCAGTCGATGCAGGTCTCGGGGTCGATGTACAGCATCTCCGTCGTCCCGAAGTCAGCCTCCCCGGGCGCCGGATGGATGCAGTTGACCGGGCAGACGGCGACGCAGGTGGCGTCGTTGCAGCAGGTCTGGGTGATCGCGTAGGTCATGTCGTCGGCTCTGCTCTGCTCGGCTCGGAGGGGTCAGACGAGGTGGGCGCGCTGGTAGAAGAAGAGCGCGGGCCTGGTCAGCATCCCGACGTCGGAGAGGAACTCCATGAGTCCGGAGCAACTGGCGCGCAGCTGCGCCTTGTAGTGCTCGTTGGCGGCGGCCTCACGGCGGGCGCGCTCGGGGTCGAGGCCGGCCCGCACGTACACCTCGGGGTTCACCAGGCTGGTGATGATGTAGTACGCGGCGACGGCGACCACGAGGGCCTGGAAGTGACGGCGAGGCCTGCTCGCGCGTGCGAGGTGGCGGCGCGTCTCGTCCCGGGCGAACTTCATGTGCCGGGATTCCTCGACGACATGGATGTTGTTGATGGTGCGGACGAAGGGGACGACCCGCTCGTCGCGCATCCAGTCGCGCTGCATGACGTCGAGGACCTCCTCGGCGACGAGGATGCCGGCGTACGCGGCCTCGCCGAAGCCGACGGTCTTCATGAAGCGCCCGAGCTCCATGACGGCCCGCCTGGGCCGGTACGGGGGCGCGCCGAGCTTCTGCGAGCCCCGGGCGAACATGATGGAGTGCCGGCACTCGTCGGCGATCTCGGTCAGGGCCCACTGGAACCGGGGGTCGGTGTGGTCCATGCGGTAGATGTCGCGGAGCACCATCTGCTGGAGGATCATCTCGAACCAGATGCCGGTGCTGGCGACCGAGGCGGACTCCTGCCGGGTCAGCTCCTTGCGCTGCTCCTCGGTCATCTCGTTCCAGTACGCGGTGCCGTAGAGGGAGTTCCACTCGGGGCTCTGGCCGTGGAAGTCCTTGTCGAGGGGGGTGTCCCAGTCGACCTCGACGGCGGGGTCGTAGGACAGTTTGGCGGCCGACCGGAGCAACCGCCCCGCGACGTCCTCGTCGTGATGGTCCGGGCGAACGGTGCTGCTTGCCATGGTGCGGCTCCTCGGGTCGCGCGATCGGCTCGGCAGCTTGTTAGACGTCGTGTCTAGCAAGCTTGTTAGACGGAACGTATAGCAAGGGGTGCGGGCAGGCCTACCCCCCAGTACGGACTTTTTTCTCCCGGCGTACGCGAACGGGGCCCGAGCCCAGTCGGCTCCGGCCCCGTCAAAGGGTCGCGTGAAGGCGGGACTTGCGTGTCAGAAAGTCAGGTTCCAGGCGGCGATCGTGCCCGTGTCCTGGCTCGCGTTGTCGTTCACGCGGAGCTTCCAGACACCGTTCGCCACCTCCGCGGAGGCGTTGACCGTGAACGTCTGGACGATGTTGTCCGTGCCGCTGCCGGTCCGGTTGTGCACCGTGTACACGGAGCCGTCCGGTGCCACCAGATCGACCTTCAGGTCACCGATGTAGGTGTGCTTGATGTCCACGCCCACCTTGAGCGTGGCGGGGGCGTTGCCCGTCACGCCGCTGACCGTGATGGGGCTCTCGGCCGTGGCGTTGTCGGCGATGGCCACGTCGGTCAGGTTCTCGAAGTACGCGCCGGGCGGCGGGGTCGTGCCGCCGACGGCCTTCAGGGCGTCGACCGCGCCCTCACCGAAGAAGCCGTTCTTGGTGGTGGTGCCCTTGCAGCGGGTGTCCGAGGGGCACGCGCGGTCCGTGGCCTGGACGCCCAGTTGGTCGCGGATCTGCGCCGGGGTGAACGCCGGGTTGACGCTCGCGATCAGCGCCGCGACGCCGGCCACGTGCGGGGAGGCCATCGACGTGCCGTTCATGTTGCCGTACTTGCCGCCGGGGAGCGTCGAGTAGACACCGGAGGCGCCGTCGCCGCCGGGGGCGGCGATGTCGATCACGCCGTTGCCGAAGTTCGAGTACGAGGCCTTGGCGCCGCCGTTGCCCTGTGCGGCCACCGTCACGACGCCGGGAAGCTCCGTCGGGATGTCGATGCAGGCGTTGGTGATCGTGCGGGTGACCGGGGTCGAGTCGTTGGGGCTCTCGGAGTCGGTCGTCTTGTTCGCCAGGTCGTAGTTGGAGTTGCCCGCGGCGGCCACCTGGAGCGAACCCCTGCCCTCGGCGTACTCCTGGGCCCGGCGGACACCCTCGATGATGGCGGCCTGGTCCACGTTGTCCGGGCAGTTGAACTGCCACGGGTCCGTGTAGTAGCTGTTGTTGGTGACCTTGAAACCGTGGTCACCGGCCCACATGAAGCCGCAGATCGTGTTCTCCGCGAAGAACAGGCTGCTGGTCGGCTCCGCGATGCGGACGGAGGAGATCTTCACGGCCGGCGCGACGCCGATGACGCCCTTGCCGTTCTTGGCGGCGGCGATCGTGCCCGCGACGTGCGTGCCGTGGGTGCCGACGTCCCGCCAGGCACCCGCGCGCGTGTCCGCCTTGCCGTAGGCGCAGGAGGCCGAGTCGGCGGCGTTGAAGTTGGGCGCGATGTCCTGGTGCCGGTCGTCCACGCCGGTGTCGAGGACGCCGACCTTCACCGACGCCGAACCGGTGGTGACCGCCCAGGCCTGGTCGGCCTTGATCTGGGTCATGTCCCAGCGGTTCGACTCCGTCAGCGTGGTCGTCGACTGCGACGGGTTCGCGGGGAGCGCCGGGTTGTACGCGTCGGCGGGGACGTCGGACGTACGGGTCGCCCCGACCTGCTGGACGCCGCCGACCGCGCGCATCGCCGAGGCGAACGACGCGGACGCCGAGTGCGCCACGATCACGCCGATCGCGTCATAGGTCGCGAAGACCGAACCGCCGCTGCTCGCGACGGCGCCGCTGACGGCCGACGTGCCTCCGGGCGCCGTGATCACCAGGTACGCGCGGGTGCCCGCGGCCCAGGCCGCCGGTGCCGCCGCGGAGGTGGTGGCCGTCGTCGCCCCCGCCGAACGGGCCGCGACGGGCGCGGTGTCCGACGGTGCTGCCTGGGCGAATCCGGCGGGGGCGGCGAGCGCCACGGTCGTACCGAGGGCGGCGACGGCGATGGCCGACGCTCTCAACCGGCTGGATATGAGGGAAAACAATGCGTCCTCCGATGACCCGGTGGCGCGGGTGGCGCCGGCCGGGCCCTGTGATGTGTGGGGTGGACGCAAGATCCCAGACTCGTGCGGCGGAGGGAAGACTTCTGCCCGAGAAGCCTGTTCGCGTTACGCACTGTTGACCGAAGGGTGCCGGAAGGGGCAGGGTTTCGTCCTCCCCGCCCCTTTTCATCCGGCTACTTCAGGTACGGACCAGCGGCGCCGATCTTGCCGGGGCCGTTCAGGACGTACGCCCGCAGGTTGCCCTTGCCGGGGGCGGCGACCGAGAGGGTGCCGGTGGTCACGGTCCGCACGTCGCCGGTGACGGCGTCGGTGTACGTGCCGTTCGGGATGCCCGTGTAGGTGGCGCCGCCCGAGATCGTGACGAGGGCGAAGCTGTCCGTCGAGCCGCTGGTGTAGCGGCGCTTGAACGCCATGCCGCCCGAGACGCCCTCGGTGGAGTACTGGCCCGTCTGGAGCGCGGGGATCGCGCGGCGGATCTGGTTGAGCCGCTGGACGTGCTTCACCAGGGGCTGCTGGAGAGTGACGGCGACGGTTCCGGACGCCGAGGAGACCTGGGAGAAGTCGGAGGCCGTGACCGAGCCGGCGACGTGCTCGCCGAAGTACGCGCGACCGGTCGTGGCGAGCGGGCAGGACGGCCCGCAGTCGATCCTCCTCCCCTTCTGGAACTCGATCTCGGAGCCGTAGTACAGCGTCGGGATGCCGCGGAAGGTCCACATCAGGGACATGTTCTCGGCCCAGGCTTCGGTGCCGCCCGTGTACCGCTCGCTCGACTTGTTGGGGCCGTAGTCGTGGCTGTCGACGTAGACGACGTTGTACGTGGCGTCGTGGTAACTGTCGTCCGAGTCCTTGCCGTTGTGGAAGGCGTTGGACGCGCCGCCGAAGTTCATGTGCATGCGCATGTCGATGACGTTCATGCCGGAGAAGCGGCTGCGGTCGGGCGTGTGGTAGCTGTTGCCGTCCAGGAAGGCGTTGGTGGAGGTGGGCTGGCTGCCAGTCCCCTGCTGCTGCTCGTAGTCGTACATCTCCAGGGCGGCCTTGGTGTCGTCGGCGTCGTACTCCCTGCGCTCCTTCCAGGTGAAGAACTGCGCCGAGTGGTTCACCGAGCCGCGGTTCCACTTGTCGTTGACGAAGGCGGCGACCTCGCCGAAGACGAAGAAGTTCCTCGCGGCCTCGGCGCCGTGCCGCTGCGTCACCCGTTCCTGGATCGCGGGGAGGAAGCGGCGGTTCCAGGTGGTCCGCGGGATGTGTACGGCCGTGTCGACGCGGAAGCCGTCGACGCCCATGTCGATGTACTTGTTGTAGGCGCCGATCAGGTAGTTCTGCACGGCCGGCTTCTCGGTGTCGAAGTCGGCCAGGTCCTCGTGCAGCCAGCAGGAACGGGAGTCCTCACCCTCCCAGTTGCCGATCCAGCACTGGTGGAAGAGCGACCTGGGGAACATCCCGGACGTCGGGCTCGGCCACTGGCAGTTGTAGACGGTGTAACCCTCGGCGCTCCTGCCTCCCGTCGGCTTGCCCCAGTTGAGGCAGGTGTTGCCGGTGGGTTCGGCCGTCGACCACAGGTCACCGTTGTAGTACGACTTCCCGGACTTCGCGTCGACCGTCAGGCCGTCGTACTCGAAGCCGGGCTGCCTCTCGTCGTAGTACCAGCTCCACTGGCTGTCCCGGACGCCGTACACGGTGGGCGTGAACAGGCCTTTGGCGCCCCAGCGGGAGGAGTGGTTGTAGACGACGTCCTGGTAGATCTTCATGCCCTTGGCGTGGGCCGCGTCGATCAGGTCCTGGTAGGAGGCGCCGGCCGACTCCAGACGGGGGTCGACCTTGTAGAAGTCCCAGCCGTGGTAGCCGTGGTGGTCGTAGTCGGACCGGTTGAGGACCACGGGTGTGACCCAGATCGCCGAGAACCCGAGGCCCTTGACGTAGTCGAGCTTCTGGATGAGGCCCTTGAAGTCGCCCCGGAACATGGGGTCGTCGTGGGCCGCGTTGCCCGACGTGACGTGCTGGCTGCCGCCCCGGTTGTTCGACGGCTCCCCGTCGTTGAAGCGTGCGGTGAGGACGAAGTAGATCGGGTCCTTGCGCGGGTCGGTGCCGAGGGGCCTGCCGGTGCCCGGGTTCGCCGGCCTGTCCCCGGTGGTGGCGGTCGCGGGCGCCGAGGCGGCGGAGACGTTGCCCGCGGCGTCCACGGCCTTCACCGTGTAGGTGTACGCGGTCCGTTCGGCGAGGCCCGTGTCGGAGAACACGGTCGAACCGACGTCGGTCACGACCGTGCCGCCAGTGCCGCCGACCCGGGTGATCTGGTACTTCGTCACGCCCCTGTCGTCGGTGGCGGGAGCCCAGGTGAGCAGCACCGAGACGCCGTCGGCGGCGGCGGTCGGCCGGCCGGGCGCGGTCGGCGCCTGGGTGTCGGGGGTCGCGGCGGCGCACGGATCGGTCGCGTTCGCCGTCACCACGTTGTTCCGTACGGTGCTCGTGCCCGCCCCGAGGGTGTAGTCGGCGCCCCCGTTGTTGTCCCAGACGCCGTTGCCGTTGTTGAAGGCGGCCTTGAGGGAGGCGGCCGTCCCGAGGTCGATCTCGCGCTTCCACCAGCCGGCGCAGGCGGCCCGCATGCCCGCGCCGGGCACGGCCGTCCAGGCGCCGCCCGCGGGCTGGTAGTGGACGTTGACGGTCGACCAGCCGAGCGCCTCGGTGGAGTAGTACACCGTCGCCCTGGCGGAGGGGGCGGGCGTGGGGGTGGTGCCCGCGCAGGGGTCGGAGTGGGCGACGACCCCGTCCCTGACGGTGAGGGAGCCGGTGCCCAGGGCGTAGTTCCTGCCGCCGTTGTTGTCCCAGGTGCCGCTGCCGTCGGTGAAGGTGGCCTGGAGGCCGGTGGCCGCGCCCAGGGCGACGGTCTTCTTGACCCAGTCCGTACAGGCGGCCTCCATGGCGACGCCCGGGACCGTGGTCCAGGAACCGCCGTCAGGGGCGTAATGCAGTCGGTAGGAGACCCAGTTCTTCGTCTTGGTCCAGTAGAAGACCGTGGCGGTGTTCTCGGCGGCGGCCGCGGCCGGGGCGGTGCGGGGGGAGGTCTCGCCGGGCGGCGCGGCCACCAGGCCGAGGAGCCCGGCGGCGACCGCCAGGGCGGACAACGGCCGCAGGGCCAGCCGTCTCTGAGTGGATGTCAGTCCTCGCGGACGTATCGGCCCGTGGGCGGTGGTCATCGGCATCTCCAGGCAGGACCGCGCGTCCCCGGGGCAGAGCTCTGCCCCGGACGGGAGTCGAAGCCCTCTGGAAACGCTGTCGGAAACTTGCTGAAACCTCTTGCGTGGGCGGGAACGTATCGCCGCCCGCCCGGCGCGTAAAGAGTTCTGACGATGCGAATGCGGAGGGGGCGGGGCACCTCAGGGGCGCGGCCAGGGGCGCCCCTCCAGGCGCTCGATGTCCCGGTTGACGCGTTCGAGGTAGGCCGCGAAGCGGGCCACGTCCTGCGGTGACCAGTGCTCCATGACCCGGTCGAGACCCGCGACGTTCGCGTCGCGGTCGGCGTCGAGGCGCCGCTCGCCCTCCTCGGTGTCGTCCTCGCCCGGATGACCACGACCCCGGGCGGCCGCGCCCTGCCGTCCGAGAACGGCTTCCGCGTCGCCATGCTCATCGGCTGCGGGGTCGGCCTGCTCGCCGCCGTCCTCATCCCCACCAGGGCCCCGGCCACGCCCTCGGACGACCGGGCGGACGGGGAACCGGACGCCGTGCCGCGCACCCCCTCCGGGGCGGCGGCCTGACCGGAGACCGGTCGGACACCGTCCGAGCGTCGGCCGGTGCGGGCCCGGGGAGACGCACCCGGGCCCGCACCGGCCCACGCTCAGACCTTGACGTCCTCGGCCGCCTCCAGCGTGAAGAGCGCCCCGTCCGGGTCCCGCACCACCACCACACGGCGCGCCTCGGCCTCCTCGGGACCGAGCACCCCGCCCCAGTCGTCACCCGGCACCACGGTCCCGCCGTGGGCGAGGACCGCGGCCGTCGCCGCCTCGGGGTCCGGCACCCGGAACCGCACCAGCCAGCGCGGCCGCAGCTGCGGCCGGGGCGATCCCGACTCGACCGGACCGCTGTTCAGCCGGGCGAGGGCCTCGCCGTCGCGCCGCAGCACCACCTTGTCCTGCTCGTACGACACCTCGAAGCGCCCCGGCCCCTCGTCCGCCCAGCGGAGCACCTCGCCGTAGAAGACGGCCGCGTCGAAGGCGTCCCGCGTGTGCAGCTCCAGCCAGGCGGGCGCCGAGTGCTCGCCGATGTGCCAGTGGGACTCCGTCCGCCCCTGCCACACGCCGAACGCCGCTCCCTCCCGGTCGGTCGCCAGCGCCGCACGCCCCTCGGGCGGGTAGGCGACCGGACCCACGCCGACGGTGCCGCCGCGCTCCCGGATCCGCGCCACGGCCGTGTCGGCGTCGTCCACGGCGAAGAACGCCGTCCAGGACACCGGTACGGAGAGCTCGGCGGCGACGGCCGCGATCCCGGCCACAGGCACCTCGCCCAGCTCACCGACCGCGTACTCCCGCTCCCCGTGCCCCCGCCGGAACGTCCAGCCCAGCACGGCCCCGTAGAAGCGCTCCGCCGCGTCCAGATCGTGTGCGTTGAGACTCAGCCAGCACGGTGCTCCCACCTCCTCTCCGGTCGTCGGCCCCGACACCGGCACCACCTCCTCGTCGTCCTGCGCGCTGCGTGCGCCGTGCGCCCCTTCCCCGTTCCACCGCCGCGCATGCGTGCGTTCACCCAGGTGCCGCCGAAGATCACCCGCCCGGGGGCACCGTACGGACCTGCGAGGACACACCCACGAGCCCCCGCGCGGCGCGCGCCGCGTAGGCGCGGACGTCCGCGTCGGCGTCGTCGGCCGCCCCCGCGAGCGCGGTGCGCGCCGAGGGGTCGGCGCGATGGTCGAGGAGCGAGAGGACGGCCGCCTTGCGCACGTCCGGGTTCGGGTCGGCGAGCGCCCCGGCGAGGGCGGGGACCGCCACCGCCGCGGAGGCGGCCCGGAGCGCGGTCGCGGCGCCCGACCTGACCTGCCAGGCGGGATCGCGCAGCGCCGCCCCGGCCCTCGCCGCGTACCCGGGCGGGCAGCCCGTGCCGGCCAGGGCCCCGAGGGCCGCGCCGCGCACCAGCGGGTCGGGGTCGTCGAGCAGCGGACCGAGCGGTCCCGGTGCCCGGTTCCGCACGGCCGCCAGACCGCGCGCCACCGCGACCCGTACCTCCCGGGCCGGATCGGACGCGGCCGCCGACAGCTCCGCGACCGCGTCCACCGAGACCAGGGCCCGCACCGCCTGGACCCGTACCTCCACGACCTCGTCCCCGAGCGCCCCCGCGTACACGGAGGCGTCCCCGAGCCGCAGCGCCCGCAGGACGTCGAGGGCGGCGGACCGTACGGTCGCGTCCGGCACGGCGAGCGCCTCCCGCAGCCCCTTCCCGAGCACCGGCTCGGCGGGCAGCACCTCCACCAGCTCGCGCAGCGCGGCCGAGGCGGCGGCCCTGACCCGGGGCGCCTCGTCCCGCAGCCGCTCGGCGAGCACCGGGCCCGCGCCGGCGGGCGCGATCTCGCCGACGGCCGTGGCGGCGGCGGCCCGTACCGACGGATCGGCGTCGTCCAGATAGGGGGCGAGCGCGTCCAGGCCGGGGGACTCCTCGACGAGCGAGAGCAGCCGCAGCAGCCGGGGGTGCGGCGCCGCGACCGCCGGGGAGTCGACCGGACCCGCCCGATCCGTACCCGGACGCGCCGCGGGTGCCCACTCCCGGGGACCGGCCGTGGCGACCGGCACCAGCGTCACCTCCCCGAGGTGCCGCTCCGGCCCGTCCCGCGGTGCGAACTCCGGCACCGGCACCACGTACGGCTCGACCGGCCGCGCCGTGAACTCCATCGCCCCGGAGGGCGACTTGCGCAGATCGAGGTGGTGCAGCCAGCCCGTGTCGTCCCGCTCCGGGTGGTCGAGCCGCTCGTGGTAGAGGCCCCAGCGCGACTCCGTCCGGGCGAGCGAGGCCCGCGCCGCCATCTCGGCGCAGTCCCGGATGAACGACACCTCCGCGCACCGCATCAGCTCGTGCGCCGTGCGCGCCCCCATCCCGGCGATCTCCTCCGACATCCGGGTGAAGGCCTCGACGGCCAGGGAGAGCTTCGCGCCCGTCTTCGGCGGTGCGACGTAGTCGTTAACGAACCGCCGCAGCTTGTACTCGACCTGCTGCTGCGGCGGGCCCTCGGGGTGCCGCAGCGGCCGGTAGACGAGTTCATGGGCCGACCGGATCTGCTCGGCGTCCAACTCCCCTTCGTACGCGCGGTACTGGGACGCGTCCTCACCCGCGAGGTCACCGAAGACGAACGCGCCGATCATGTAGTTGTGCGGTACGGAGGCCAGGTCGCCGGCCGCGTACAGCCGGGGCACCGTCGTCCGCGCGTGGGAGTCCACGCGTACCCCCGAGGCGGAATGCCCGCCGCACAGGCCGATCTCGGAGATGTGCATCTCGATGTCATGGGTCCGGTAGTCGTGCCCCCGGCCCTCGTGGAAGGTGCCCCTGGTCGGCCGCTCCGTCGTGTGCAGGATCGACTCGACGGCGCCGACGGTCTCCTCGGGGAGGTGGCTCAGCTTGAGATAGACCGGGGCCCGGTCCGAAGCGAGCTCGGCCGCGAACTCGGCCATCATCTGCCCCGACCAGTAGTCCGACTCCACGAACCGCTCGCCGTGCCGGTTCACCTGGTAGCCGCCGAACGGATTGGCGACGTACGCGCAGGCCGGGCCGTTGTAGTCCTTGATCAGCGGGTTGATCTGGAAGCACTCGATGCCGGTGAGCGCCGCCCCCGCGTGGTAGGCCATCGCGTAGCCGTCGCCCGCGTTCGTCGGGTTCTCGTACGTCCCGTACAGGTAGCCGGAGGCGGGCAGGCCCAGGCGCCCGCAGGGACCGGTGGCCAGGATCACCGCGCCCGCCCTGACGACGACGAAGGCGCCGGTACGGGTGTGGAAGCCGGCCGCGCCGACCGCCCGGCCGTCCTCCGGACGGGTGAGGATCCGGACCGGCATGACCCGGTTCTCGATCCGGATCCGCTCCCGCATCTCCCGCCGGCGCAACTGCCGGTACAGGACCTTCTTCACGTCCTTGCCCTCGGGCATGGGGAGCACGTACGAACCGGACCGGTGGACCTGGCGGACCGCGTACTCCCCGTGCTCGTCCTTCTCGAACTTCACTCCGTACGACTCCAGGCGCTGGACCATGCCGAAGCCGCGGGTCGCCGTCTGCCGGACCGTCGACTGGTCCACCAGGCCGTCGTTGGCGCGGGTGATCTCGGCGACGTAGTCGTCGGGTTCGGCGCGGCCCGGCACGACCGCGTTGTTGACGCCGTCCATGCCCATGGCCAGCGCGCCGGAGTGCCTGACGTGCGCCTTCTCCAGGAGCAGGACGCTCGCCCCGCGTTCGGCGGCGGTCAGCGCGGCCATGGTGCCGGCGGTGCCGCCGCCGATGACGAGCACGTCGCAGGAGAGTTCGGTCGCGTCGGCGGGATCGGGCACGGTCAGGAGGGTGTCCACGGGGGAACCTTTCGGAGCGTTCGGCTTCGGGGTGTCCGGCGGCGGACTCCCCGGAGGGAGTCAGAGGGAGTCGAGGACGCGGCGGCGCAGCGCGGTCGTGGCCGGCGCGTCCCGGGCCTCCCGTACGCGCGGGTGCGGTACGTCCAGGACCTCACCGGACGCGAACAGGACGATCCTGTCGCCGAGATGGAGCGCCTCGTCCACGTCGTGCGTGACGAAGACGACGGTCGCGCCGGTGCCGCGCAGGATCTCCACGAGGAGGTCCTGCATCCCGGCCCGGGTGTGGGCGTCGAGCGCGCCGAACGGCTCGTCCATCAGGACCGCGCGCGGCCGCCCGGCGAGGGCCCGGGCCAGCTGCACCCGCTGCCGCTGCCCGCCGGACAGCTGGTGCGGCAGCTTGTGAGCGTGTCCGCCGAGACCGACCCGGTCCAGCCACTCCCGGGCGGAGCGGCGCCGCTCCGCCCGGGGGACCCGGCGGATCGCCAGCGGCAGTTCCACGTTGGCAAGGACCGACCGCCAGGGGAGCAGGGCGTCGTGCTGGAAGACCACGGCCCGGTCTGCGCCGGGACCCCTCACCGGCACCCCGTCCTGGGTGACCTGCCCCTGCAGCGGGGGCAGCAGCCCGGCGAGGGTGCGCAGCAGGGTGGTCTTGCCGCAGCCGGAGGGCCCGACGACGGTCAGCAGCTCGCCGGGCGCGATCCGCAGCCCGACGGGTCCTGGCACGGCGACCCCGTCACGGTGGCCCAGCCGCACACCGTGCAGGGCCAGATCCGCGCCGACGGGAACGGCGGGCCCGGCGGCCCCGTCGACTGCCGGATCCCCGGACAGGGCGGACGGTCCTGCGGCGCCGCCGGACGGGTCCGCGGCCACGGTGGACGGGTCCGCGATGACGGTGGACGGGCCCGCGACCCCGCCGGACGGGTCCGCGGCCACGGTGGATGGGTCCGCGATGACGGTGGACGGGCCCGAGACCCCGCCGGACGGGTCCGCGGCCACGGCGGCTGGGTCTCCTGCCGCGCCTCCGGCCACGGTGGATCGGTTCACGGTCCTCATGGCACCGGCTCCTTCTCTGGCAGGGGTACGGGGGCGGGGGAGGGGGCCGGAGGGGGAGTCGTGGGGCGGCTCACCGCGCGTGTGGGTCCGGGCGCGCCCCGCTCGACCGGGCTCGGCAGCCACGCGGTGACCCGGCGGCCGAGCGACTCGACGGCGGTGGAGGTGAGCCGGCCCAGGACGCCGATGGTGGCCATGCCGACGAAGACCCCCGGGTAGTCGACGACCGTGTAGTCCTGCCAGGTGCGGTAGCCCACCCCGTACTCGCCGGAGATCATCTCCGCCGAGATCACACAGATCCACGCGACGCCGATGCCCACGGAGAGGCCGCCGAAGATGCCCGGCAGGGCGCCCGGCAGCACCACTGAGAACAGGACGCGCACCCGGCCCCCGCCGAGGGTGAGGACGGCCTCCTCCCACACCGGGTCCAGGGCGCGCACGGCGTGCCGGGTCGACACGAGCACCGGGAAGAGGGCCGCCGCGCAGGTGATGAAGACGATGCCCTGCTCGTTGGTGGGCAGCAGCAGGATCGCGACCGGCACCAGGGCGATGGCGGGGATCGGGCGCGCCACCTCCACCAGCGGGTCCAGGAGGTCGGAGGCCCACCGGGACCGGGCGACGGCCGTCCCGGCCGCCACACCGAGGACGGCGGCGAGGAGGAAGCCGACCGCGATCCGCCGCAGGCTGTGACCGAGGTCCTGCCAGTACGCCTCGGTGCCGACCCGGTCGGCGAGGGCGGAGGCGACCTCGACGACCGTCGGGAACTGCTCGAACCGCAGCCACAGGTTCACGTCGAACGAGGTCAGCAGCTGCCAGAGGCCGAGGGCCGCGAGCGGGGACGCCCCCCGGACCAGGCGGCGGGCGGCACTCATGAGGCGAGCCGCACGGCGTCCGCGTACGCCACGGTCCGGGAGCCGACGTGCCCGGCGACGTACCGTTCCGCCCCGGACCGGGTCATGAAGGCGAGCCACCGCGAGCCGTCCGCGACCCACACGGCCCGGTCCGCGAACCACGGCGTCCCGGTCACCGCGTCCGGCACGTAGGCGGCCCGCACCGAGGCGCCCCTGACGGCCTTGAGCAGCTGCGCGGGGCTGTCGAAGGTACGGGTCGAGGTGTGCCCCCTCAGCCACAGTTCGGGCTTCGCGGCGGTCGCCTTCGGGTACGCCAGGTCCGGCACCGCCCGCCGCAGCGGCGCCGCGTCGACGAAGGCGTCCACGTCCACGTCCTTCACCAGACCGGCCTCCTTCAGGACCGGTACGTCCTCCTTGAGCGCGGCGATCAGCTCCGGGCGGAGCGCCGGATCGAAGGTCGCGATGCCCTGCGCGCCGTTGTAGAGGTGGACCACCTCGGCGGGCAGTCCGGTCTCCTCGGCCACCGTCTCCGCCGCGGCGACCGGCCGGGTCCGCAGATGGTCCGTGGCCCGGCGCTGGGCGCGCAGGAAGGCGTCGAGGACGGCGGGCCGCCGCTCGGCGAACTCCTCCCGGACCGTGACCCCGTGGAAGGTGGCCAGATTCAGCTCGGCCCCGTCGTACAGGGCTGTGGCCCTGCCCTGGTAGGCGAGGAGACCGGGCCAGGCGACGAACTGGGACAGGGCGTCGACACTGCCCGCCGCCAGGGCCGAGGCCCCGACGCTGGGCTGCTGGTTGAGCTTGCGGACCTCCTTGGCGGGGTCGATTCCGGCGCGCCGCAGCGCCCGTACGAGCGTGCCGTCGGCGGCCGAGCCGACACTGGTCGACACCTTGCGGCCCTTGAGGTCAGCCAGTGACCGCAGTGGCGAACCGGGCGCGGTGACCACGGTGTTGAGACCGCCGCGCAGGTTGTAACCGGTCACCGCGACGAGCCGGGTGGGCTCCTTGAGCTGCTTGCCCCGCGCCGCGTTGATCAGCAGCGGGAAGTCGCCCATCGATCCGATGTCGATCTTCCCCGCCGTCATCTGCGCCGTGATCGGTGCCCCGGTCGCGTAGTCCTGCCAGGCGACCCGGTACGTGACGCCGTCCTTCCGGCCCCGGGCCGCGAGCTCCTCCTCGAAGTAGCCGAGGGAACGCAGCAGGGTTCCGGCGGTGACGGTGTTGATGGTCTTCGACTGGTAGCCGACGGTCACCGTGACCGTCTTCCCGTCCGACGGCCCCCCGGCGCCGGACCCGTCACCGCACGCGGTGGCGAGCGGCAGTATCAGGGCCAGCGGGAGGAGCAGCGGAAGTCGCGCTCGGGACATGGGAGTTCGGCCTTTCACCGGAGCAGGTAGGGCATGTTGACGGTGACCGCGCCGGTGGGGCAGCGGGCGGCGCACGGACCGCAGTACCAGCACTCGTCCACGTGCATGTACGCCTTGCCGTCCTCCTGCCGGATCGCGAGGGAGTCCAGCGGGCACATGTCGACGCAGAGCGTGCATCCGTCGATGCACTTCGACTCGTCGATGGTCACGGGCACGTCGGTGCGCTGGGGGACCAGGGGCACGGCTGTCTCCAGGAAGGTGGGGAAGAGGGTGGATCGAGGCTTCAGGGGGAGCGGCGCAGGACGCCGCTCATGGTGATGCGGTCGCCGCGGAACCGGATGAACTCCAGGTCCACCGGGCGCCCGTCGGGCAGACAGGTCAACCGCTCCAGCATCAGGACGGCGGCCCCGCGGGGCGCCTGGAGGACGGCGGCGGAGTGCGCATCGGCGTTGACGGCCTCCAGGGTGATCTCCGCGTGTCCGAGCGGGCCACCGGTCAGCTCTTCGAGGAGGCGGAACACATCGGTGTTCTCCAGGTCGCAGCCGAGGAGTTCACCCCCGATGTCCATCGGGAGGTACGACAGGTCGAGGGAGAGCGGCAGCCCGTCGAGCCGCCGCAGCCGTTCCACGCACAGCACGTCCGTGTGCGCCGGGAGTCCGAGCCGGTGGGCCACCGGGCCGGGGGCGGAGACCGGACCCACGGTCCTGACCTCGTTGGTGACCCGCCCGTGCTCGCGCAGGGTCTCGGCGAGCCCCTGGAGGCGGTCGAGGGCGTGCGGATACTTCTCGCACACCACCACCGTGCCGACCCCCGGCTGCCGCTCGACGAACCGCTCGCCCCGCAACAGGTCCAGAGCCTGCCGGACGGTGTTCCGGCTCGCCCTGTGGTCGGCCGCGATCACGTCCTCCAGCGGCAGCACCCCGCCCGGGAAGGCACCCGCCAGGATCTGGTGGCGCAGCAGGTCGGCGAGCTGCCGCGCCCGGTCCGCACGCAGCCGCCGACGGCGGGCGGCGGCGGCGGGACGGGCGGCGGGGGCGGGTTCGGCGGGCATGGCAAGGAACGTAGCGGCGGCCCGCCCCCGATGGTGTTGCGGCAGTATTGCGCCACCTGGCAGACCCGCACTCACCGCTCTGGCCTGCAGCGATGTGGCGGCAGAGGCGAGATGCGCCACCGCGCCGCCCAGCAGGTGGACACCCGCCGCCCACCATGCGGAAGTGTCAGCAGCATGGCGCCGCCGTCGAGCCCGGCCTCCGCGATCTCCTCCGGCGGCGCCGTCAGGATGTCGCGGTCCGGGACGGCCCGGACGACCCGGACGCCAAGTCGGCCCGGACGGCCAGGCCGGCCAGGGCTACCAGGTTGCCGGCACGCAGGCTGCCGGTGTCGTCGCGGCCGTTACAGGGGCGGGACCGGCCGTGTAGGCGGCGAGAGCCCTGGGGAGGTCGACCCGCTGCTCGGGAGAGAAGCTCCGACCGTCGTCGGCCTCCGGGTCGCGGCCCGTGTGGCGGTCAGCCGGTGACCGTGACCATCGTGGCGGCCGTGACCGCGACCATGGCGGCCTGCATGTCACGGATCGCCCGGCGCACCCCCTCCGCCGCCCACTCTCCGGCGGTCAGCTCCTCCAGTCGTGGCGCGATCTCCTTACGAGGCACGTCGGGGAAGGCGAGGCGGTGCAGCTTGGCACCGTGGATCAGAGCGAGGAGACCCGTGGTCCGGGCGTGATGCGTGGGGCCTTCGAGGACCACCGCTCCCAGTCTGGCCCTGAGTTCGCGCTCGACGGATCCGTCCGCCTCCGGGTAGCGGGTGACGGGGAACAGGCCCAGCACCCGGTGCTGCTCCTCCCGCACCAGGCCTCGCTCGCGCAGGCTCTCGACCGTGGCCCTCACCGCCTTGCCGTGGTCCTTCGTCAGCCACTCCGTGACCTTCGGGGCCCTGCTCTTCTTCCCGCAGTAGACGGTGAGCTGGCGCAGCCGCTCGTCGAGGAGGGGGACGCCGGTGGGCGCCGCGTCCGTCACGCGCAGGCGCCCGTCGTCCACCGAGACGCGCCCGGCCAGTACGAGATCGAGCAGGATGCCGCCGGCCACGGCCCACGCGGCGGACTGCCGTTCCTTCGCCGCCCCGGACTCGTCGTCCAGGGACAGCAGCATGATCTCCTCCGCGAGCGTGACCGCCACCCGATACCCCTTGCCTTCCACACCTGCTCGTCCCCGGCACCCGGACGGTCATCCATCCCGCCCCGGCACCCTTCGCACGTGAGGACGACCGCAACCCGCCGGTGGTTCCCGTCACAGGGCCGCCCCCCTTCGCGACCTGCGCCGTCGCCCGCGAACCCGGCAGGTCGTGCGGACCTGTTCAGGCCTCCGCGAGGCCTCCCCGCGCGATGACCTCCGCGTACCAGCGGGCGCTGTCCTTCAGCGTCCGGCGCTGCGTCGCGAAGTCCACGTGGACGATGCCGAACCGCTTGCTGTAGCCGTACGCCCACTCGAAGTTGTCCAGGAGCGACCACAGGAAGTACCCCCGCACGTCCGCGCCGTCCGCGAGGGCACGGTGCACCGCCGCCAGATGGGCGTGGAGGTACGCCACCCGCTCCGGGTCCTTGACCCGGCCCGAGGGGTCGGCGTAGTCGTCGTACGCGGCGCCGTTCTCCGTGATCACCAGCGGTACGCCCGGCAGCTCGTCCCGCAGCCGGATCAGCAGCTCGTGCAGCCCGGTGGGGTCCACCGGCCAGTCCATGGCGGTGCGCGGACCGGGTGCCGGCTCGAACCGGACGTGCCGTTCCGCGCCCGCCCACGGCGACGGCGACTCGGAGGTGCCCGCCGCGACGACGGCCGGGGAGTAGTAGTTGATGCCGAGGGAGTCGAGCGGCGCCGCCGCCGTCGCCAGGTCGCCGTCCCGTACGAAGGACCAGTCCGTGACCGACGCCGTGTCGCGGACCAGGTCCTCCGGCAGCCGTCCGTGGAAGACGGGGTCGAGGAAGACGCGGTTGGCGACGGCGTCGATGCGACGGGCCGCGTCCACGTCCCCGGGAGCGTCCGAAAGGGCCCGTACGGCATGGAGGTTGAGGGTCAGGGACACCTCCGAAGAGCCCGGCAGCGCCCCGCGCAGCGCACGGGCCGCGAGTCCGTGCGCCAGGTTGAGGTGGTGGGCCGCGCGCAGCGCGGCGAGGTCGCTGGTGCGGCCCGGCGCGTGCACCCCGTTGCCATAGCCGAGGAAGGCCGCGCACCAGGGTTCGTTGAGCGTGGTCCAGGTCGCCACCCGGTCGCCCAACGCGTCCGCCATGACGCCCGCGTACTCCGCGAACCGGTACGCGGTCTCCCGGTGCGGCCAGCCGCCCGCGTCCTCCAGCTCCTGCGGCAGGTCCCAGTGGTAGAGCGTGGCCACGGGCCGGATGCCGGCCTCCAGGAGCCGGTCGGTGAGGCGCCGGTAGAAGTCCAGGCCCTTGCGCACGGCGGGGCCGCGCCCGGTGGGCTGGACCCGGGGCCAGGCGACCGAGAAGCGGTAGTCGGTCACGCCGAGCCGCCGCATCAGCGCGACGTCCTCGTCGACCCGGTGGTAGTGGTCGGCGGCGATGTCACCGGTGTCGCCGTTGCGCACCTTGCCGGGCGTACGGCTGAAGGTGTCCCAGATGGATGGGGTGCGGCCGTCCTCCGCCGCGGCCCCCTCGATCTGGTAGGCGGCCGTGGCGGTGCCCCAGCGGAAGGTCTCGGGGAAGCGGAGGGCGGTCGTGGTGTCGGTGCGGGCGTCGAGCGCGGTCATGGGGTGGGCTCCCTGGGGTGAGACGTCTTTGGACATACGGTGGGCGGCTCGTCGGGGACGCGGTGGGCGGCGCGCCGGTCAGCCCTTCACGGCGCCCTGCATGATCCCGCCGACGATCTGCCGGCCGAGCAGGCCGAAGACCAGTAGCACCGGCAGGGTGCCGAGCAGCGTGCCCGCCATGATCACGGACTGGTCGTGGACGTATCCGCCGCCGAGCTGACGCAGGGCGACCTGGACGGTGGGCTCGGAGGAGGTGAGGGCGACGACCGGCCAGAAGAAGTCGTTCCACGCGGCCATGAAGGTGAGCAGACCGAGCACGGCCATGCCCGGCCGCGCGATCGGCACCACGATCGACCAGAAGATCCGGGCCGTGGAGGCGCCGTCGACCCGGGCGGCCTCGATCAGTTCGTCCGGCAGTGCCTGCATCAGGTACTGGCGCATGAAGAACACGCCGAAGGCGGACACCAGGCCGGGCAGGATCACCGCCTGCAGCTGGTTCACCCAGCCGAGCTCGGCGATCAGCATGAACAGCGGGATCACGCCCAGCTGCGGCGGGATCATCATGGTGCCCACGGTGATCGCGAGGAGTGCCCCACGGCCCCGGAAGCGGAGTTTGGCGAAGGCGAACCCGGCGAGCGTGCAGCACAGGACGGTGCCGAGGGTGATCGAGCCGGAGACGATGAAGGAGTTGAGGAGGGCCTTGCCGATGTCGGCCTCCTCCAGGACCGCCTCGAAGTTGCGGATCAGGTTCGGCCCGGGAAGCAGGGACGGCGGGACCTTCGCCAGGTCGGCGTTGGAACGGCTCGCGGCGACGATCGTCCAGTAGAACGGGAAGGCCGAGAAGAGCACGGCGACGATCAGGATCGCGTACGCGAGCGGACCGGCGTGCAGGGTGCGGCCCGCCCGGGAGGCCCCACGTCGGGGCACGCGCGCGCGTACGGGGGCCGGGGGACGGGTCGGCGGGTCGGAGGGGCCCTGCGGCGCGGGGGCCGGTGCCGGGGCGATCGGCGCGGTCATCGGCCGGCCTCCTTGCGGGAACGGCGGCGCGCGATCAGGGCGTTGACCCCGACGAGCACCACGATGAGCAGGAACATCACCCAGGCGATGGCGGCGGCCCGGCCCAGATGGAAGAAGCCCCAGCCCTGCTCGTACATGTACAGGCCGAGCGTCTGGTACTGGTGCGAGATGCCGCCCGAGATCGAGCCTTCGAGCAGCAGCGGCTCCCCGAACAGCTGGGTCGCGCCGATCGTCGAGACGATGACGGTGAACAGGATCGTGGGCCGCAGCCCCGGCAGGGTGACGTGGAAGAACTGCCGCCACCGCGAGGCCCCGTCCATCGCGGCGGCCTCGTACAGCTCGTTCGGGATGGACTGCATGCCTGCCAGGTAGATCAGCGCGTTGTAGCCCGTCCAGCGCCAGATCACGACCGTGGACACGGCGATCTGCGAGGCGACCGTGCCGTTCTGCCAGTCGACGGGGTCGACGCCGACCAGGCCGAGCGCGTAATTGATCAGGCCGAAGTCCCGCCCGAAGAGCTGGGCGAAGACCAGGGTGGCGGCGGCCACCGAGGTCGCGTACGGCAGGAGGACCGCGGTCCGCAGGAAGGTGCGGCCGCGCATCCGGTAGTTCAGCAGGTGCGCGAGTCCGAGGGCCATCACCAGCTGCGGCACGGTGGAGAGCACACCGATGGTGAAGGTGTTGCGCAGCGCGGTCCAGAAGTACTCGTCGCCGAGGAGCGCGGTGTAGTTGCCGAGGCCGCGCCACTCCATCGTGCCGGGCGTCTGGAGCTCCACCCGGTAGAGCGAGACGAAGGCCGTGTAGATCAGCGGGAAGAGGCCGAAGGCGGCGAACAGGGTGAAGAACGGGGCGAGGTAGGCGTACGGCGAGAACGTCCGCCAGGCCCGCCGGACCGATCCCCGCCGCACGGGCGGCGGGACCGGCCTCGGCGGCGCCGGGGTCTCGGATGCGGTGAGGGTCACGGTGCGGCCCTTCGGAGGGGTACGGGGGAGGTGGCGCGGCGCGGGGGAGCCGGGCGCGCGGTGCGGGGGAGCCGGGCGCGCGGTGCGGGGGAGGGGGGAGCCGGACGTGCGGGGCGTGGTGGGGCCCCGGGGAGGCCCCGCCTCGCCCGTCGGCCCTCAGGTCCGCGCTCCCCGGAAGGCCGCGTTCCCCGGAAGGGCGCGCGGCCCCGGAAGGGCGCGCGGCCCCGGCGGTCAGCCGATCGTGTTCTCGACGCCCTTCTTCGCGTTCGACCAGGCCTTGTCCGGCGAGAGCCCCTTCCGCTCGACCTCGCTGAGCGCGTTCGTGATCTGCTGCGCGATGTTCTGGTCGTGCACGCCGAGCACCTGCACCGGGGCCGCCTTCGCCGCCTCGCCGAAGATCTGCCCGATCGGGGCGTTCGAGAAGAACGGGTCCTTCGCACCGGCGACCTTCGCGATCGAGCCGGTCGCGGAGGGGAAGTTGCCCTGCTTCTCGAAGAGCCTGGTCTGCTGTTCGGGCGCGGTCAGCCACTTCACCAGCTCGTACGCCTCCTTCTTGTGCTTCGCGGCCTTCGGCACCGACAGGTAGGAGCCGCCCCAGTTGCCGGCGCCGCCGGGAAGCTTGGCGACGTCCCACTTGCCCCTGCCGGCCTCACCGGTCTGGCCCTTGATGTAGCCGAGCATCCAGGCGGGGCACGGGATGGTGGCGAAGGAGCCGGCCGAGAACGCCTGGTTCCACTGCGGGGACCACTGGTCGAGCTTGGCGCTCAGCCCGTCCTGGGCCGCCTTGACGGAGTGGTCCCAGGCGGAGCGCAGGGCGGGGTTGTCCTCCCAGATCAGCTTCCCGGACGCGTCGTAGTACCGCTCCTTCTCCTGCCCGATCATGATCGAGTAGAGGCTGCCGACGCTGTCGAGCCAGGCGCTCTTGCCGGGTGCCTTCGCCTTGTACTGCTTGCCGAGCGCCAGGTACCCGTCCCAGGTGGCCCACTTCCCGGCGAGTTCCTCGCGGTCGGTGGGGAGTCCGGCCTTGGCGAAGAGGTCGGTGCGGTAGCACATGGCCTCGGGGCCGATGTCCGTGCCGAGCCCGAGGATCTCGCCGCCCTTGCCGGTCGCGGCGGCCCACTTGGCCGGGGCGAACTGCTCCTTGAGCGCCTCCGCGCCGTACTTCCGCAGGTCCTCGAAGCGGTCCGCCTGCTGCTGGGTGACGGAGGCGATCCGACCGACCTCGATGGCCTGGACGTCCGCGAGGCCGCCCCCGCCGGCGAGCCGGGTCTGGAGGGACTTCCAGTAGTCGGCCTCGTCTTCGGTGTCCGTCTGCTTGATGGTGACACCCGGGTGGAGCTTCTCGTACTCGGCGTACAGACCGGCCTCCTCGTACCCGAAGGAGCCGAAGAGGTCGACGGTGAGGGTCACCTCGCCCCCCGCGCCGTCGGCCGACGTGCCGTCCGACGTCCCTCCGCAGGCGGCGAGCAGGGCGCCGGTGAGCGCGACGGCCCCCAGGCGTACGACGGCTCTCCTCGTGGTGCTGGCGGCTCGGGCGATGGGCATGGGAAGCCTCCCTTGGCTCCGGAACGAGCGAGAGGCGCTGAGAGCGCTCTCAAGCGTGCGGGGGGAGCGTGCCTGGGGAGGGGTCCATCCGTCAAGGCTCGAAGGCGTAACGGACGAGAAGAGACGCCAACTCCTCTCTGTGTTCAACCTCTTGACACACGTGTTTCGACGGTTCTACGTTTCCGGCGATCTGAGAGCGCTCTCTGACGACATCCTGACGACATGAGGTGCCGTTCATGCCAGCCCCCCGCAGAAAGCCGGCCGCAGCGCTGGTCCTGGTCTCCGCCCTCGCCGCCCTGGGACTCGGCCCCGCCGCCGCCCCCGCGGCCGCCGCCCCCGTCCCCACGGGCGCAGGAAGCTACTCCGACACCCGCCCCGCCGGAACCTCCGGCCCCACCACCAACACCGGCGCGCCGGTCACCCCCAAGGTCACCCCCGCCGCCCAGGGCAAACCGGTCCCCACCAACGACTGGTGGTCGTCCCTGGCCTACCAGCGGTACGGGGACAACCCGTACTCCACCCCGATGTACGGGCATCCGCTCACCTACCAGGCCGTCGCCGGCGGCCTCGAGATCGGCTACCCGACCACCCCCGCCGTCGTCGGCGAGGGCCGTCAGTACGAGTTCGCCCACAAGCGCGACCTCACCCTCGGCCTCACCGGCCTCAACTCGCCCGACACCAAGGCCGACGCCTGGTCCGACTGGACCGTGACCCCCTACTGGTCCGACGGTGCCCGCACGCTGCGGACCACCATCGGCCACGGCATGCCCTTCGTGTACGCCAAGGGCACCGGTGGCGACGCCAGGATCACCACCGCCGCCGCACCCGCCGTCTTCGCCGACCAGGGCAACGTCCTCGGCATCACCGTCGCGGGCCACCACTACGCCCTCTTCGCGCCCGGCGGCACCGACTGGAACGTCTCCGGCTCCACGATCACCGCCGGCCTCGGCGGCAAGGACTACTTCTCCGTCGCCGTCCTGCCCTCCACCGACGCCCTCGCCACCTACCGCAAGTACGCCTACAGCTTCGTCACCGGCTCCACCGTGAGCTGGAGCTACGACGCGGGCACCGTACGGGCCGCCTACACGCTGACCACCGAGGCGAAGGAGGGAACCGAGCGCGGCGCCCTCCAGGCGCTCTACCGGCACCAGTGGCTGCACACCACCGACCCGCTCACCCCGTACACGTACGTCTCGCCCCGCGGCACCATGAAGGTACGGGAGTCGGCCACCTTCACCACCACCCAGAAGGCCGCCGCGACCCTGCCCGGACTGCCGGGCGGCACCGGCGTCGACACCGCCCGCCTGCGCGGCTACCTGAACGAGGTCGCGAACTCCGCCGACCCCTTCTCCGGGGCCGCCGACACCTACTGGACCGGCAAGGCGCTCGGCAAGCTCGCCCAGCTGGTGCCGCTCGCCGACCAGATCGGTGAGACGGCGCTCCGCGACAAGCTCCTCGGCCAGATCAAGGGCCGCCTCCAGGACTGGTTCACAGCCGGAGGGGCGAACGAGTTCTCCTACGACGCGGCCTGGAAGACCCTCACCGGCTATCCCGCCTCCTACGGCAGCGACACCGAGCTCAACGACCACCACTTCCACTACGGCTACTACGTGTACGCCGCCGCGATCGTCGCCCAGTACGACGCGGCCTGGGCGGCCGACTCCGCCTGGGGCTCCATGGTCAAGATCCTGATCCGCGACACCGCCAACCCCAGCCGCACCGACAGCGCCTACCCCTTCCTCCGGGGCTTCGACGTCTACGCCGGACACAGCTGGGCCAGCGGCCACCAGGGCTTCGCCGCCGGAAACAACCAGGAGTCGTCCTCCGAGTCGACCAACCTCAGTGCCGCCCTCGTCCTCTGGGGCTCGGCCACCGGCAACACCCAGCTCCGCGACCTCGGTACCTACCTGCTGACCACCGAGGGCGAGGCCATCGCCCAGTACTGGTTCGACGCCGACCAGCAGGTCTTCCCCGGCTCCTTCACGCACGACACCGCCGGCATGGTGTGGGGAAGCGGCGCCGCCTACTCCACCTGGTGGACCGCCAACCCCGAGGAGATCCACGGCATCAACGTCCTTCCTGTGACCGGCGGTTCACTCCACCTCGGCGGCCACAAGGACGCGATCCGGCGCAACATCGCCGAGATGGAACGCGAGAACGGCGGGCCCGCCGTCGAATGGCGCGACATCCTCTGGGAGTTCCAGTCCTTCGCCGACCCCGCCGCCGCCAAGGCCAAATGGGACGCCGGCCACGCCGGTTACACCCCGGAGGCGGGCGAGTCGAAGGCCCACACCTACCACTGGCTCACCGGGCTCGACACCCTCGGCGCGCCCGACGCGACGGTCACCGGATCCATTCCCACCTCGGCCGTCTTCGCCAAGGGCACCACCCGCACGTACGTGGCCCACAACCACGGCTCCACCGCCCGCACCGTCACCTTCTCCGACGGCAAGTCCCTCTCCGTGCCCGCGCGTTCCACCGCCACCGGCACCGGGACGGGTGGCCCCGGACCCGACCCCGATCCGGGGCCGGGCACCGGCAACACCTTCCAGCTCCGCACCGGCGGGACGCTCACCACGGCCACCGGCGCCACCGCGGGCAGCGACACCGTCGCCTCGGCGCAGGGCGGCAACCACGACGGGACGCCGAACCGGCCGCTCGTCTACGTGGCCAAGGGCGTCAACGGCACGCTCAAGGCGGGCGGTTCCACCGCCTTCCGCCTCCAGGTCGACGCCGGGACGTCCGTCGGACTCGGGCAGCAGGCCCGGATCAGCTACGACCTCACCGGTGACGGCACCTTCGAACGGACGGAGACGTACCACTACTTCGCCACCGACCCGGTCACGGGCTGGGAGGAGTACGCCCAGGGGCGCGGTCTCAAGTCCGCCACCGGGACGCTCGGCAACCTGAACGGTGGGACGGTCCGCCTCGAGGTCTGGAGCGCCATCGGGAACGGGGACGCGCGGCTCCAGACGGGCACGGACCGGTCCGTGGTCGTCATCCCGTACGACTGACCCTGCTGCGAGGAACCGGCGGAATCGGCGGCGGGCCCGGGTGTCACACCCGGGCCCGCCGTCCCACGCGCTCCGGGCGGGCTCTCCGCGACGGTGTCAGGCCGAGTCGCGGCGGACCAGGGACGTCGGTGTGATCACGGACTCCGGGATCGCGGACCCGGTCCCGTCGAGCAGCCGCATCAGGAGCTTCACCATGAGCCGGCCCATGCCCTCGATGTCCTGGTGCACGGTGGTCAGGGCGGGGGCGGTCCTGCGGACCACCGAGTCCATGTCGTCGAAGCCGACGACCGCCACGTCCTCCGGCACCCGCACCCCACGCTCCCGCAGCGTCAGCAACGCACCCGAGGCCATCAGGTCGTTGGCGACGAACACCCCGTCGACGTCCGGCCTCCGGTCGAGCAGTTCCGCCATGGCGCGGGCGCCGCTCTCCTCGGTGAAGTCGCCCCGGCAGAGCAGGGCGGGATCGGCGTCGATCAGGACGTCCCGATAGCCGTGCAGCCGGTCGAGCGCGGACGTCTGGTCGTGCGGCCCGGAGATGTGGGCGATGTTCCGCCGTCCGAGCCCCACCAGGTGCCGTACCGCCTCGCGCGCACCGCCGCGGTTGTCACAGTCGACGAAGGGTACCGACGGATGGGTGCCGGGATCCGGCCGCCCGCCGAAGACCACCGGGATACGGGTCCGGTCGATCACGGCGGGCAACGCGTCGTCGTTGTGCACCGAGAAGGCCAGTGCGCCGTCGACGTGCCCGCCGCCGAGGTAGCGGGCGATCCGCTCATGGTCCCCCGGCCCCTCCAGCCACAGCAGCACCAGCTGGGTGTCATGGGCCGCCAGCTCCCGGCTGATGCCCCGCACCTGCTGCTCGAAGAACGGATCGGAGAAGATCCGGAACTCGGGCTCGGCGATGATCACCGCCACGGCGCCGTTGCGCCTGGTCACCAGCGTGCGAGCGGCGTGGTTGGGCACGTAGCCGAGCTCGTCGACGGCCCTGCGCACCTTCTCGACCAGCGGAGGCCGCACGCCCGCACCCCCGTTCACGACCCGGGAGGCCGTGGCGCGGGACACGCCGGCGCGAGCGGCGACGGCTTCCAGCGTGGGGCGGGGCCCCGTGGTCTGCTCGGGCAAGGCGGGCGCTCCTCGGCTGTGTGGCACGGTCTGCGGTCTGCGGTCTGCGGTCTGCGGTCTGCGGTCTGCGGTCTGTGGTCGTCGGGCCGTCGAGTCGGGCTGTCGGGCTGTCGGATCCGGTCGGTTCCGTGGCGGTCCGTGTGGATCAGGATATCCGCAGCCCCCGCCCTTCTGAGAGCGCTCCCAACAGTCCGGGGCCGAGGGGTCGAGCGCGACCTCCCGGGACACGGTGTCAGTGGCGCGTGCGACGATCCGGAGCATGATCGTCTCGCTCGAATCCCTGTTGCCCGCCGACGGTACGCACACCTCGACGACGTACGCCGACTGGGTCGCCGCCCACGACCCGGACGCGGCCGCGACGGCGCGGGACCTGATCCAGGACATGACGTCCGAGCTCAACCGCTCCTGGTCCAAGCCCGGCGCGTTCGTCGACGCCATGGCGCGGCGGGCACGGCGGCTGCCCTCGGCGCACCTGCCGTGGTTCTGGGACACCGTGGGCCACCGGTTGATCGGTTACGGGAGCAGGCCGGGCGGCCGGGCGTACGTGGCGGCGCGGACGGCGGAGGCCGAGCACGGGCTCCCGGTCGACCCCGCCTACCGCCGGGCCAACGGGCTGCTGTTCGCCAAGGGCGGGGCCATGCCGGCCAAGGAGTTCGGTGCCCACCAGAAGTTCCTCGCCGAGACCCTGGAGCCCGCGGAGGCGCACGCGGCCCTGGGGGCGTTCCTGACCGCGTGGGCGGGCTCGAAGGCGGACCTGCCGGCGGACCTCGTGCGCCGCGTGCGGGCCTCCGCCACGGCCGCGGGGCACGGCGAGGACGAGGTCGCGCGGGTCGTCGGCGCGATCGTCTCGGTGGCCCGGAAGAAGTCCGTGCCGGACGCGCTCCTCATCGCCGCCGAGCCGGTCCTGACGGCCCATCCGCCGACGGACGAGGTCACGGCCGGGCTCGTCGAGGTCTTCCCGGAGGGTGTCACCGACGGCGGGGCGTGGCTGCGCATGCTGATCGGCTGCGGGGCGACGGAGGCGATGGAGACCGGGCGGGTGGTACCGGAGGGCGGACTGCACCACTGGGTCGGGCACTTCGTCCACATGTACCAGTACGCGAAGCAGTCCGGCGGAGGAGTCGGCCGGCAGCCGCTGCCCCCGGAGTTCCTCGACCTGGTGGGCCGGCTCGGGCCGCGCCTGCGGGCGGCGGGTCAGCCCGTGACCGTGCACACCACCCGCCACTACTACCAGGGGTTCGACGCGGACGTCCTCGACGCCTGTCTCGCGGCCGGGGTCACGGTCGCCGACCCCGGTCCGGAGACGCGGATGCGTTTCTGGGGCGAGCGCTCCCGGCGGGACCTCGCCGCACTCGCGGCCGACCCGGTCTTCGGCGCCCGCCTCGAAGGAACGGTGCACGCCCGTCTGATGCCCGACGGGTTCAGGGCGCGCGGGCGCAAGCCCGGCAGCGCGGTGACGCTGCTCCCGGGCAACGAGGGCATCGCGCACGAGGTGGCCAACCGGGTCGGCAAGCTCGTCGACACCGTCGGGGGCGGCGGCATGGCGGGGGCCGAGGAGGCCGTGGCCGAGCTGGAGACCCTCCTTGACCGGCCGACGGTGACGGCGCTCGACGGAGTCGTGGACGCACTCGCGGACGCCTCCGCCGCCGGCGCGCTGCGTCGCTCGCTCACGGCCGGACTGCCGGAGGAACTGGAGTGGCCGGCCCTGGAGTCGGTGTACGCGGAGTTCGCGGCGGACGCGGGGGACACGCCGGACGCGGGTCGGGGAGGGGCGGACGCGGGTGGTGCGGGGGCCGCCGACGCGGGCGGTGACGGTGCACGAGCGGACGGCTCGGAGTCAGCGGGGCCGACGCCTTCCGCCGCGCCGGAAGCGCCGGCAGGCGCCGGTGCGGCCGGGGTGGACGGTGCCGCCGGTGCGGCAGGTGTGGACGGGGTACCCGGGGCCGAGGTGCCCAGTGTGGCGGGTGTGGACGGTGTGCCCGGGGCCGGGGGGCCTGGGGGCGCCGGGGTGCCCGGTGGGGCCGGACTGCCCGGTGGGGCCGGACTGCCCGGTGTGGAGGGCGTGACCTGTACCTGGCCGGTGCTGACGGTGTTCGGGCGCGACCGGGCCGTCGCGGTCGACCCCGACGGGGTGCGCGGTTCCTGCCGGTTCACGGTGCCCGAGGACGCGACCATGTTCGCCGTCCACTACGTGGGCGGCTCCTTCCTGGTGAGCTGGAGCACTACGCAGAGCCCGTACTACTGCGACAGGGCCGCCTGGGCCGACCGCCCCGAAGAGCCGTTCACCCCGACCGAGCTGGGCGGCCTCGTGCCCTTCGGCGGCAGTCTGGACGGGGCCTACGGCTTCCAGTTCGAGACCGCAGACGGCGGCGGACGGCACGGAGGCCGCCGGGTGACGCGCCCCGGCGACACGGAGGGGATCGACGGGGACGAGCTGCAGCTCGGTGACGGCTCCCGGATCTGGACCAACGCCGTCTACGGACGGAGGCCGTGGGAGGTCGTGGACCCCGTCACCGGCGAGCGCCGGGGAGCCACGCCGCTGCCGGACTTCCCCGGCCGCGCCCCCGACCCCGATCCGGCGGCGGAGCCGTCGGAGACCGGCATGTCCCTCGCCCGCGAGGCCCTGCAACTGGCGCCGCTGCCCGAGAGCCTTGACGACTCCCCGCTGGGCTGCCGGGACGGCCTGGTCGGGACGCGGATCCTGTACCGCACCCGGTACCGGGACAACGCGCCCGACCACTTCCTGGTCGAGAGCATCGACGGGCGTACGGCCCGCTTCGACATCGACCGGCAGGGCCAGGAGCCCTGGGGGCTGTGGGCGCCGCCGGAGGGCGCCGCGGAGGACGTGGTCCTCGCCGAGGCGGAGACCCGCACGGGCGTCCGCGCGTACACCGCCGACGGGAGCCTGCTGTGGGAGCTGGACGGGCACCGGTCGCCCCGGCACCGCCCGGGCCGGCCGAACCGGCGGGTGACCGTGTCCCACGGCGTGGCACTGCCCCCGGCCTTCTGGTACCTGCTGCGGACCCGTGACGAGGCCGGTTCCCGGGCGCTGCGGTCCGTGGGACTTCCGACCGCCGAGGTGCTCCTGGCCGCCGCCCTCGGCCGCGATCAGGAGGCGTTGCGCGCGGCCGTCGCGCGGGAGCTGCCCGGGATCACCGACCCGTTCCTCCGCGAGGCCGTCGTGGCGGTGGCCGACCGAGCGGCCCGGGTGGAGGAGCGGCGGCGCGCCCTGCACCGACGGGTCACCCTGCTCGCCGAGGCACCGCCCGCCCCGCCGCGCCGGACCGCCCCGGACACCGAGCTGATGCCCGCCCTGTTCGGGCTGGTCGCCGCGGGCGGGCGCGACACCTGGCGGCGGACCCGGGACGTGGCCCTGCCGGCGACGCTGAGCGCCTTGGCCGCCGACGGCGCCTGTCTCACCGGGACGATCGCGGAGGAGGTGCGCCGCCTCTCACCGCCCGCGCCGCCGCACGACTGGTCGCAGCTGCTCGGCGCGATCGACGCCGTCGCCTGGCGGGCGGCGGTGGCACCGACCCCCGACCCTGAGCGGGCCGCCCTGCTCGCGCTCCTTGACACCTGGGCCGACCAGCCGTTCGCCCGCGAGGGCAGCCGCTGGTGGGTGGGCGGCACGTCCGACGCCGAAGCCCTGGACGCCCTGCGGGAGGGCGGGACGGCCGTCGCCTCCGCAGGGGTGTGGGACGGCGGGCCGGCCTGCTGGTTCGTCGCGCCCGCCGCGCGGGAGACGGAGGCCGATCCCGTCCCGGCTGCGGCCCCCGAGGCCCGGCTCGTGCGCGTGGAGCGGGACGACGCCGCCCGGCTGCGCGCCCTGCTCGCGGCGGTCGACGCCCATGGACCGGTTCCCCTCCCGGAGTCGGCGGCCGTGCGCTTCGCCGAACTGACGGGTGTACGCCGGGCGGTGGCCCGACTCGTGGTCGCCGGTCTGGTCGGCAGGCCCGGCAGGGAGGAGGACCGTGCCCTCGCCCGCAAGGCGCCGTACAAGGCGACCGCGTCGACGGTCGAGTCCTACGAGGAGGTGCGCGCCCGCCTCGGGGCCGCGGGCCGCAGGGCCGTCCTGGCCGCGGCCCTGCCCGACGACCCGACCGGGCTGTGGCGGCCCGGCGGGGTCGAGGCCGCCGTGGAGCGGATGGCCGGGGTGTGGCGGGAGCTGATCGGGGTGCGGGCCGCCGTGGACGACGAGGCGGCCGACGCGCTGGAGGCCGGCCTGGGACTCTCCGAGGTCTGGGCCCGGCGCCTGGCAGGCGGCTACGGGGCCGCCGAGGACACCAGGGTGCCGGCCGCCGGCTGGGAGCTCGCGGCGCGGACGTACGGCACGGCGGTGGACGTCAGGGCCGTGCCGCCGGCCGGCACCGACGCGCGTCGTCGCGCCCCCGTGGGCCTCCCGCTGGGACGGATCGCGAGCGCGCTGGTGTGGGCGTGGACCGACCGGCCCGTCGGCGATCCCGCGATGGCCGGGGCGAGCGACCTGTACGACCGGCTGCGGGCCGAACTGGCCCGTCCGGAACTGATCCTGGACCTGGACGGACACATCCAGGACACCACCGTGCCGATCGCGGAGCGGTTCGGGCCCGCGACGGTGCCCGTGGCGACGGACCGCCGCAAGGACGAGGACGAGCCGCTGTCCGTCACCGCGTACGACTCCGGACCGCTGGTGGTGTGCGCCCCCGGCGGCGCCGCGTTCCTACGGCCCGCCGAGGTCGCCGATCCCGAGGCGTGGCGGCGGGTCCGTGAGGTCACCGACCTCGCGGAGGAGCTCGACAGGATCGCGCCGCTCCTTCCCGGCGGCGGCCTCGACCGGATGAGGCACCGGGCCGCCTCGGGAGCCGTGCCGGACGGCGCGTACGAGGCGGATCCGCGTCACTCCTGCCCGGAGCTCGTCGCGCGTGCGGCGCGGGAGCTGGGCGTGGGCACGGACGCGGCCGCGCTGTACCTCCAGCTGGCGACGCTCGCGGCGCCCACCGACCGGAACGTGCGCCGGTGGAACGGCTGGACGACCAAGCGGCACGCGGAGGTCCGGTCGGAACTCCTCACCACCGGCGCGGTGATCGAGGCCAAGCGCGCGCGGGCCGGCCGGTCCCTGTTCCTGCCCGGCGCGTGGACCGAGCTGAAGGCCCCGCACCTGCCGCTGGAGACCGTGAAGCTGGCGAGCCACCTGGTGCGCCCGTTGTGGGCGCAGCACATCGAGGCGCCGTTCGAACGGGTGCTGCCGCCGGCGCCCCTCCACGAGATGTTCGCCGAGGCGTGGGAGCGCGGCCGGTGACACCGGGCCCCGAGAAGCGCGGTCGGTGACACCGGGCCCCGAGGGGCGGGGGGCGGTGTCACCCGGCCCTACCTCAGGGTCGGCGCCCGCAGAGCCGTACGGGCCGCGCGGTACGCCACGGCGGGGTCGGGGTGCGGCGCCGCGGCCGGCTGCCAGGTGTCGTAGCGCTCGACGTACGGGTGCCAGAGGCCGTCGGGGCCGTACCGCAGCTGGACCCGGGCGGGCGCGTCGGTGAGGTGGTTGTGGTGCCGTTCCACCGGGGCTGTGGGGGAGGGGCGGAGCGGTTGGACGGCGTGCTCCGCCGCGCCGAGAACGTCGGGCTCCGCCGGCTGGGGCATGAGGAACGTGGCGACGGCGGGCCGCCCTCCGTACCGGTGCGCCAGGGCCAGGAGCTTCATCCGCCCCGGTGATACGCCGAGTCGCTCGGCGGCGGACTCCAGATGGGTGTCTCCGCTACGGGCGACGAACCGGGCGAGGTCGGCGGTGACGTCGTCGACGTCCTCGAACGCCTCCGCGAGGACGTCGGCGCCTCCACGGGTGTCCAGCAGCGCGGCCGCGCGGTGGGCGGCGTCGGCCACGAGCGCCCGCAGGGCGTCCAGGTCGGGCAGCGGTGACGGGGGCGGATCGGTGAGGCCGTCCAGTACGGAACCGATGCCGGGGGTGTCACCGTGGGGGAGCGGCTCGGCCGTCGGGGGGGTCATTCCGGGCCTCCCAGGCTGACGAGGTCGGCGAGTTCGCGGTCGCTGAGCCGAGCGAGGCCGGTGTCCCCGGCGCCGAGGACCGTGTCCTGCAAGGCCCGCTTGTGCGTGAGCAGTTGATCGATCCGGTCCTCGATCGTGCCGCGGGTGATGAGCCGGTGCACGGTGACGGTCCGCCGCTGCCCGATCCGGTGCGCACGGTCGGAGGCCTGGTCCTCGACCGCCGCGTTCCAGCTGCGGTCGAAGTGGACGACATGGCTGGCCCTGGTCAGGGTGAGGCCGGTGCCACCCGCCTTGACCGAGAGCACGAACAGCGGTGAGCGGCCCGCCTGGAAGGCGTCGACGAGCTCCTGCCGCTGCCGGGTGTCCAGGCCACCGTGGAGGAACAGCGGGCGATGGCCCAGGTGGGTGAGGTGCTCGGCGAGCAGCCGTCCCATGGTGACGTAACTCGTGAAGACGAGCGCCGCCTCGCCGCGCCCGGTGATCGTCCCCACGAGTTCGTCGAGCGCCTCCAGCTTGGCCGACCGGGCCGTGAACTCCGCCGCGCGCGACCGGCCGGGGTGGTCCTCGCCCCAGTAGTGGGCGGGGTGGTTGGTGATCTGTTTCAGCGCGGTGATCAGCTTGAACACGAGGCCGGACCGTGCGAGGGACGGGGAATGGGCGAGCTGTTCCATCGTCTCGCGGACGACGGCCTCGTACAGGGCGACCTGCTCGGCGGTGAGTTCGACGATCCGCCGGGTCTCGACCTTGGCGGGGAGTTCGGGGGCGACCCCGGGGTCGGTCTTCCTGCGGCGCAGCAGGAACGGGGCGATCAACCGCGCGAGGGCGCGCGCCGCCGGACCGTCCGGGTCGCGCTCGGCGGCGGCCGCGTACCGGGACCGGAAGGCTTTGAGGGGGCCGAAGAGGCCCGGGTTGACCCAGTCGAGCAGGGTCCACAGTTCGGAGAGATTGTTCTCCACGGGGGTCCCGGTCAGCGCGAGACGCGTGGTCGAGGTCAGCGCGTGCAGACGGCGGGCGGTGGAGGAGGTGTGGTTCTTGGCGTGCTGGGCCTCGTCGGCGATCACCAGGTCCCAGTCGCGGGAGGCCAGTTCGGTGTCACGGCGCAGGACACCGTACGTGGTGAGGACGACGGTCCGGGCCCCCGCGGCTTCGAGGCTGCGGCGACTGCCGTGGTAGACGGTGACGTCGAGTCGCGGCGCGAACCGGCGGTACTCCCGCTCCCAGTTGGTGACCAGCGACGACGGGCACACCACGAGGACCGCGCCGCGATGCCCGCTCTCGTACCGGTGCAGGGTGTACGCGATGGCGGTGAGGGTCTTGCCGAGGCCCATGTCGTCGGCGAGGACCGCGCCGAATCCGGTCCCACCGGTGTGCGAGAGCCAGGACAGCGCCCGTTCCTGGTAGCCACGGAGTACGGCTTCGAGGCCGGCGGGCGGGGGGACCGGGGGCGCGTGCTCCCCCCGGCGCAGCACGTCGACGACACCGGCGAGGTCCCCGCCCGCCCGGCACGGCACCGTGCGGCCGTCGACGTCCACGGTGCCGGTGAGGGCGGCGGTGAGCGCGTCGATTCCGGCGAGCCGGCCGATCTCCCGGCGGCGGACGCGCGCGACCGTGAGGGGATCGAGCAGCACCCACCGGCCCCGCACCCGGACCAGGGGGCGGGCCGCCTCGGCGAGCTCGTCCATCTCGGCCTCGCTCAGCGCGTCCCCGCCGAGCGCCAGCTGCCAACGGAAGTCGAGCAGCGCCCGAAGACTGAACCGGGGGGCTCCGCCGGCGGCTTCGCGGGTGCCGGTCGGGGCGGCGCCCGCCGTCCCGGTGCCGCTCTCCGCGCCGACGACCGTGTGGGTGGACAGCAGGTCGCGCAGTCCGGGTGGCCAGCGCAGCACCAGACCCTCGGCGGCCAGGTCCGTCTCGGCCTCCAGGAGCCGCCCGATCCCCGCCGCGTCCGCCACCAGGCGTTCGGGCGTGGCGAGCAGTCCGGACAGGACCGCGCAGCGGCGGACGGAACGCTCCAGACGCCTCCGTACCCGCTCACGCAGGTGGTACGGCTCCGCACCCGCCACGGCGCTCCGGCCGGCTCCGAGGGAAGCCGCCGGCACCTCCTGGTCCGGTCGCGACGGGTCGACGGCCACGAGGAGACGGCCGGTCAGGCGACCGGCGACGGCGTCGTCCTCGGACGGTGCGGCGAACTCGACGACGAGCCCGGGTGGCGGACCGGGGTCGAGCCGGTCCTCGACCATGTCCAGCCACGGCCGGACCCGCTCCGCCTCGTCCTCGGGGAGCGGGCGGCCGGCCGGGGCGAGGAACGGGCCGCTACCGAAGAGGACCGCGGCCGGGGGCCGGAGCATGGTGTCGGCGAGGGCGTCGAGGAACGCCGGTACGGTGTCCCGGGCATCCGGCGCCGTCGCCACGACGGGGTGGGGAGCCGCACGCAGGGGCAGTTCCTCCAGGGCTCCGACGGTGGCGACCGGCAGCGGCCCCATCCGCCACTTGTCCACCCCGGCCGGGGAGAGCGCCGGACGGACGTGCCCCGCGGCGACGGCCCGCAGCCCGAGGCGGGCCGCCTCTTGCCACCCCGTCGCCGTCGGATGCCACCGGGCGGCCCGGTCGCGCCGCAGCAGTACGGGAACGGCCCGGTCCAGCGGGACCCGCCACCCCACGACCGGCACGGGCGCGGACACCGGGGCGAGGAGCAGCGGGCGGCGCGTCACGGACAGCGGCGCCGGCAGGTCGGCGCCCGGCATCGGCGCCCCGTCGGCCCGGTGGAGCAGCAGCCCGGCCGCCTCGCCGTCGCCCGCGTCGGGGAGGAACGTGACGGCGCATCCGGCCGCGAGGGCCTCCCGGACGACATCGGCGACCGGGACCCGCGAGACGGGAGCGGGGCGGCGGTCGCCTTCACCGCCGTCGCCGACCACCGGTTCGGCGGCAGCGGGCTCCCCGGAGTAGGCGGATCGCGGCGGGGGTACGGACGCCGGTTCGCGCGCCGGGTCCGGGGACTGGGGCGGAGGCACGGCCACGGGCCGCGGCCGCGGCACCTGCGACGGGGTCGCCGGGGGAGTGCGCGCGGTGTCGACGGCGACCAGCTCCGCCATCAGCGCCGAGGCCGCCGCGCGGCGGGCGTCCGCCTTCGACTTCGCGCGGGCGGTGACCCGTACCTCCGAGCCCGTCCGCACCAACGTGCAGGAGTAGGTGCACGCGACGGTCCTGGGGGCGGCCGCGAACGTGGACTCCGGCTTGGAGATCAGCTCCAACTGGGTGTACTTGTTCAGGTACTTCACCGGGTCCTGACCTGTCGGCACGGGCTGGATCCGCGCCGTCGGACGCTCCCCGTCGTCGTCCGGGACCCGCTCCTCCTCGGGCTCGGGCAGACCCGTGAGTGCGGCCAGAAGGGCGACCGCGCCGAGGTGCACGGCCTGGCGACGGTCACGTGCCGTGCGCTCGCCACCCTCGACCGTAGGGCCGTCGGCCGGCGGGCGTGTGCCGTCGACCGTACAACCGTCGGCCGGCGGGCGTGTGCCGTCGCCGCCGTCCCAGCTCCAGCGGCAGGAGAAGCCTCCGTCGGACGGGACGACCGTGTGCCGGGCCTCCGCCCCCCGTTCCTCCGCGTGCCGGCGCAGCAGCGTGGCCGCCGCGGACTGCATGCGGGCCGCGACCCGCAGGGCGCACAGGCGCAGTTCCCGCCAGGCGGGTCCTCGCGCGCCGAACAGCAGGAGCTGCACGTCCCGGTGCCGCAGCCGGGCCGCTGCCGCGCGGCGGACGACCTCGGCCGCCAGCTCCTCGCCGGGTTCCCCCGCGGCGACCCGAGCGTGCAGCAGCGACTCGAAGGCCTCCGCGCCCATGCCCGGCACGGGGAGCCGGCCGCCCCCGGTCTCCTCCGTCGGCCCCTCGACCCCGGCGAGCCGGCGCAGCAGCGCGTGGGCGGCGGACCGGCGGGCCAGCGCCGCCGTCGGGGCGCTCCGCGGGGGGCCGGTCACCTGCGCGCCGGCCGGCCCGATCCGTACCGCCGCCGTATGCAGCACGCGCCCGTTCTCCAGGTGCTCCGCCGACTCGTCGTACGCCAGGGGTGGCCAGGACTCGATCTGCGCGTGCGCCGTGAGCACCTGCTGCGGGACCTCCGGCGTGCCGTCGAGGCCCGCGACCGCGAGGCGACGGGCCGGCAGCCACGCCGGGTGGTCGTCCGTGACGAGGAGGAGCATCCGCAGATCCGGTCGCGTCAGCCTCCCCGCCCGTGCCAGGCTCTCGGCCTCGGCCACGACCTCCGCGTCGAAGCGGCTCTTGAGGACGGCGCTCCTGGCCCGTTCGTGCCAGGGGGGCCGCACACCGGCCCCCGTGGGAGCGCCGGACTGCCGGACGTCGTCGGCGAGCTGGGGACGACCACCCACCAGGGGACCCTCCGTACGCGGAACGTGATGGAACGTGCGCGTTCAGTATACGGAGCCGGGTGGTCCTCGACGGTCCAACGGGCTTTCGACGGGCCCCGGTTGCCCGGTCAGACGGGGCGCTTCCACTCGCGGAGCAGCAGATACCCGAGGTACGCCCCTCCGACGGCCATGGTGTAGAGACCGACCGGCAGGTCGTCGAAGAGCGGCAGCTGCTGCGACGTGAGGTCGGCGAGGACGAGGAGCAGTGCTCCGAGCAGGGTGGACATGACCAGGTGCGGGCCGCCGCTGCGGGTGACGCGCTTGGCGATCTGCGGCGCGGTCAGGGAGACGAACGCGATGGGCCCTGCCACGCTGACCGCCCCCGCCGAGAGGACGATCGACAGCACGACCGCCAGGGTCGCGGTCCGGCCGGGGCGGGCGCCCAAGCCGGTGGAGAGGTCGTCGCCCATCTCGCCGACGCTCAGGGGCCGCGCCAGGAGCGCCGCGAACGGCAGGCTGACGAGCAGGACCGTCCAGATGGTCGCCGCGTCGTCCCAGGAGCGGGCGGAGAGGCTGCCGTTGATGTAGGCGGTGAGCGCGCTGGCCTTGTCGCGCTCCACGGCGTACACCACGTACTGGGTCAGCGCCGTCGCCATCGCGGCCACGCCGATTCCGGCCACCACGAGCCGTCCCGGGCTGCGGAAACCGGTGCCGGTGGCGACGAACACGACCGCCATCGCGACGACCGCGCCGAGCAGTGCCCCGAGGGCCACCGGCATGACGTCGGGCAGGAACAGGGCCGCGGCCGCGGCTCCCGCCCCGGCGCCGGCGCCGAGCCCGATGACGTCGGGACTGCCCAGCGGATTGCGGGTGACGGACTGGAACAGGGCCCCGGACAGGCCGAAGGCCGCGCCGGTGGCGATGGCCACCGTGAGCCGGGGGCCGCGCAGCCTGTTGAGGACGAAGGCGTTCTTGCCGGTGGCCTCGCCGGCGAGAGCCGACGGCAGGTTGGGCAGGTCGATGCCGAGCCTGCCCATCGACAGGGTGGCGACGGCCGCCCCGCAGAGCAGCAGCAGCGTCACGACGGCCGCGATCACGGAGGAGCGGCGCACGGGGACGGCGACCCAGGGACCGATCCGCAGTACACCGCGGCCGGGGGGCCGTACCCCCCGCTTCGGCGTCCCGAGGCGGTCCTGGACGGCGGTCCGGTCGGCGGTCGTCATGCCGCTCCCCTCATACGTCGGACGGCGAAGAGCAGGACGGGGGCACCGACGAAGGCGGTGACCACCCCGACCATCAGCTCCTGCGGGCGCAGCAGGATCCGGCCGATGACGTCGGCGAAGAGCAGCAGCGTGGGTCCCGCGAGGCAGGTGAGCAGGATCTGGGCCCGGAAGTCGGCGCCGACGAGGACCCGCACCACGTGCGGGACGGCCAGGCCGACGAAGGCGATGGGCCCGACGGCGGCGGTCGCGGCGGCGGCGAGCAGGGTCGCGGCGAGGAGTCCGGCCCCCTTGACGCGGGCCGGACTGATGCCGAGGGAAGCGGCCTTGTCGTCGCCCATCGCCATGGCGTTGAGGCCCGGCGCGAGCAGCAGGGCGAGGAGCAGGCCCGCCGTGGCGAACGGCAGGACCGCCCAGAAGGCGTCGAACCCGCGCCCCCCGAGCGCGCCCACCACCCAGTAGCGGTAGGTGTCGAAGACCCGCGGGTTGGACAGGGCGACGGCCTGGATGAAGGCGGCGAGGACGGCGGAGAGCACCGCGCCGGCGAGGACCAGGCGGACGGGTCCGCCGCCACCGCCCGCCGTGCCGACGACATGGACGACGACGCCGGTCACGAGGGCGCCGAGGAGCGCCCACCAGATGGTCTCCCGTTGTCCTGCGGCGCCGAGGAACGCGGTCGCGGCGACGATGCTCGCGGACGCGCCCGCGTTGATGCCGAGAAGTCCCGGCTCGGCGAGCGGATTGCGGGTGATGCCCTGCATCAGGGTGCCGGCGACACCGAGGCAGAGTCCCGCGAGGACGCCGAGAGCGGTACGCGGGTAGCGGCTCTCGACGACGGTACGGGTGTAGCCGTCGATGTCACCGGTGATCACCCGCAGGACGTCACCCGCGGACGTCGGCATGCTGCCGAACATCACGCTGGCGAGGAGCGCCAGGGCGAGCAGGACCAGGCACAGGGCGACGGCCATGACATGCCGGGCAAGGCCCCGCCGTACGACGGCGGGGCCCTGGCCGATCCGGGAGAGAGTGGTCACGTGGATCCGTCGTTACTTCCCGGCCTTGGCGACGGCCTTGTCGATCATGGGGAGGTAGCGCTCGATGCTGTACGGCACCGTCAGCGGGTTGATCATCGACGAGGCGGTGACGAACGGCGTGTCGTGGCTGTAGACGAGGGCGCCCTTCTTCACGGCGGGGATCGCCGCGTACAGCGGCTGGGCCTCGACCTCCTTGCGGGACTTGTCGTCCATGTAGAAGGTGAAGGCGATGTCGCTCTTGGACAGCTTGTTGGCGTTCTCCAGGCCGATGAGGGCGGAGTCGGTGCCGTCGGTCTCCTTGAAGGTGTTCACGACCGGGTCGACCTTGAGGCCCAGCTTGGACACCATGGACACGCGCTGCTCCTCGGGCTTGAAGATGCCGAGGGTGCCGGGGCCGGTGTTGTAGATGTACGAGAACGTGACGTTCTTGTAGTTCGGGCGGGTGGCGGCGGCGTCGGCCAGCTGCTTGTCGATCTTCGACGTCAGCTCCGCGGCCTTCTCCGGCTGACCGAGTGCCTTGGCGACGATCTCGATCTGCTGGTCCCAGTTCGTGCTCCACGCCTTGTCGGGGTAGGCGACGGTCGGCGCGATGTCCTTCAGGATGTCGTACTGCTTCTGCGTGATGCCGGACCACGGCGCCAGGATGACGTCGGGCTCCAGCTCGGTGATGGCCTCGATGTCGAGCTCCTCACCACCGTTGAACTGCTTGGGCAGCGTGGCGCCGGACTTCTTCACGGCGTCGTGGATCCAGGGGAGGTAACCGGTCTTGTCGCTGCCCCAGGGGTAGCTCTCGATGCCGACCGGGACGTTGCCGAGGGCGATGGCGGTCTCCGCGGAGCCCTGACCGAGGGTCACCACGCGCTTCGGCTTGTCCTTGATGACGGCCTCGCCGAGGGCGCTCTTGATGGTGACGGGGAAGGCGCCCGCCGCGGCCTTGTCCGCCGACCCTGCCGCGGCGTCTTTCTTCTCGTCCGAGCCGCACCCGGTCACCATGAGGCCGAGCGAGACCGCGGCGGCGCCCGCCGCGAGGACGCGACGGTGAAGGGGGGTGAACACAGAAGGCATGGTGGATCCTTGTCTCCGGGCAGGGATGTGCGGAGCCCCGAAGGGCCGGCCCCTGGGGGGATCGGCCATCGCGGCTCTTGTTAGGTGAGCCTAACCTATTCCGGTTCGAGGATGCGTGCCAGGGGGTCCCGGGGGGACCGCAGGGCGGGCGACCGCGGGCCGTCCGCCCTGATCAGGTCGCCGATCCGGGGCGCGCGCGGGCCGGGTCGGCCGGCGCCGGTTCCAGATGCGCGTGGACGCGGCGCAGCAGACCGGCCAGTTGCTCGCGCTCCCCGGTGTCGAGGGGCGCCAGGATCTCGTCGTCCGTGGACGCGATGTCCGCGGTGAGGCTCCGGAGGGACGCCTCGCCCTCCGGAGTGAGTCGTACGACCACCCGGCGCCGGTCCTGGGGGTCCCGGTCGCAGTCCACCTGTCCGACCCGGGCCAGATCGTCGACGACCTTCCCCAGGTCGCTGGCGTTCATGGCGAGCCGGGTGGCGAGGACCGTCTTCATCTGCGGACCGATATCGGCGAGCAGCGTCATCACGGTGAGGTGCCACAGGCGTAACCCCCGCGCTTCCAGGCGCTCCGCCAGTCTCCGGCGAGCGGCCCGCCCGACCGCGTACATCAGGTACGCGTTCAGTTCCAGGACGCTGGGTGACGTCGTGGTCCGTGGGGGCGGTGGGAGGGCGGGGGCGGCCGGGCCCGCCCCCGGGGGCGGGCCGAGCGTCGGCTCGGTGTTGGCGAGGGACCGGAAGACCTTCGCCCGGTCCGTCGGCACGCCGGAGATGCCGACGACGGCGAACGTCGCCCCCGAGAGGTCGTGCGCGACACCGGAGACGACCGGCCGGTCCATCGGCTGCTCCTCGCTCACCCCGGTCGTCAGGGACGGTCGGTCAGGTAGCCGCCCATGGAGGTGAAGTACTCGGTCGCGGGCAGTTCGCGGCCGTCCTCCGTCCGGACGCGGGTGACGGCCAGGCCGTGGTTGCGGCCCGTGCGCGCGTCGGCCCCGGCGACGATCACGACCCCGTCGCCCTCGCGGTAGAAGATCCGACCGGGGGTGCCGCCGTAACGGCCCTCGGAGACCACGGCGGAGAGGACTTCGAGGCGCTTGCCCCGGTGGAAGGTGAAGGCGCTGGGGTAGGGCGCGGACTGGGCGCGGACCAGCCGCTCCAGGACCTCGGCCGGCCAGTTCCAGTCGATACGGATGTCCTCCTCGGCCCGCTTGTGGAAGAAGCTGGCCTGTGACCGGTCCTGCGGGGTGAACTCCGCCTGACCCGCGGCGATCTGGTCCAGCGCGGCGATCGTGACCGGGGCGATGAGGTCGACGGTCTTGTGGAAGAGGTCGGTCGCCGTGTCCTTCGGTCCGACGGGAACCGCGCGCTGCTGGACGATGTCGCCGGCGTCGAGCACCTCGTCCATCATGTGGGCCGTGACGCCGACTTCCGGCTCGCCGTTGACGAGGGCCCAGATCAGCGGGGAGAACCCGGCGTACTTGGGCAGCAGCGAGTCGTGGATGTTCAGGGTCCCGTGGCGCGGCAGGGCGTAGATGTGCGGCGGGATCCAGGTACGCCAGTTGTTCGCGACGATGATGTCCGGGTCGGCCTCCTTGAGCCGCGCGAACAGCTCCTCGTCGTCGGGCCTGTTGCGGATGACGACCGGGACGCCGTGCTCCGTGGCGAGGTCCGCGACGGAGTCGCTCCAGATCTTCTCGTAGGCGTGCTCGCTCTTGGGGTGCGTCACGACGAGCACCACGTCGTGTTCGGAGTCCAGGAGCGCTTGGAGGGTGCGATGGCCCCAGGTCTGATAGCCGAACATGACGACCCGCATCGGGTTCCTCCTCGGAAAGGCGATTGACCGTCAGAAGTAAAGCAAGGCTTACCTAAGGGCGCAACTGGCTTGATTTATACGGTCATTGAAAAGATCCAACTTCGCGATGTCCGCTTTGACCCATCGACAGCATCGTCAGATCAGGTTAGCTTTACCTAAGTTCGCTCGGCGTGCCGCCGGCCCGGCACGCCCGACGCCCGTCCCCCTCAGCCTCTTTCCCGCACGATGGGAGTGACATGTCGCAGGTTCCGCCTGGTGACGCACCTCTGGTCCACGACCTCATAGGCATCGGCTTCGGGCCGTCCAATGTGGCGATGGCGATAGCGCTCAGCGAGCACAACGCACGCGTCGGAAGGGAGGAGGCGGTCACCGCCCACTTCTTCGAGCGCCAGCCCCGATTCGGCTGGCACCGCGGCATGCTGATCGACGACGCGACCATGCAGGTGTCCTTCCTCAAGGACCTGGTGACACTGCGCAACCCGACCAGCGAGTACAGCTTCCTCTGCTACCTCCAGAGCAAGAACCGGCTGATCGACTTCGTCAACCACAAGAACCTGTTCCCGCTGCGCGTGGAGTTCCACGACTACTTCGAATGGGCCGCGTCCAAGGTCGACGACATGGTCTCCTACGGCCACGAGATCGTCTCCGTCGAACCGGTCGAGCGCGACGGCGTCGTCGAGTACCTCGACGTGACCGCCCGCTCCGGCTCCGACGTGGTCGTCCACCGCGCCCGTAACCTCGTCCTCGGTACGGGACTTCGCCCGCGCATGCCGGAGGGCGTCGAGCGCAGCGACCGCGTCTGGCACAACTCCGACCTCCTCGCCAAGGTGGAGGGCCTGGAGGGAACGGCTCCCGAGCGGCTCGTCGTCGTCGGCGCCGGACAGAGCGCCGCCGAGAACGTGGCCTATCTGCACCGGCGTTTCCCCGAGGCCGAGATCTGCGCCGTCTTCTCCCGCTACGGCTACAGCCCCGCCGACGACAGTGCATTCGCCAACCGGATCTTCGACCCGGACGCCGTCGACGAGTACTTCACCGCTCCCGACGCCGTCAAGCGCAAGCTGATGGACTATCACGGCAACACCAACTACTCCGTGGTGGACATCGACCTCATCGACGACCTGTACCGCCAGGCGTACCAGGAGAAGGTCCTCGGCACCGAGCGGCTGCGCTTCCTCAACATCTCCCGGCTCACCGGCGTCGAGGACGGCCCGGACAAGGTCCGCGCCTTCGTCACCTCGCTCGTCACCGGCGAGGAGACCGTGCTCGACGCCGACGTCGTCGTCTACGCCACCGGTTACGACCCCGCCGAACCCCTCGGCCTGCTCGGTCCGGTCGCCGACCGCTGCCACCGCGACGAGCACGGCCGGGTCCGCGTCGAACGGGACTACCGGCTCGCCACCGACCCCGAACTGCGGTGCGGCATCTACCTCCAGGGCGGCACGGAGCACACCCACGGCATCACGTCGTCCCTGCTCTCCAACACCGCGATCAGGGTCGGCGAGATCCTCGCCTCGGTCCTCGACCGGGGCCCGGCCGTCCCCGCCGTCGCCGCCGAAGAGGTGCGCCCGATGGCCGACGGCGTCGGCACGGCGCGCTAACCCCACCCGCGCTTCACTCCCCGCGCAACAACGCCACTGTCCGCCGGGCGGCACTTTCGCGCCCGGCGGGCGTGGCACGCACTGTGAATCCCCGAAAGGAACGTCCGTGTCCGCTGGTGCACGTCCCGCTCTGTCGCGGTTCGTCAGATCCGCCCCCCGTGTGGCCGTCCTCGCCGTGGCGGCACTCGCCCTCGCCGCCTGCGGCGGCGGGACCGAGAAGTCCGCGTCGCCGTCCGCAACCACCTCGGCACCGGCCGACGGGGGCGGCAAGCCCGCCGCGTTCCCCGTCACGGTCGAGCACAAGTACGGCTCCACGACGATCGACAAGGAACCGAAGACGATCGTCACCCTCGGCCTCTCCGACCAGGACGCGGTGCTGGCGCTCGGCGTCAAGCCCGCCGGCGCGGTCGACTGGTTCAAGGAGACGCCGTACGGCAAGTGGCCCTGGACCAAGGACAAGTGGGGCTCCACCCGGCCCCAGATCGTCGGCGAGCGCGACGAGTACAACATCGAGAAGATCGCGGCCCTCAAGCCCGACCTCGTCATCGCCCAGTACTCGGGGATGAAGAAGGAGCAGTACGACACCCTCTCCACGTTCACCAAGGTCGTCGCCCAGCCCAAGGAGCACCCCGACTATGGCGCTCCGTGGCAACTGATGACCCGCCAGATCGGCAAGGCGCTCGGCAAGGACGCCGAGGCCGGCAAGCTGATCACCGACATCGACGCCCGCTTCAAGGCCGTCCGCGACAAGCACCCCGAGTTCGCCACCAAGACCCTCGCCGTCGCCGACAGCTTCGAGGCCGGCAAGTACTCGGCGTTCACAAAGACGGACCCCAAGGCGATCTTCTTCTCCGAGCTCGGCTTCAAGCTCAAGCCGGAGATCGACACCCTGGCCAAGCCGGGCTGGAACGTCGCCGAACTCAGCGCCGAGAAGCTCGACGTCCTCGACGTCGACCGGCTCGTCTGGGTGACCTCCAGCACCGAGGCCAACGACCGCATCAAGGCCGAGCCGCTCTACAAGAAGCTGAAGGTCAACCAGGACAAGCGCGACCTGTTCGTGCCGTACCAGGACCCGGACATCGGCGCCGCGTTCTCCTTCAACACCGTTCTGTCGATCCCGTACGCCATCGAGGAGATCGAGCCGCTGCTGGCAGCCGTCAAGTGACGCCGCCCACCAGCTGACGCGCCACCAGCCAGGAGCTGACCCGACCGACGGCGTGGCGGAACCTCGCCACGCCGTCGCCGTCTCCTGGGTCGCCTCCGCCACGCATCCCCAGGGAAAGGCCACTTCGTACGATGCTTGACGTCGAGTCGGACCGGAAGCCCACCTCCGGCCTCCCCGTCACCGGCGGGCAATCCGGCATCTGGCTGGCCCAGCAGATCGAACCGGACAGCTCCGCCTACAACATCGTGTTCGCGCTCCACCTCCGCGGCGCCGTCGACCTCGACCGTCTCACCACCGGCGTCCGCCGCGCCCTGGAGGAGGCCGAGTGCCTCCATGTACGTGTCACCCCCGGAGACGACGGGCCGCGCCAGACCCCGCGTACCGTCCCGATCGACCTCCCCGTCGTCGACCTGCGCGCCACCGCGGACCCCGACGAGGCCGCCGCAGCGTGGATCGCCGCCGACCGAGACCGGCCCGTCGACCTGGCCCACGACCCGCTCTTCGCCTACGCCCTGCTGCGGCTCGCCGACGACCGGGTCCTGTGGTGCCAGCGCTACCACCACATCGTGATGGACGGCAGGGGCGCCGCCCTGATCACCCGGCGCGCGGGCGAGCTCTACACGGCGGGAGGACCCCGTACGGCCGGTGCGCCGCCCGTGGGGCAGGGGTCCGGTACGGGCGGTGCGCCGCCCGTGGCGCAAGGGTCCGGCACGGCCGGTGAGCTGTATGCGGCCACGGGTTCCCCGGTCCGGGCCCACGCCTCCCTCGGCCGCCTCGTCGCCGCCGACCGCGCGTACCGCGCCTCCGAGCGGCACGTCGCCGACCGCGCCTGGTGGCTGGAGCGCATGGCCGGCCGCACCGAGCCCGTACGGCTCGTCGAGCGCGCCGCGTCCCCCATGACCCGCCGACTCAGGCGCACCACCGAGCTGACCCCGGAAACCGTCCAGCGGCTGGACGCCGCCGCCGGACGCGCGGGCGTACGCCCCTCCCGCGTCCTGGTCGCCGCCGTCGCCGCCCATCTGCACCGCGCCCGCGGCGAACAGGACCTCGTCCTCGGACTGCCGGTCGCCGCCCGCGACGACGAGGCCTCCGCGCACATCCCCGGCATGGTGTCCAACATCGTCCCGCTGCGCCTCACCGTCCGCCCCGGTACCACCGGCGCCGCCCTCGTCGCGCAGGTCCGCGACGCCGTCGCGGACGCCGTCGCGCACGGCCGCTACCGCGCCGAGGAACTCGCCAGGGATCTCGGCCTGCCCGACGGCGTACCGGAACTCGTCGGCCCCACCGTCAACATCCTGCCCCGCACCGGCGACCTGCGCTTCGACGACCACGAGGCCGAACTGCGCCCCGAGTGGCTCGGACCCGTCAGCGACCTGGCGTTCAGCTTCGCCGAGGGCCCCGGTGGCCAGGGCGTCACCCTCCACCTCGACGTGGACGCCGACGTCTGCGACGCGACCGCGCTCGCGGACCACGAGCGCCGCTTCCTCACCCTGCTGCACACCTTCACCGAGGACCTCGACCGCCCCGTGGGCCGCATCGAGCTCACCTCAGAGGCAGAACGGTCCCTGCTGCTCGACCAGTTCGGCACCGATCCGCGCGAGGCACCGGAGCTGTCCTGGCCCGCCGCCTTCGAACGGCAGGTCCGCCGCACCCCCGACGCCGTCGCGCTCGTCTGCGAGGACCGGGAACTCACGTACGCCGCGCTCGACGACGCCGCCGACCGGCTCGCCCGCCTGCTCCGCGCCCGGGGTGTCGGAGCCGAGGACGTGGTGGGCGTGGCCCTGCCCCGCTCACCGGAACTCGTCGTCGCCCTGCTCGCCGTGATGAAGGCCGGCGCCGCCTACCTGCCCCTGGACGCGGACCACCCCCAGGACCGCATCGCCTACATGCTTGCCGACGCCGGGGCGCGCACCGTCGTCACCGTGCGCGAACTCGCCGACGGGCTCCCGGAGACCGCCGGCGTCACCCTGCTGCCGCTCGACGCCCCGGCCACCGTGGACGCCCTCGCCGCCCCGGCCGACCCCGAGCCGCTGCCGCCGGTCGCCCTCGACCAGACCGCGTACGTCATCTACACCTCCGGCTCGACCGGCCGCCCCAAGGGCGTCGTCGTCCCGCACGACGGCGTCGGCAGCCTCATCGCCACCGCCACCGACCGGATCGGCATCACCGCCGAGAGCCGGGTCGTGCAGTTCGCCTCCGTCGGCTTCGACGTGACGGTGTGGGACCTGGTCATGTCGCTCTGCGTCGGCGGACGGATCATCGTCGTCCCCGCCGAACGCCGCGTCGCGGGTCCCGCGCTCACCGAGTACATCGCCCGCCACCGCGCCACCCACATGATCCTGCCGCCGTCGCTCGTCTCGGCGCTGCCCCAGGAGTGCGAACTCCCTTACGGCGCGGTACTCGTCGTCGGCACCGAGGCCGTCCCGAGCGAACTGATCGCCCGCTGGGACGGACGGCTCCGGGTCGTCGTCGCCTACGGCCTCACGGAGGCCACCGTGAATTCCACGCTCTGGATCGCCGACCCCGACCGGCCCGGCCCCGCGCCCATCGGCCGACCCGACCCCAACACCCGCGTCTACGTGCTCGACACGGCGCTCCGGCCCGTCCCCGTGGGGACGGAGGGCGAGCTGTACGTCGCCGGGCGCGGCCTCGCGCGCGGTTACCTGGGCCGCGAGGCGCTGACCTCGGAACGGTTCGTCGCCGACCCGTACGGCGCCCCCGGCACCCGGATGTACCGCACCGGCGACCGGGTCCGCTGGGCCGCCGACGGCAACCTGGAGTTCCTCGGGCGCGCCGACGGCCAGATCAAGATCCGTGGGCACCGGGTCGAGCCGGGCGAGATCGAGAGCGCCTTCATGGCCTGCCCGGGCATCGCCCAGGCCGCCGTCCTCGCCCGCGAGGACCACCGGGGCGTCAAGCGACTCGTCGCCTACCTGGTCCCGGAGACCGGGACGGCGGCTGAGGCGGAGGCCCGGAGCGGGACGGAGACCGAGGCGGAGGCCCAGACCGGAACCGAGGCGAAAGCCTCCCCCGACGCGGTGGTGGCCGCCGCACGCTCGCGCGTGACGGACGCGCTGCCCGACCACATGGTGCCCTCGGCGGTCGTCGTCCTCGACGGCCCCCTGCCGCTGACCCCCAACGGCAAGCTCGACGCCAAGGCGCTGCCCGAGCCCGGCTGGACGTCGATGACCGGCACCGGCACCGGCACCCCGAGCACACCCGCCGAGACCGCTCTCGCCGCACTGTTCGTCGACGTCCTCGGCCTGCCGTCGGTGGGCGTCCACGACAGCTTCTTCGAGCTGGGCGGTGACAGCATCGTCGCCATCCAGCTCGTCAACCGGGCCCGCGAGGCCGGGCTCGTGATCACCCCGCGTGACGTGTTCCGGGGCCGGACCGTGGCGGCCCTCGCCAGGAGCGCAGGTGAGTCCGTCGCCACCCCGGCACCGCGGGAGGTGCACCTCGACGAGGACGCGCTGCCGGTCTCCCCGCTCCAGGAGGGTTTCTTCTTCCACGCGGAGTACGACGACCGGTCCGCGGACCTCTACCTCGTGCAGGAACTCCTCGACCTGGCCGACCCCGTCGCACCGGACCGGCTCCGCGCCGCCCTCCAACTGCTGCTGGACCGGCACCCGCTGCTGCGCTCGTCGTTCCGCCAGCTGCCCGGCGGCGCCGTCGTCCAGCGCCTCGCCGACCGCGTCGACCTTCCGTGGCGGGAGGCCGACACCGCCGCGACAGGCCTGGACGACATCCTCCGCGCCGACCGTGCCGAAACGTTCGACCTCGACCGGCCGCCCCTCCTGCGCGCCACCCTCATCGAGGACGGACAGCGTCACCGGCTCCTGCTCACCCTGCACCACATCGTCGCCGACGGCTGGTCCGTCTCCGTCCTGCTGCGGGAACTGACCGCCGCCTACCGGGGCGTCGAACTGCCCGTGCCGACGGCCCCGGAGCCGTACCTCTCCTGGCTCGCGGGCCGGGACCGGGACACCGCCAGGGAGGCCTGGCGCCGGGCGCTCGACGGTCTCGCGGCGCCCACCCGCCTCCCCGCGCTCTCCACCCGGCTCGCCGCACCCCCCACCCCGGCCGGCGAACCGCAGGCCTCCGTCCGACCCGAGCATGTCGACACACGACTGCCCCACGACCTCACCGACGCACTGACCGCGTACGCCAGGACCCACGGTCTGACCCTCAGCAGCGTCTTCCACGGTCTGTGGGGTCTGCTGCTCGGCGGTCTCACCGGCGGTCAGGACGTCGTCTTCGGCACCACCGTGTCCGGGCGGACGACCGAGGTCCCGGGACTCGACTCCGCCGTGGGCCTGTTCATCAACACCGTCCCCGCCCGGGTGACCCTCCGCCCCGAGGAGACGCTCACCGCACTCCTCCACCGCGTACAGGACGAGCACGCCGCCCTTCTCGACCACCAGCACATCGGACTCGCCGAGATCCAGCGGCTCGCGGGCGGCGGCGACCTCTTCGACACCCTCGTGGTCTTCGAGAACTACCCCACCGGGGAGCGCGCGGCCGGTCAGGGCGCCGGCGAGCCCCTCGTCACCGGCGCCGAGGTCCTCGACGCCGTGCACTACCCGCTCGCGCTCGTCGTCGAGCCCGCCGACACGGGTCTCCTGCTCCGGTTCAAGCACGACGCGGCCCGCCTGGACCAGGTGACGGTGGCCGTCCTCGCCAACCGGTTCACGGCCCTGCTGCGGACCCTGGTCGCCGAGCCCGACCGCACCGTCGCCCGCACCGACCTGCTGTCCGCCCGCGAACACGAGCACCTCACCGCGCTCAACGCCACCGCGCACCCCGTGCCGGAGGCGACCCTCGCCTCGCTCTTCGCCGCGTGGGCGGCCCGCACCCCGCACGCCCCCGCCGTCGTCTTCGAGGACACCACCCTCAGCTACGCCGAACTCGACCGCCGCGCCGAGGCCCTGGCCCGACGCCTCAGGGCACGCGGCGCCGGCCCGGAACAGTACGTCGCCGTCGCCGTCCCGCGCTCGGCCGAGCTGATGGTCGCGCTGCTCGGCGTCCTCAAGGCGGGCGCCGCCTACCTGCCCGTCGACCTCGACTACCCCGCCGACCGGGTGGCGTTCATGCTCGCCGACTCCGGCGCGCGGCTCGTCGTCACGACCACCGAGGCCGCCGGCCGCCTCCCCGACGCACCCGACCTGGAGCCTCTCGTCGTCAGCGCGGAGGAGCACGCGGAAGCGCACGCGCGGGAGCAAGCCCAGGAGCACTCGGAGGAGTACGCGCAGGAGCACGCGCACAAGTACGACACCTCTGTTGCCGGCACCCCCGTACGGGCCGCGGGCCCCGACCACCCCGCGTACCTGATCTACACCTCGGGCTCCACCGGTCGTCCCAAGGGCGTCGCCGTCACCCACCGGGCCGTCGTCAACCGGCTCGCCTGGATGCAGAGCGCGTACGGGCTGACCGCCGACGACCGGGTGCTCCAGAAGACCCCGTCCAGCTTCGACGTGTCGGTGTGGGAGTTCTTCTGGGCGCTGACCGAGGGCGCGACCGTCGTCCTCGCCCGCCCCGACGGCCACCGCGACCCGGCCTACCTGGCCCGTCTGATGGCCGACCGGCGCATCACCACGACCCACTTCGTCCCGTCGATGCTGGCCGCCTTCGTCCAGGTCATGGAGACCGCCCCCGGCCCCCGGCCCGACTGGGCGGCGAGCCTCCGCAGGGTCTTCTGCAGCGGCGAGGCGCTCACCGGGGCCGACGCCCGGCGCTGGTGGGAGCTGACCTCCCGCTCCCGCAGCGCCCCCGTACCGCTGCACAACCTGTACGGACCCACCGAGGCCGCCGTCGACGTCACGTCCTTCCCGTACGAGGGCGGTGGCGAGCCGGCCGTTCCGATCGGCCGGCCCGTGTGGAACACCCGGCTGCACGTCCTGGACCCGTTCCTGCGTCCCGTACCGGACGGGGTGCCGGGCGAGCTGTACCTCGCCGGGGTCCAGCTGGCCCGCGCCTACCACGACCGGCCGGGACTGACCGCCGAGCGGTTCGTGGCCGATCCGTTCGGCGCGCCGGGGGAGAGGATGTACCGCACCGGCGACCTGGTGCGCCGCCGCGCGGACGGCGCCGTCGAGTACCTCGGCCGCACCGACCGGCAGGTCAAGATCCGCGGCAACCGCGTCGAACCGGGCGAGATCGAGACAGTCCTCGCCGCGTTGCCCGGTGTGAGCCGCGCCGTCGTCGTCGTCCGCGAAGGTGCCCTCGTCGGCTACGCCGTCCCCGCTCCCGGCGCCGCCCCCACCACCGAGGCCTTGCACGGCGCGCTCACCGAAGCGCTGCCCGCCGCGATGGTGCCGAGTGCCGTCGTCGTCCTCGCCGAACTGCCGCTGACCCCCAGCGGCAAGCTCGACCAGAAGGCCCTGCCCGCCCCCGAGGCCGCGCCCCGGACGGGCGGACGCGCACCCCGCGACGCGCGCGAGCGTGCCCTGTGCGCGATCTTCGACGACGTCCTCGGTGTGCCGGGGACGGGCGTCGACGACGACTTCTTCGTGCTTGGCGGCGACAGCCTCAGCTCGATCACCGTCGCCACGCGCGCGCGTGAGAAGGGGCTGACGCTCAGCCCCCGTGACGTCTTCGAGTGCCGTACCCCCGCCGCCCTCGCCGCCGCGGCGACCGCCCACGGGGACGCCGACGCACCCCCGACCCCCGACTCGTCCGAGACACCCGAGGTACCCGTGCACGCAGACGGCGTGACCGTCTCCGCCTCCGACGCCGGGCAGGCCGCCGCCGCCCTGCAGGCCGTCCTGGCGCTCCAGCAGCAGTCCGGCGCCGCCGTCGATCCCGCCCTGCAGGCCCTGCTCGACCAGCTGACCGCCGCCGCGCCCCCGACCCCGGAACCTGCTCTTCCGGTCGGGCCGGAACTCTCCCCGGAACTCTCGCCGGAACTCACCCTCGAGGAGACCACGCGGGTCCACGCCGCCGCCGGCCTCCCCGTCGCGGACATCTGGCCGCTCTCCCCGCTCCAGGAGGGCATGTACTTCCACGCCACCTACGACGCCGGTGACGCACTCGACGTCTACCAGTCCCAGGAGACCCTGGACCTCGACCACCGGATCGACACCGACCGGCTGCGGGCCGCCTGCCGGACCCTCCTCGACCGCAACACCGGCCTGCGCGCCGGCTTCACCAGCGACGGCCTGCCCCGCCCCGTCCAGTTCATCGTGGACGGCGCCGAGATCCCGCTCGTGGAGGCCGACCTCTCCGCGCTCCCGGCCGACGAACAGCGGACCCGCACCGAGGAGCTGCTCGCCGCCGACCGCAGGCAGCGCTTCGACCTGACCGCGGCGCCGCTCTGCCGCCTGCTCCTCATCCGGCTCGGTGACGGCCGGGACCGGCTCGTCGTCACCCACCACCTCATCCTCTGGGACGGCTGGTCCGCCTGGCTGTTCCTGGAGGAACTCTTCACCCTGTACGAGCGGACCGGCGACCCCACGGGCCTGCCGCTGCCCGGCTCGTACCGCGACCACCTCGCCTGGCTGGACGCGCAGGACACCACCGCCGCCCTCGACGCCTGGCGCCGGGCGCTCGCGGGCTTCGACGAGCCGACGCTGCTCGCCCCGACCGGGCGCGACACCGGCCCGGTCATCCCGGTGGACTTCGACGCCCACCTCACCCGGGAGGCCGGCGACCGGCTGCGGGCCGCCGCCCGCCGGCACGGCCTCACGGTGAACACCGTCCTCAACGCGGCCTGGGCCCTGGTGCTCTCCGCGACGACCGGCCGCGGCGACGTCGCCTTCGGCACGGCGGTGGCGGGCCGCCCCGCGGACGTCCCGAAAGTCGCCGGCATCATCGGCATGTTCCTGAACACGATTCCCGCCCGGGTCGCCCTCGCTCCCGACGAGCCCCTGCTCGACCTGCTGCGCCGGATGCAGTCCGAGCGCGCCGCCGTCATGCCGTACGAGTACGTGGGCCTCGGCACCCTCCAGCAGGAGTCCGGACACCGCAGGCTCTTCGACACCCTGTTCGTGCTCCGCTCGGCCGACGGCGAGGACCGGGCCGCAGCCCTGCGCGAGCGGCACGGCATCACCGGCGTGTCCAACGTGGACGGCACCCACTTCCCGCTCACCCTCATCGTCACGCCCGGCACCCGGCTCCGGATCACCCTGGCGGCCAGGCCCGACCTCTTCGACGCCGAGGCCGCCACCACCCTCCTCACCCGGTTCACCACGATCCTGGACCGCCTCGGTGAGGCCCTCGCCGGACCGGCCGCCGGGACGGTACGGACCGTCGGCGTCGACCTGCTCCTCCCCGGTGAGCGCGCCGCCCTCACCACCGGCCGGGAGGCCACCCGCGAGCCGGTGCCGGACGAGACCGTCGCCGACATGCTCACCGCCCAGGTCGCCCGTACCCCCGACGCCGTCGCCCTCGTCTTCGGCGACCGCGCCCTCACGTACGCCCAACTCGACGCGCACGTCAACCGGCTCGCCCGGCTGCTTCTCGCCCGGGGCGCCGGCCCCGAGAAGGTCGTGGCGCTCGCGCTGCCCCGGTCCATCGACATGGTCGCCGCGCTGTTCGCCGTCCTGCGCACCGGCGCCGCGTACCTGCCGCTCGACCTCGACCACCCCGCCGACCGGCTGCGGCTCATGGCCGAGGACACGGGACCGCTCTGCCTCGTGTCCACCACCGCCGTCGCCCCCGCACTGCGCCGCGAGGACGGCCCCGTCGCCCCCGAACTCCTCCTGGACGACCCGGCCGTGACCCGGGAACTGGCCGCGCTGTCCGGCGACGGGATCACCGACGCCGAACGGCCCGCGTTCGCCCACGGAGTGCCGGACCGTCTGGAGTTCCCGGCGTACGTCATCTACACCTCCGGCTCCACCGGCCGCCCCAAGGGTGTCGTCACCCCCTACCGGGGACTGACGAACATGCAGCTCAACCACCAGAAGGAGATCTTCGACCCGGCCATCGCCTCCGCCGGCGGACGACGCCTCCGCATCGCGCACACCGTCTCCTTCGCCTTCGACATGTCGTGGGAGGAACTGCTCTGGCTCGTCGAGGGCCACGAGGTCCACGTCTGCGACGAGGAACTCCGCCGCGACGCCGAGGCCCTCGTCGCCTACTGCGACGCCCACCGCGTCGACGTGGTCAACGTGACGCCGACCTACGCCCAACTGCTCATCGAGCAGGGCCTCCTCGACCGGGACGAGTCCGCGGGGAAGCACCGCCCCGCCCTGGTCCTGCTCGGCGGCGAGGCCGTGTCCGACACGCTCTGGACCCGACTGCGCGACACCGAGGGCACGTACGGCTACAACCTGTACGGCCCGACCGAGTACACGATCAACACCCTCGGCGGCTCCACCACCGAGAGCGCCACGCCCACCGTCGGCAGGCCCATCCGCAACACCCGCGCCCACGTCCTCGACGCCATGCTGAGGCCCGTCCCCCCGGGCTGCCCCGGCGAGCTGTACATCGCCGGAACCGGTCTCGCCCGCGGCTACCACGACCGGGCGGCGCTCACCGCCGAACGCTTCGTGGCCGACCCGTACGGCGAGCCCGGCGAACGCATGTACCGCACCGGCGACCTCGTACGACAGCGCCCCGACGGCCTGCTCGACTTCCTCGGCCGCACCGACGACCAGGTCAAGATCCGCGGGTACCGCATCGAACTCGGCGAGATCTCCACCGCCCTGTCCGCGCACCCCGAGGTCGCCCACGCCGCCGTCGTCGTCCACGAGACCTCGGGTACCAAGCGTCTGATCGGCTACGTCGTACCGGAGGCCGGCACCTCCGGCGGAGAGCCGGACGCCGACCTCGTCCAGCGCCTGCGCGAGCACCTCAAGGCCGGACTCCCCGACTACATGGTCCCGTCCGCCCTGGTCACCGTCCCGACCCTGCCGCTGACCGTCAACGGCAAGCTGGACGTCAAGGCCCTGCCCGCCCCCGACCCCACCGGCACGGGCACCGGGCGCGCCCCCCGCACCCCGGAGGAGGAGACCCTCTGCGGGCTCTTCGCCGAGGTACTGGGCCTGGCCGAGGGCAGTGTCGGCATCGACAGCGACTTCTTCGACCTCGGCGGACACTCGCTCCTCGCCACCCGGCTCGTCAGCCGCGCCCGGACCGCGCTCCAGGCCGAGCTGGCGATCCGCGACCTGTTCGAGGCGCCCACCGTCGCCGAACTCATGGAGCGCGCGACCGCCTCGCGCGGCGCGGCCCGCCCGGCGCTCGTCCGGGTCGAGCGCCCCGACGAACTGCCGCTCTCCCACGCCCAGCAGCGCCTCTGGGTCATCCAGCAGATCGAGTGCACCTCGGCCGCGTACAACTTCCCCCTGGTCGTGCGACTGCGCGGCCCCTTCGACCGGGAGGCCTGGCGGGCCGCCCTCGCCGACGTGACCGCCCGCCACGAGGCACTGCGCACGCTGTTCACCGAGCGCGACGGGCAGGCCTACCAGCGGATCCTGCCCGCCGGCTCGGCCGCCCCCGTCGTGGAGCACCTGCGCGCCACCGAGGACGAGGCGCCCGGCATCGTGGACGCCGCCGTCCGGCGGCCCTTCGACCTCGCCGCCGAACTGCCGATCCGCGCCACGGTCGTGGAGACGGCGCCCGACGAGCACGTCGTCGTGCTGCTGCTGCACCACATCACCACCGACGAGTGGTCCGACCGCCCCTTCCTGCGCGACCTCACCACCGCCTACACGGCCCGCCTCGGCGGCGCCGCACCCGCATGGGAGCCGCTGCCCGTCCAGTACGCCGACTACGCCCTCTGGCAGCAGCGCCTCCTCGGCGACCCCGCCGACCCGGACAGCCTCGCCGCCCGGCAGCTGGAGCACTGGCGGACGGCCCTGGCCGGCGCCCCCGAGGAACTCGACCTGCCCACCGACCGGCCGCGGCCCGCCCGCCCGGCGTTCACCGGCGCCGAGATCGACATCGCCTTCGACCCTCCGGTCCACGAGGGCCTCAGGCGGCTCGCGCGGGACACCGGCGCCAGCATGTTCATGGTGGTGCACGCGGCCGTGGCGGCGCTCCTCCACCGGCTCGGCGCGGGCACCGACATCCCCCTCGGCGCGCCCATCGCCGGACGCGGCGACGAGGCACTCGACGACCTCGTCGGCTTCTTCGTCAACACCCTGGTGCTCCGCACCGACCTCGGCGGCGACCCGAGCTTCACCGAACTCCTGGCCCGGGTCCGCGAGACCGACCTCGCCGCCTTCTCCCACGCCGACGTGCCGTTCGAGGCGGTCGTGGAGAAGCTCAACCCGACCCGCTCCCTCTCCCGGAACCCGCTGTTCCAGGTGATGGTCGGCCACCACGCCCGTACGGACGACACCCTGCGACTGCCCGGACTCCGGGCCGACTTCCTGCCGCACCGGATCGGCACCGCCAAGTTCGACCTCGTGTTCAGCTTCACCGAGCACACCACGGCCGACGGATCCGGCGACTCGCTCGGCTGCCGCCTCGAGTTCTCCACCGAACTCTTCGACCAGGAGACCGCCGAGCGCGTCGGCGACCGCCTCCGCAGGCTCGTCGAAGCCCTCGTCGCCGCCCCCGACCAGCCGCTGTCCCGGGCGGGCATCCTCACCGACGACGAGCACCGTCTCGTCCTCGAAGGCTTCAACGGGCCGCCCCGTGACGTCGACGAGCAGACCCTGCCGGCGCTCTTCGCCCGCCGGGCCGCCGAGCGCCCCGACGCCGTCGCCGTCGTCGAACGCTCCCGCTCGGTGACGTACGCGCAGCTCGACGACCGCGCCGACCGCCTCGCCCGGCTGCTCGCCGCCCACGGCGTCGGCGCCGAGAGCGTCGTGGGCGTGGCCGTGCCGCGCTCGGTGGACATGGTCGCCACGGTCCTCGCCGCCCTGAAGCTGGGCGCCGCGTTCCTGCCGCTCGACCTCGTCCACCCGGGCGACCGCCTCAGCTACATGATCGAGAACTCCGGCGCGGCCGTCGTCGTCGGGACCGAGCCCGTCGCCGGCAAGATCCCGGACGTGCCCGGTGTCCCGGTGCTGCTCCTCGACGCCCCCGACACCGCCGCCGCACTCGACACCCTGCGGGGGACGCCCCCGCCCGGCGGCCCCGCGGGGCTCGACCAGGCCGCGTACGTCATCTACACCTCCGGCTCGACCGGCCGCCCCAAGGGCGTCGTCGTCCCGCACGAGGGCATCGCCAGCCTCGTCGCCACGGCCGTCGACCGGATGGGCCTGGAACACGACAGCCATGTCCTCCAGTTCGCGTCCATCGGCTTCGACGTCTTCGTCTTCGAACTCGCCATGGCCCTCTGCCACGGTGGACGGCTCGTCCTCATCACCGACGAGGCCCGCGTCGCGGGACCCGCCCTCACCGACTTCCTGGCCGACCAGCGGATCACCCACATGATCCTGCCACCGTCCCTGGTGTCGGCGCTGCCCGCCGACTGCCGGCTGCCCGAGGGGTCGACCGTCCTCGTCGGCACCGAGACCGTGCCGCCGGACCTCTTCGAACGCTTCGGCGCCACGGCGAACCTGATCTGCGCGTACGGACTCACCGAGGCGACCGTCAACTCCACCCTCTGGCCGGCCCGCGAACACGGCGGCCGCGCCACCGGCCGGGTGCCGATCGGCCGCCCCGACCCCAACACCCGCTGCTACGTCCTCGACGAACACCTGCGTCCCGTCCCGCCCGGCGTCGTCGGCGAGCTGTACGTGGCCGGGCGCGGTCTCGCCCGCGGCTACCTCGGGCAGGCCGGGCTCAGCGCGGAACGGTTCGTCGCCGACCCGTACGGCACCCCCGGCAGCCGCATGTACCGCACCGGAGACCGCGCCCGATGGCGCGCCGACGGGAACCTCGACTTCCTCGGGCGGGTCGACACCCAGGTGAAGATCCGCGGCTTCCGCATCGAACTGGGCGAGATCGAGGCGGCCCTCGCGGGGCATCCTTCGGTCGCCCAGGCCGCCGTCCTGCCGGACCGGGACGGCGACATCGTCCGCCTCGTCGGCTACGCGGTCCCCGAGCCGGGCACGGGCCCGGGTGCCGGTGCCGGTGCCGGTGCCGGTGCCGGTGTCGGTGCGCATCCTGGGCTCGACCCGCAGGAACTGCGCGCCCACGTCGCCGCGCTGCTCCCCGAGTACATGGTCCCCGCCCTCGTCGTCCCGCTCGACGGCCCCCTGCCGCTCACCCCGAACGGCAAGCTCGACCACAAGGCGCTTCCCGCGCCCGACTGGTCCGCCATGACCGGCGACGCCCGTCCCGCGACGGAGACGCAGGCGCGGATCGCCGCCCTGTTCTGCGAGATCCTGAAGCTGGACGGCGTCGGCGCGCACGACAGCTTCTTCGCCCTCGGCGGCCACTCCATGGCCTCCATGCGGCTCCTCGGTCGCATCCGCGCCGAGTTCGGCGTCGAACTGAGCATCCGCGACGTCTTCGACGCCCTGACCGTCGCCGGCATCGCCGGCAAGCTGGATACAGCCACCGCCGCACGCCCGGCGCTGCGTCCCGCCGACGGCCCGGCCGCCGACGGCGCCGACCTGCCCACGGCCCCCGTCCAGCGCCGACAGTGGCAGGCCTACCGGCGCGGCCCCGGCTTCGACCACGCCCTGGTCCTGCGCTCGCCCGGCGGCCTCGACGCGGACGCGCTCGCCGCCGCCCTCGACGACGTGACCACCCGTCACGAACCGCTCCGCACCGCCTTCGCCGTACATGACGGAAACCTGGTCCGCAGGCCCGTCGAGGCCCCGGCCCTGGCCGTGGAGGACTGCGCGGACCTGGACGTCCGCCTCACCGAACTCGCCGCCCACGCACCGGACGTGGAGGCGGAGGCCCCGCTCAGGGCCCGGCTGCTCACCGGCCCCGACGGCGCCCAGGCGGTCCTGCTCACCCTGCACTACCTGGCGGTGGACGAGTGGTCGGTGGTCCCGCTGTTCCGCGACCTCACCACGGCGTACGGCGCTCGCGCGGACGGCCGGGCGCCCGACTGGCGACCGCTCCCCGTCACGTACACCGACTACGCCCGCTGGGCGCGGGAGGTCCTCGGCGACCTCACCGATCCCGTGAGCCGGGGCGGCCGTCAACTCGCCTACTGGCGAAGCGCCCTGAAGGACGCGCCGCGCGAGCTGGCCCTGCCGACCGAGTCAGGGTCCACCGCCGCCGCCCAGGGCGGCCGCCGCGCCGCCGGGGTCGTCGAGTTCGTCCTCGACGAGCGGCTGCACGCGGATGTCGACCGGCTGGCGCGGACCACCGGCACCAGCATGTTCATGGTGCTGCACGCCGCCCTCGCGGCGCTGCTCACCGCCCACGGTGCGGGCACCGACCTGCCCATCGGGACGATGGTCGCCGGCCGCGACGACGACCAGCTCACCGAGCTCGTCGGCTGCTTCCTCAACACGGTCCTGCTGCGTACCGACACCGCCGGCGATCCGACCTTCGCGGAGCTTCTGACCCGGGTACGGGAGACCACCCTCAGCGCCCTCGACCGGCAGGACGTGCCCTTCGACGAGGTGCTCCTGGCGGCCGGGTTGCCACCCGAGGGCCCGCAGGTCATGGTGATCCACCACGAGCAGGCGGACCTGGACCGACTGGAGGGCGGCATGGGCGCGCTCCACGCCGTACCCACCGGTTCGACACGGGCCGAACTGACCCTCGGCTTCCACGAACCCCGTGGTGAGGGACCCGTGCACTGCGCGCTGGTCCACGCGACGGACCGGCTCGGCCCGGCGAAGGCCCATGAGCTCGCCGAGGAACTGCAGACCCTGCTGCGTACCGTGACGACCGACTCCGGACGGCCCCTGTCCCAGCTGTTCGGCACGACACACAAGAGGAGTGAGAACGCATGAGCACCAACCCGTTCGAGGACCCGCAGGGCCGCTTCGTGGTTCTGGTCAACGACGAGAACCAGCACTCGCTGTGGCCCTCCTTCGCCGAGATCCCCGCCGGGTGGCGGACCGTGTTCGGCGAGGACACCCGCGAGGGCTGCCTCGCGTACGTGGAGGCCCACTGGACCGACCTGCGTCCGGCGAGCCTCATCGCCCTGCAGGACTGACCTGCCCGGCCCACCCACCGTCCACGAGACGACGGAAGGGGGCGGCACGACCGACGTCGTGCCGCCCCCTTCCCGCACGCGGGGGAGTTCCCTCAGCGGGCCGGCGAGACCGGGACGTCCGCGTCCGGGGCGGGGCGGGGCACCTTCTCCCCGGGGTCCCGGCGGCTGTCGGACCAGGCGGCCCACAGGTCGGCGTACCGGCCGCCCGCCGCCACCAGCTCCTCGTGGGTGCCGGTCTCCACCACACGGCCCCGGTCGAGGACGACCACCCGGTCGGCGGCCGCCGCCTGCGGCAGCCGGTGCGCGACGAGCAGTCCCGTACGGCCTTCGAGGGCGCGCGCGGCCGCCTCCTCCAGGATCCGCGCGCCGGCGCTCCCCGCGTCGGCGGTGGCCTCGTCCAGGATCGCGATGGGCGGGTCCGCGAGGACGAGCCGCGCGAGCGCGAGGTGCTGTGCCTGGGTCACCGTCAGCCGGTGGCCGCCCTCGCCGACGACCGTGTCGAGTCCCTCGGGCAGCGCCCGTGCCCACTCCAGGGCTCCGACCCGGTCGAGCGCCGCGTGCAGCGCCTCGTCGTCGGCGTCCGGCCGGGCGAGGCGCAGGTCGTCCGCGAGGGAGCCGGCGAAGACGTGTACCTCCTGGCTGATGAGCGCCACCGCGCGGCGGACCCCGGCCGGTCCCAGCTCCCCGGCGTCGACCCCACCGAGCCTGATGGAGCCCCCGGTGGGCGTGTGGACACCCGCCACGAGCTTGGCCAGGGTGGTCTTGCCGGCCCCGCTCGCCCCCACCAGGGCCACCCGCTCCCCGCTGCGCACCCGCAGGTCGACCTCGTGCAGCACGGGCGCCCCCGAGCCGTACGCGTGGCTGAGCGCGGACACCTCGACCGAGCCGTCCGCGAGGGTGTGGTGCCCGCTGGGCGTCCGCTCCGCGGGGAGGTCCGACACCCCGACCAGCCGGGCGAAGCTCGCCCCCGCCGACTGGGCGTCGTCCAGGAGGAACAGGGTCGCGTTGATCGGGTTGAAGAGGCTGTGGAAGTACAGCGCGGCGGCCGTCGCCGTACCGATGCTGACCGAGCCGCGGTCGACCAGGACGAACCCGGTGGCGAGCATCGCGGCGAGCCCGATGAACTCGGCGAGGTTGAGCCGCGAGAAGAACCCGGTGACGATGTGGATGCCCCGCAGTCCCAGGTCGCGCGCCGCTTCGGACCGCCGTTCCAGCAGCTCCGCGTGGGTGCCGTTCAGCCGGAACGCGCGTACGGTACGGACCCCGCCGACGCTGTCGAGCAGCTGGTGCTGCAACGCGCCGGTCGCGATCCGGTGCTCCCCGTACACGGGGGCGGCGCGGCGCAGGTACCAGCGCACCGACAGCGCCTGGACCGGCGCCGCGAGCAGCGCCGCGAGCAGGAACCGCCAGTCGAGGACGGCGAGTCCGACGAACGTCAGCAGGATTGTCAGGGCGGAGCGGCTGAACTCGGGCAGGGCCTGCCGCACCGACTTCCCGATCATCGACACGTCGCTGGTGACCCGGGAGACCAGGTCGCCCGAGCCGGCCGCCTCGACGCGGTCGAGCGGCAGCCTGAGCGCCCGCTCGATGAACTGCTCGCGCAGGGACGCGAGAACGGTCTCGCCGAGCCGGGCCACGAGGGTGCTGCCGACGGCGGCGGCCGCGCCCCGCGCGAGCGCGACGACGACGAGAAGCACCAGCGGAAGCGTCAGGGCGGGGGCGCCCTTCCGGTCCACCACGAGGTCGACGATGTGGCCGAGCAGGGGAGCGGTCAGGAGCCCGACGGCCGTTCCGACGACCAGGACGGTGATCGCGCCCGCGGCGAGGAGCCGGTGGCCGCGCAGCATGGCGCGGAGCGCCGCGAGGGATTCGGCGCCGGTGGCGGTCGGCAGGAGCACACGGTCCGGGTGGCTTCCGCCCATGGTCTCTTCTGTCCCTCTCGTACGTTCTTCGGCGGCCTGGGCGGGGCTTGCGGCCTTCGTCTCTTCGGCGGGTGTCATGCCAGCACCGCCGCTCGGTACGTCGCGTCGGCGGCGAGGAGTTCGGTGTGGTGGCCGGCGGCCCGTACGGCGCCGTCCTCCAGGACGATCACCCGGTCGGTGACGGCTAGGAGCGCGGGGCTCGTGGTGACCAGGACCGTGGTGCGGTCCCGGCGGACCTCGCGCAGCCGGGCGGCGATCCGTGACTCGGTCACGGTGTCCACGGCGGTCGTCGGATCGTGCAGGACGAGTACGGGCCGGTCGGCGGCGAGCGCCCGCGCGAGCGCCACACGCTGGCGCTGGCCGCCCGAGAGGGACCGTCCGCGTTCGGCGAGGAGGGTGTCCCCGCCGTCGGGGAGGAGCCGGGCGACATCGTCGGCGGCCGAGGCCCTGAGGGCACGCTCGACCGCCGGAGAGCCGTCGTCGGCCCCGGCCCGGACGTTGTCGAGGAGGGTGCTCTCGAACAGGTCCGCGTCGTGGTGGGCGACCAGGACCACCCGGCGCAGGGCGTCGGGGTCGAGCGAGGTCAGGGGAGTGCCGTCGAGTTCCACCGCTCCCTCGGCGGGGTCCGCCTCCCGGGCCAGAAGGACGAGGAGGTCGTGGGCGGCGGCCGGGTCACGGGCGACGACCCCGGTCAGACTGCCGGCCGGGAGTTCGAGGTCCACGCCCTTGAGCGCGCCGAGGGTCACCCCGCGCAGGGCGAGGTGTCCGGCGGTGGGGCCGTCGGGCACGTCGTGGCCGTCCTCGACGCCCACGGGCGAGGCGAGCACCTCGGCGATCCGCCGGGCCGACGCCCGGCCCTGGGCGAGCTCGGCGTTGACGTAGGTGAGCAGCTGGAACGGGCCGAGGAGGAACTGCGCGAGGCCCACGGCGGCCACCAGGTCGCCGACGCTGATGGTGCCGTCCATCGCGAGGTACGCGCCGACCACGGCGATCACGGCGATGAAGACGCCGGTCAGCGCGAGGATCGCGCCCTCGTGGCCGGCCCGGCTGCGGGCCGCCCGCAGCGCGGCGGACAGTGAGTCCTGGCTCGTGGTGCGGTAGCGGGCGACGGCCGCCGACTCCGCGCCCATGCCCTTGAGGACCCGCAGCCCCGCGACGAGGTCGGCGGCGACGCCCGAGGCGTGGGCGGCGCGCTCCTGCTCGGTCTCGCTGCGCCGTTCGAGCGGCCGGCTGATGCGGTGCCCGAGCCAGAGGAGCGGCGGGATGCCGAGCAGGACGAGCAGGCCGAGCGGGACGGAGATCCTGAGGAGGGCGACGGCGCTGATCACGAGGGCGGCGACGGCGGACACGCCGTACGAGATGACGGTGGCCACCGAGCCCACGCGCCGGGCGTCGTTGGTGGCGATGCTGGTCAGCGCGCCGGGGAGCCGGTTCGCGTCGGCGCCGCCCCGGGGGTGGAGCACCCGTGCGGCGAGGTCGAGCCGGAGCCGGTGCGCGGCGAGTTCACCGCTGCCCTCGGTGATCCGGGCGCTGGTGCGGTAGCAGGTCGACAGGACCAGGAAGAGCACGGCGAGGACCAGCAGCAGCCGCAGGAGCGCGTCGGAGGACCCGGTCGCCACCGCCGTGTCGATGGTGGCGCCGATGACCACCGGCACCAGGGCCTCACAGCCCTGGTGGGTCATGCCGAGCAGAGATGCCGCGATCACCCGGCGGCGTTGTCCTCTGATCACTTGGCGGAGGACAAGTCCCCCCGTCGGTCCGCCCGTTGGCATGTGACTCCTTCACGGAGGTGAGCGAATGGTTAGGTAAGCCTACTCTGACCGGCGGGCCGGGGGGTGCGGTCCGTCGGGGACCGGCCGGCGTCTTCCCGGGGGTGTCGACCGGGTCCCGTCCGGCACGTTGACCACGGAATACGGTTCGGTTAGGCTCACCTAAGTCGGGAGTCGTCGGCCCGCGCGCCGCGGGATTCTCGTCGTACATCTGAACCGCCGCCAGGGGGAGTTGTCGTTGTCCGTCGAATCCCGGGTGGTGTCGGGGCAACCGGCCGAGGAACACCCCGCGGCCAAGGCCCCCGATCCGGCCGCGCCGTCGCGCACGGGCCGCGCCGGTGCGGCGCTCCGGGGCTTAGGACTGGTCATCGGCGTCGCCGCCCTCGTCCTGGTGGGACTCCTCAGCGTCTGGGTGGGCAGTCGGGGCATCCCCTTCACCGCCACCTGGCACGTCCTGTGGAACCCGGACGGCTCGGAGACCTCGGTGATCATCCACGACTACCGCATCCCCCGGACAATCCTCGGCCTCCTCGTCGGCATGGCCCTCGGCCTCGCCGGTGCCCTGATGCAGGCCCTGACGCGCAACCCGCTCGCCGACCCCGGCATGCTCGGCGTCAACCTGGGCGCCTCCGCCGGCGTGGTGGTGGCCATCGCCTTCTTCGGTGTCGCGGCCCCGCTCGGATACGTCTGGTTCGCCCTGGCGGGCGCCGCCGCCGCGTCCGTCGGCGTCTTCCTCCTCGGCTCCTCCGGCCGGAAGCTCGCCTCCCCCGAACGGCTCGTCGTCGCGGGCGCCGCCGTGACCGCCGTGCTGTACGCCTTCAACTGGGCGGTCCTGCTGCTCGATCCGAGGGCCTTCGACCAGTTCCGCTTCTGGACCGTCGGCTCCCTCGCGGGCCGCTACCAGGACATCGTCCTGATGTCCCTGCCGTTCATCGGCGTGGGCCTCGTCATCGCCCTCGTCCTCGCCCCGTCGCTCAACGCCCTGGCCATGGGCGACCAGTTGGGCCGGGCCCTCGGCGTCAACGTCGGCCGGACCCGCGTCCTCGGCGCGGTCGCCGTGATGCTCCTGTGCGGGGCCGCGACCGCCGCCGCAGGACCGATCGGCTTCGTGGGCCTCGCCGTACCGCACATCGCCCGGTTCGTCGTCGGCCCCGACCAGCGTTGGGTCTTCGCGTACTCGATGCTGATCGCCCCCGTCCTCCTCATCGGCTCCGACATCATCGGCCGGGTCCTCGGCGCGCCCGGCGAGGTGCAGGTCGGCATCGTCACCGCGTTCATCGGCGCCCCCCTGTTCATCGCCCTGTGCCGTCGCCGAAAGCTGGTCATGCTGTGACTGCCGTACGGAAGGCGAAGGCCTCCACGCCCGAAGCGGCGCCCGCGCCCGCCGTCGGCCGGCCCCGTGTCGTCAGCGGCCGGGTCGTCCGCAGCCGGGCCGGCGGGGTCTCCGTGCTCGTCCGGGGCCGTACCGTCGCCGTCACCGCGGCCCTCCTCGTCGTGCTCGTCGCCGTCGCGGGTGTCACCCTGACCACCGGCGACTTCGACCTGACCGCCGGGGAGGTCGTGCGGGCACTGACCGGAGACGGATCGGGGGCCGCCGACTTCGTCGTCAACACCCTGCGCATGCCGCGCCTCGTCACCGCCCTCTGCGTCGGCGCCGCCCTCGCCGTGAGCGGCGCCATCCTGCAGAGCATCACGGGCAACCCGCTGGGCAGCCCCGACATCATCGGTTTCACCAACGGCTCCGCGGTCGGCGCCCTGTTCGTCATCGTCGTGGTGCACGGCAGCATGGCGCAGATCGCGCTCGGCGCGCTGATCGGCGGCCTCGCCACGGCCCTCGCCGTCCACCTCCTCATGCTCGGCCGGGGCATCCAGGGCTTCCGGCTCGTCGTCATCGGCATCGGCGTCAGCGCCCTGCTCCTCGCCGTCAACTCGTACCTGATCACCCGCGCCACCTTCCAGGAGGCCCTGGAGGCACAGGCCTGGATGATCGGCAGCCTGGGCAACCGGCTCTGGACGCACGCCCACGCCATCGGCCTGGCCGTCGCGGTACTGCTGCCCCTCGCCTTCCTCCTCTCCCGCCGCCTCTCCATGGTCGAGATGGGCGACACCACCGCCATGGCCCTCGGTGTCGACGTCACGCGCACCCGAACCGTCCTGCTCGTGATCAGCGTCGCCCTGGCCGCGTTCGCGACCGCCGTCACCGGCCCCATCTGGTTCATCGCCCTGGCCGCACCCCAGGTGGCCCGCGGACTCGTCCGTTCGTCCGGGGCCGCCCTGCTGCCCTCCGCCCTCATGGGCGCGGTCATGCTCGCCGTGAGCGACCTCGCCGTGCAGCGCCTCTTCGCCCCCGCGCTCCTCCCGGTCGGCACGGCCACCGGCTGCGTCGGCGGGCTCTACCTCATCTGGCTACTGGTCTCCGAGTCGCGAAAGAGCCGCGCATGACAGCAACGAACGGTCCCGCCTCCCGCCTGCGTGCCGAGAACCTGACCCTCTGCTACGACCAGCGGACCGTGGCGACCGACCTCGCCGTCGAGATCCCCGACCGCTCCTTCACGGTCATCATCGGACCGAACGCCTGCGGCAAGTCCACCCTGCTGACCGCCCTCGCCCGGATGCTCAAGCCGAAGGCAGGGCAGGTCTACCTGGACGGCGCGGCCATCGCCTCGTACCGCTCACGCGAGGTCGCCCGTCGGCTCGGTCTGCTCCCGCAGTCCTCGACCGCCCCCGGCGGCATCACCGTCGGCGACCTCGTCGCCCGCGGCCGCTATCCGCACCAGGGCCTGCTGAAGCAGTGGTCGGCCGACGACGAGACGGCCGTGGTCGAGGCGATGCGGCAGACCGGCGTCCTCGAACTCGCCGACCGGCCCGTCGACGACCTGTCCGGAGGCCAGCGTCAGCGCGTCTGGCTGTCCATGGTCCTCGCCCAGCAGACCTCGATCCTGCTGCTCGACGAGCCGACCACGTTCCTCGACATCGCGCACCAGGTCGAGGTCCTCGACCTGTGCGCCGAACTCCACGCCCGCCGGGGCCACACGATCGTGGCGGTCCTGCACGACCTCAACCAGGCCTGCCGCTACGCCACGCACCTGATCGTGATGCGCCCCGGCGGAGTGATCGCGGCCGAGGGCGACCCGTCGACCGTCATGACCGCCGAACTGGTCGAGGACGTGTTCGGCCTGCCCTGCCGCATCATCGACGACCCGGAGACGGGGACCCCGCTGATGGTCCCGGCGGCTCCCAGGCGCTACGCGCCGACCGACCTCGACCCGGCGATGGACCCCCACGCGGAGGACCCCGCCCGCACGGTGATGGCCAGGACGCCCTGACGACGGCGCCCGGGAACGGACGGCCCGCGCTCCGTACGAGGCCGACGAACGCGCGCCTTCTCGCCATGGGGGCCGCTGCGGCGGGACGCCCTGCGGGGACCCGCTCCACCCGTCGCCCACGACCTTGCGGATCGGGCGGGGAGGGAGCGCGGGCCGGCCACCCGGGAGGGGGTCACGCGCGGGACTCCTCGTCCTCCGGCGCCTCGTCGGGCAGCACCGTGGTGCCGGGGTTCTCCTCGGTGAGGACGCCTCGGAGGACGGCGTGGGGCGTACGCCCGTCGAGGACGTGGACCCGGCCGACTCCCGACCGGACGGCCCGCAGACAGCCCTCCATCTTGGGCAGCATCCCGCCCGCGAGGCCGGGGAGCAGGGCGGCCAGTTCGCCGGCGTGCAGACGGGGTATCACCTCGGTGCTTCGCGGCCAGTCCGCGTAGAGCCCGGGAACGTCCGTGAGCATCACGAGCCGGTCGGCGCCGAGGGCGACGGCGATGGCCGAGGCCGCGAGGTCGGCGTTCACGTTGTAGACCTGCCCGTCCGTGCCTCGCGCGACGGGGGAGACGACCGGGATACGGCCCCCCGCGACGAGGTTCCGCACCGTGTCCGGGGCCACGGTCACGATGTCGCCGACGAGACCGATGTCGACGGGCCGGCCGTCCACCCAGGCCGGGCGGCGCACGGCGGTCAGCGTGTGCGCGTCCTCGCCGGACATGCCGACGGCGAACGGCCCATGGGCGTTGATGGCGCCGACGAGTTCCCGCTGTACCTGCCCGGTCAACACCATGCGGACCACGTCCATGGCCTCCGGCGTGGTCACCCGCAGCCCCGCCTCGAACCGGACCTCGAGGGCGAGCCGACCGAGCATCGCGCTGATCTGGGGGCCGCCCCCGTGCACCACGACCGGGTGCAGTCCCGCCTGCCACAGTTCGACGACGTCCTGCGCGAACGAGCGCCGGAGCGCGGCGTCCACCAGGGTGCTGCCGCCGCACTTGACGACGACGGTACGGCCCCGCGCCTCCTCCGACCACGGGACGTCCCGCGAGGACTGTTCCGCGACCGTCGCGACGTTCCCCGCTTCCACGGCACCGGCAGCGCGCTGTCCGTCGAGCGTCCTCATCACCGTTCCCCCTCCGCAGCGCACCCCAAGTGGGCGCACACGAAGTTAACTTAGCCTAACCTAAGCATCTTGGGGGTGGAACTGCACTGCCGACGCGCCTCCTTGGGGTGAACAACGCGCGATTTCCCATGGCTGCACGCGAGTTGCGCTCAGGAGCGATCAGCCCGGAGAGCCCCACGCCGTCGTCAGACCGTCGAGCCACGCGGGCGGAAGCTCGGCCGCGTCCCACTCCTCGTGCAGGGCCGACGGCGTCGCGGCGAGACGCTCCAGCACGGCGACGCTGGTGGGGGAGTGCACGAGGGAGTAGCGGCCGTGGATCGCGATCGGGCTGCCGGGCCCGAACTCCGCGTACAGCCGCTCCAGGTGTCCGTGATGCGCCGAGGCGAACTCCGTCAGCCGCCCCGGATACCCCGCCCGCTGCCGGGGGCTCATCGTGCGGAGGACGGCGCCGAGCACCTGCTCCGTCACCTCGGGATCGAGGTCGGAGACCTCGGCGAACGACAGGTACAGCGGTGTGACCGCCACCTTCGCCCGCTCCATCTCCGCCCGCTCGACGGGGGAGCGCTCGTCGGCGGACGAGGCCGTGGGGCCGGAGGTGACGGCACGGACGAGGGCCTGCTCGGCGACGGCCCCGAGCTCGTCGGTCACCGCCCGGACTCCGTCGGCCCAGCCGGACGCGTACAGCTCGCCCTTCTCCTCCGGCGCGCTCCACCGGTCGCCGCCGAGCTCGGAGTGCGCGAGGGCGAGAGCACCGGCCTCGACGAGCCCGATCAGCTCCTCGGCATCGCCTGTGTAGACCCCCGCGCGGGCGAGAAGCTGGAGCAGTGTGCTCTTCGCGTTGAGCACACTGGCCACGTCGAGCTGCTGCCGTCCCTCGTCGGCGGTGTTCATGGGGGAGTCCTCCTCGTCGTACGGACGGCCCGGTGCGGGCGCGCGGAACGCTCCGTCGGAGCCTACGCAACGCCTGTTCCCCGAGAGTCCGCCTCCCCCTCGTGTTCCTGATCGAAGGCAAGGCCGCCGACGCGTTCCCGAAGGAGGACGAGTGCCGCCGACCCGCGTCGGGGAGGGATCAGCCCCGGTACACGCGCAGCTCCGCCACCTCGTACGACATCTCCGACGTGCCGGCGTCCGGCGCCGGGTGGTACCGCCCCGCGCACACCGACAGGTTCACGATCAGATGGGCCCGCCAGGAGCGCCCCACCCCGCGCCGGTCGTCGAACACCCGCGCGCCGTTGACCCACCACACCACGTTGCGCGCACCCAGCTCGACCCGGAGGTCCACCCAGGCCCCCGGCTGGACGGCCGGGTCCCGGTAGTAGTGGTGGCGGCCCCGGATCCGGTTCGACAGCTCCAGCAGGTCCGGGTTGTCGGGGTGGTACTCGAAGACGTCGATCTCCTGCCCGCCGTCGAGCCAGGTCCAGATCGCCGGCCAGGCACCGGTCTCCACCGGCAGTCGCACCCGCGCCTCCAGGATGTCACCGGCCCGCACCAGGAAGCCCTCGGAGCTGCCCTCGGTCGTGAGCAGTCCCGCGTCCCAGTTGCCGTCGGACCGCCGGGTCGCCCGGAAGACCCCCGTCCTGCTGTACGAGGGGTCCTCCACGAGGTGGTCGAGCTTGTTGTCGCCCGGGTTGGTCGGCCCGCCGCCGGGATAGGCCCAGGACCGGCCCGCGACCCACTGCTCGGCGGAGGAGAAGTCCGCGTCGAGCACGAGGGTCCCCGGTGCTCGGGCGGGCCCGCCCGGACCGGCGCCACCACGCCTCAACAGCCGGTCGAAGAAGTCGGACAGCACGGCACGCTCCTTTCGCGGGGGTATGGCCCGGCATGCGGAGGATGCTGCCCATCGGGAACGGCCCGTACGCGGCGCGCCGTGCCGTTGGCGACAAGTCGTCACGTAGGTGTCGCCCCCCCATGGCCCAGGAGTGACCGGTCCGGGCCCGGACAACTCCGGACCCGGACCGAGGACGCGCGGCGGCTAGCCGGCGTACGTCTCGAACTCGGCGATCCGGGGGGTCCCGGTCGAGCTGACGATCTCGAAGGTGAGCTTCGTCAGGGCGGTCCGGGGGATGGTGATGACGCCCGCGCCACTGCCGGACTTGAGAACGGCGCCGGTGTCGCCGTTCAGGACCCGCCAGGACCCGATGGCGCCCGTCGCGCCCGCCGCCTCACGGATGGCGAGGGAGGAGACGCTGGTGGCGGAGCCCCACTTGATCGACACGGAGCCGGTCGCGCCGGCCGGCGACCAGTACGTACTCAGGTTGGCGTCCCGCACGTTGCCGTAGCTCGTACCGTCCGCCTTGCTCGAACCGTCGGAGCCGGCCCCGATGCTGAGGTTGGTTCCGCCCGGCTGGGTCGGCCCGGGGGTGGGCGTGGTGGGAACCGGAGTGGTGGCGGTCGGCGTGGGCGTGGGGGTCGTGGACGTCGCCGTCGGGGTGGGCGTGGGTGTCTGCGGCGAGCAGGTGCCGTTCGACACCTGAAGCCCCTTGCCGGCGCCCGCCGTCCTGCCGACGACGTCCGGCACGCAGGTGGCGGGGTCGAGGGTGAAGGCGTACGGGATGGCGACGGTGGTGTTCGACTGCGGGTTCGGCCCGGCCGGGTTGTTGTCGGTGCCGCGGGCGGACCAGGTCACGTTGTCGAAGACGTTGCCGCCGACCTGCCAGTATCCGGCCGCGTCCGTGTAGAAGGTGCCGAGGACGTCCTTGGAGTCCTCGAAGTAGTTGTTGTCCACCTTGGCGCGGGCGCCGGCCCGGGAGTTGATGCCGGACTCGTTGATCCGCAGGTAGTGGTTGTTGTACATGTGGCCGATGCCGCCGCGGAGCAGGGGCGCGCGCGAGTCGATGTTCTCGTACAGGTTGTGGTGGTACGTGATGAAACCGTTGGAGAGTTCCGTCTCGCTGGATCCGACGAGGCCGCCGCGACCGGAGTTGCGCAGGACGCTGTACGACAGGGTCACGTACTGGGTGTTGTCCTTCATGTCGAAGAGGCCGTCGTAGCCCTCGGACTCACCGCCCGACGCCTCCAGGGTGACGTGATCGACCCAGACGTTGCGGACGTTGCTCTCCATGCCGATGGCGTCACCACCGTTGGAGATGGGTGAGCCGGACTTCTTCACGTTCCTGACGGTCACGTTCTGGATAATGATGTTGCGGGACTCGCGTATGTGGATGCCGAGTTGGTCGAAGACGGCACCCGCACCGACCCCGACGATGGTGACGTTGCTGATCTGCTTGAGCTCGATGACACCGGCCGCCGTGCTGCAGCTGGTGCCCGACACCTTGGCGGTGTTGGCGTGGTTGACGGTTCCCTCGACCTGGATGGTGATCGGGGTGTCGCTGCTGGCCCGGCCGCACAGGGCCGCGTGGATCTGGGTGCCGGTGGTGGCCCGCACCGTCTGCCCGCCGGCGCCGCCGGTGGTTCCGCCGTTCTGCGTCGCGTAACCGGTGGCGCCGCCGGTCGCGGCCGCAGCCTGAGGCATCGACAGCACCACGCCGGTGGCGGCCGCCAAGGCCATCGCTGCCGCTGCCGCGTGAAGTCGAAATGCGACTGGTCGTCTCATGCTCGCCGTCCTTCTGGTCTGTGAACGTTTGGGGGTGGGACGCCGTTCGGCCCGGGGCGAACCGTTCACGGCAGCCTTGGGGGAGCCGTCCGTGAACACATGGAAAGCGCTTTCTGCCCGGGACAATAGGGTGCCCCCTGAGGCGTGGCAAGGCTTCGCGCAGCGTCGGAGCCCAAGCCTCGGAAGGCGGGAGCGGGGAGTCCCCGACTCCTTGCCAACCCCGGTCTTGATCAAGTAGCGTCGCTCGACGTGAACACCGGACCGGCGACTCGACGCCACACACAGACGGGCCATCCGGTGGACGACTGACCGCTCGGAGGGTGCGCCACAAGCACCCCCTCGGTTCGGCGCGTGGGCCTCCTCGGTGCGCAAGCACGACGAGTCCGTTTCCGTGTCGAATCACCAGCGAGGTCATCCACATGGCAGTCACGTTCAACCACACCATCATCGCCGCCAAGGACCGCCACGAATCGGCGACGTTCTTCCGGGAGTTGCTGGAACTCCCCGAAGCGCCGTCCTGGGGCCCCTTCCTCAACGTCCAGCTCGCCGACGGCGTGCTCATCCAGTTCGCCGAGCCCCCGTTCGAGATCCAGATGCAGCACTACGCGTTCCTCGTCGACGACGAGCTGTTCGACCGCGCGTACGGGCGGCTCCGCGACCAGGGGATCGAGCACTGGGCCGACCCGCAGATGCAGCGTCCCGGGGAGACCAACACCGAACACGGCGGCCGGGGCGTCTACTTCAAGGACCCCGCCGGTCACGCCTTCGAGCTGATCACGCGGCCGTATCTGTAGGCCCCGTACGCGGAGACCCGGTCGGGCGCCCCTCACGGGTGCCCGACCGGCCGCCGGCTCGGCAGGCACTCGGCCGACAGACTCCCCGTCACGGGCCACGACGCCGCCGCGCACCGCCATGCCCCGGTCGATCGGGTCCGGGGGCGAAGTCGAGGCCGTGCCCGAGAGTGGAGCCGCGCCCAAAAATGAACCCGAGCCCGAAAGCGAACCCGAGCCCGAAAGCGAACCCGAGCCCGGAAGTGAACCCGAGCCCGAGCCCGAAGTCGTATCCGAAACCGCCGTCGAGCCCGCCGCCCCCGTGTCCGACCCGCCCACGCCGGGCTTCCGGGGATCGTCGGCCCCGGTCGTCGAGCCGGTCCCGTGTCTGTCCGCCACCTGTGCCGACTTCTTCCGTCCTCTTCCGCCCCGCGTTCGAGGTGCCCCGCGGCCGAGGGTGCGTCGGCCCCCGAACGGTCACCGGGGAGGCCGTGAGGGCCTGTTGGTCCCCGGAGTCGGGCCTCGTCTGTGGTACTGCCTTAGCAGGACATCTGCATATCTGCCATGTCATGTCTGGATCGCGTAGTTCCGAACCGTCGTAGAGCCGTGAAAGGTGTCATCCCTTGCAGGAGGAGAAGAGGCCCGACGGCCGCAGAGCCGACGGTGAGCGGGGCGGAAGAAGCCGCCTTTCGGTGAGGGCCAATCTGCCCCACCGCCCCGACCACCACCATCGCGCCCGTACCGACTGGATCGTGTTCGGGGTCAGCGCCGTCCTCACGGTGGCCTTCGTCGTCTGGGGCGCCACGGCCACGGACAGTCTGCAGAGCACGTCGAGCTCCCTCCTGGAAGGGCTGATCACCAACGGCGGCTGGGCGTTCATGCTGGCCGCGTCCGGTTTCGTCGTCTTCGCGCTCTGGCTGGCCATCAGCCGCTACGGGCGGATCACGCTGGGCCAGGAGGGGGAGGGCCCGGAGTTCCGCACGGTGTCGTGGATCGCCATGATGTTCAGCGCGGGTATGGGTATCGGCCTCATGTTCTACGGCGTGAGCGAGCCGCTCGCCCACTACGGCACCCCGCCGCCCGGCACCCAGCCCGCCGACTCGGCCGAGCGGATGCAGACCGCGATGGCCACCACGCTCTTCCACTGGACGCTCCACCCGTGGGCGATCTACGCGGTCGTGGGACTCGCCATCGCGTACTCCACGTTCCGGCGGCGCCGCCGTCAGACGATCAGCGCCGTCTTCGTCCCCCTGATGGGCGAGCGGCGGGCGTACGGTGGGCCCGGCCGGTTCATCGACATCCTGGCCATCTTCGCCACCCTGTTCGGCTCCGCGGCCTCGCTGGGCCTGGGCGCGCTCCAGATCGGCAGCGGCTTCCAGGAACTGGGCTGGATGGAGAAGACCGGCACCGGGCTGCTCGTCGCCATCATCGCGGTGCTCACCGCGGCCTTCGTCCTGTCCGCCGTGTCCGGTGTGGAGAAGGGCATCCAGTGGCTCTCCAACACCAACATGGTGCTGGCCGCCGTGCTCGCCCTGTTCGTGTTCGTGGCCGGCCCCACCATCATCGTGCTCGACCTGCTGCCCACCTCGCTCGCCGCCTACGTGGGCGACCTCCCGCAGCTGGCCGGCCGCACCGAGGCGACCAGCGGCGCGAACATCCACGACTGGCTCGGCAGCTGGACGGTCTTCTACTGGGCCTGGTGGATCTCCTGGACGCCGTTCGTCGGCATGTTCATCGCGCGGATCAGCCGGGGCCGGACCATCCGCCAGTTCGTCGGCGGGGTCATCCTGGTGCCCAGCACCGTCAGCCTGGTGTGGTTCGCGGTCTTCGGCGGCACGGCGATGAAGCTCAGCGAGCAGGGCGAACTCGCGGGGGAGACCACCCCGGAGGGGCAACTCTTCGGCGTGCTTCAGGAGTTCCCGATCGCCGGCGCGATGAGTCTCCTCGTCATGATCCTCGTGGGGATCTTCTTCGTCTCGGGTGCGGACGCCGCCTCGATCGTCATGGGCACGCTCTCCCAGCGCGGCGCCTTCGAGCCGACCCGCCTCGTCGTCGTGTTCTGGGGCGTGGTGACCGGAGCGGTCGCGGCCATCATGCTCCTCATCGGCGACGGCCAGGGCGACGCACTGGCAGGCTTGCAGAACCTGACGATCCTCGTGGCGGCGCCGTTCGTCCTCGTCATGATCGGCATGTGCGTGGCCCTGATGCGGGACCTGCGCGAGGACCCGCTCATCGTCCGGGGGGAGGTGGGCCTCGAAGTCGTCGAACTCGCCGTGATCGCGGGACACGAGCAGTACGACGGCGACTTCGAACTACGCATCGGCCCCGGCACCACGGACACGTCCGACTAGCTAGTTAGGGCCTTTCGTTTGGATCAGGCCTGACCCGGGGACCCCGCCCCGATCACGCCCGGCCCGCCGCCTTCTGGCTTCGGCGGGACAGGGAGTCGACGACCACGGCCGCCAGCAGGACCGAGCCCGTGATCATGAACTGGACGGCGTTGCTGACGCCCATGATGTTCATACCGGACTGGATGGAGCCGATCACCAGCGCGCCGAGCAGGGCGGACCAGACCGAGCCGCGGCCGCCGAAGAGGCTCGTGCCGCCGATGACGGCGGCGGCGATCACGTTCATCAGGAGGTTGCCGCCGCCGGAGGTCTGGCTCGCGGACTGGATCTGGCCGGCGAGGAAGATCCCGCCGATCGCGGCCATGGTCCCGGCGATCGAGAAGACGGACATCCGCACGAACGGCACACTGATACCGGCCCGGCGCGCCCCCTCGATGTTGCCGCCCACCGCGAAGATCCGCCGGCCGTAGGTGGTGCGCCGCAGCACGAAGTCCAGGAGCACCAGCACGATCAGGAAGATCAGCAGGGCCAGGGGCAGGCCCTGGTAGCGGTTGAGGATGTACGCGGTGGTGAAGGCGAGCGCGGCGATGACGGCCGTGCGCAGCGCGATCTCGGCGACCGGACGGAACGGCACCCGGGCCGCCCGGCGGCGCCTGGCGTCGAGGAGCGAGGCCGCCAGGAACAGCCCGACCCCGACGGCGGCCGTCACGTACGCGGCGGCCGGGCTGTGGTAGACCGTCGAGTACAGCCGGGAGACGATGCTCTCGCTCGGGATGTTGACCGTGCCGCTGGTGCCGAGCACCTGGAGCATCAGCCCGTTCCAGGCGAGGTTGCCCGCGAGTGTGACCACGAAGGCCGGTACGCCGACCTTCGCGAAGAAGAACCCCTGGAGGAGACCGACGACCGCTCCGCCCGCCACGGCGATCAGAAGCGCCAGCCACTGGTTCATGCCGTTCAGGACGTTGAGCACGGCGAAGATCGCGGCACACAGACCGCTGACCGAGCCGACCGAGAGGTCGATCTCGCCGAGCAGCAGGACGAAGACGATGCCGACGGCGATCATGCCGGTGCCGACGATCTGCTGACTGAGGTCCGAGAGGTTCTGGGCCGAGAGGAACGTGCTGTTCAGGCTGCCGAAGACCGTCCAGATGATGATCACGGCGAGCACGACCGGAAGGGAGCCCAGCTCACCACTGCGCACCTTGCGCCGGAACTCGCCCACGTACCCCTTGAGGCCCTCTTCGCGGACGAGGAGGCGCGTGTCGACGGCCGGCACGGAGCCGGGCGCCGGTTCCTGGGTGTCGCCCGCGCCGGGACTTCCGCCCGCGCCGGGACTTCCGCCCGTAGGGTCCGCGCGGCCTCGGTCGCGGCTCATCGCTCCTCCTCCTGCTTACGGGCCCGGCGGCGGGTGACGGCGCTGTCGGTGGCCCCCGTGATCGCGGAGATGATCTCCTCGGTGGACGTGGAGCGCTTGTCGAAGAAGCCGTTGTTCCGGCCGAGGCGCATCACGGCGATCCGGTCGGCGACCGCCATCACGTCCACCATGTTGTGGCTGATCAGGATGGTCCCGAGGCCCTGCTCACGCAGCCGCTCCACCAGGTCGAGGACCTCGGCGGTCTGCTCCACACCCAGGGCGGCGGTGGGCTCGTCCAGGATGACGACCTTCGGCGCGCCGATCAGCGAGCGCGCGATCGCCACCGTCTGACGCTGACCACCGGACAGGGACGCGACGGGGATGCGTACGCTCGGGATGCGGATCGACAGGGTGTCGAGCAGCTCGCGCGCACGCTGGTCCATGCGGACCTCGTCGAGGACGCCGAAGCGGCGCAGCTCCCGGCCCAGGAACAGATTGGCGACCACGTCCAGGTTGTCGCACAGGGCCAGGTCCTGGTAGACCGTGGCGATCCCCAGGTTCTGGGCGTCGTGCGGCCGGCCGATGGAGACCGGGCGGCCCTCCCAGGTGATGACGCCCTCGTCGGGCGGGTTCACCCCGGCGATCGCCTTGACGGCGGTGGACTTGCCGGCGCCGTTGTCGCCGACGAGCGCGACCACCTCACCGGGGTGCACGTCCAGGTCGAAGTCCTTCAGCGCCTGCACCGCGCCGAACCGTTTCGAGACCCCTCGCAGTGTGAGCACGGGTGACTCCGGCAACGGAACCGCCTCCTCCGCTCGCCCGCTCGCACGGGTCGCTCCGCCCCACCGGGATGGAAAGCCACGCGGCTACTGGAGACCGGCCTCCTTGCAGGCCGCGGCGTACGTCGGGGTGCAGATCTCCTGGACCGTGTACAGGCCGTCCTTCACGACGGTGTCCTTGATGTTGGTCTTGTCGACCACCACCGGTGTCAGCAGGTTGGCCGGGACCTTCTGACCGCTGCCGCTGGTGACGGTGGTGGGCGTCAGATCGGCCGGGAGCGGCTTGCCCTCGGCGAGGTTGACCGCCATGGTGGCCGCGATGTCGGCCTCCGGCTTGTACGGCTTCTCGACCGTGATCGTCTGGGTGCCGAGCAGGATCCGCTGGATCGCGTCGAGCTGCGCGTCCTGGCCGGTCAGCGGCACGTTCATGCCCGCCGCCTTCAGGGCGGTGGCGATGCCGGCGGCCAGTCCGTCGTTGGCCGAGTAGACACCGACGATCTTGTCCTTGCCCAGGGCGCTGATCGCACCGGACATCTGCTGGTTGGCGTTGTTCGGGTCCCAGTTCGGCGTGTCGTACTCCTTGCCGATCTTCACCTTGCCGTCCAGGACCGAGTGCGCCCCGGCCTTGAACTCCGCCGCGTTCGGGTCGGTCGGCGAGCCGTTGTGCATCACGATCTCGCCGCTCCCGGCCTTGTCGCCGAGCGCGTCGAGGAGCGCCTTGCCCTGGAGTTCGCCCACCTTGCGGTTGTCGTACGAGACGTAGGCGTCGACCGGGCCCTGGGCGAGGCGGTCGTAGGCGATGACCTTGACGCCCGCGTCACGGGCCTTCTGCACGGAGGACTGGATCGACTTCGCGTCCACCGCGTCCAGGATGAGGACCTTGTCGCCCTTGGCGAGTGCCGTGTTCACCTGCTGCTGCTGGGTGGTGGCGTTCTCGGCGGCGTTGTAGTAGTCGATCTGGGCGTCAGGGGCCAGTTCCTTGATCTTGGCCTCGATGTATGGCCGGTCGAACTTCTCGTACCGCGTGGTCTTGCTCTCCGGCAGCAGCAGGCCGATCTTCACCTCGCCCTGGGCCGCGGACTCCGGCTGGGACGCCCCGCTGGTCGCGACCGCCCCCGCGCAGAGGGCAGTCGCTCCGGCCAGGGCTATCGCGCCACGCAATGTACGGGTCATGGCAGGCTCCTTCCGTACGCCCCCGTACCGCCGCCGCGGGAGCGGGGGGACGAAGGTGTGCATGTGGCCATATATCGACATTAGCGTCAACCCGGTGACCGGCAAGCGGGTGACCCGCTCCGTGCGGGCGCCCGGGGCGCCCGGGGCGCCCGAGTCAGTACACGTCCCGGACGTACCGCTTGTCGGCGGCCAGCTGCTTGACGTACACGCCCGCCGACTCCTCGTCGAGACCGCCATGAGTGACGGCGATGTCACGAAGGGCGCGGTCGACGTCCTTCGCCATCCGGGCGGCGTCACCGCACACGTAGAAGTGCGCGCCGGACTGGAGCCAGGACCACAGCTGCGGTCCGTGCTCCCGCATCCGGTCCTGCACGTAGACCTTGGCGCGCTGGTCGCGGGAGAAGGCGGTGTCGAGCCGGTCCAGGGTGCCGTCGGCGAGGAGGGCCGTGAGTTCCTCCTCGTAGTAGAAGTCGGTGGCGCGGTGCTGCTCGCCGAAGAAGAGCCAGTTCGGAGCCCCGTGGCCGAGCGCCCGGCGCTCGTCGAGGAAGCCGAGGAAGGGCGCCACGCCTGTACCGGGACCCACCATCACCATCGGGGTCGCGGGGTCGGCCGGGGGCCGGAAACGCGGAGTGCGCTGGACGAAGACCGGGACCTCCGCGCCGGGTTCGGCGTCGGCGAGGAACGGCGAGCAGACACCCTTGCGGGGACGGCCGTGACGGCTCTCGTAACGGACGACGGAGACGGTCAGCGACACCCGGTGGGGGTCGGTGAGCGGACTGGAGGAGATCGAGTACAGCCGGGGCCTGAGGCGGCCGAGGACGTCGGCCCACTCCTGCGCGGTGGCGCGGACCGCGTGCTCGGCCAGGACGTCCACGGCCTGCCGGCCCCAGGTCCACTGGGCCAGCCCGTCCTTGTTGTCGGGCCGCAGCAGCCTCTTCAGGTCCCGGTCGCCGGTCCGTTCGGTGACGAAGCCGAGGAGGTCGGGGGAGACGCCGGTGATGTCGAGATGGCGGTGCAGTGCCTCGCCGAAGGCCACGCGGCCCGCGCCGGGAAGCTCCACGGGGACGTCGGCGTCGAGACCGGTGGCGGCGAGCCATTCGGCCACGAGGGCCGGGCAGTTCACGGGCTGCACGCCGAGGGCGTCGCCGCTCTCGTAGCCGAGCGGCGTTCCGGCCTCGCTCGTGTCGAAGGTGAACCTGCGGACCTCCTTGCCGGCCCCCGGCAGGCTGAGCAGCCGGTTCCCGACGAGCCGGGCGTTCGTGGTCGCCGGCCCGGACCGACGTGCCGGGGCGGGAGCGGGGGCGGCCGCCACGGCCTGAGGATCCGGCGTCGCCTCGGACAGTCCCGCGAGGACCTGGTCGAGCCACGCGAGGGCGGACGGCTCGTAGTCGGGTTCGCAGTCGGTACGGGGCGCGAGGCGTACGCCCCCGAGCTCGTCGAGCCGCCGGTCGAGGCGCCGCCCGTGCCCGCAGAAGTCGCCGTACGAGGAGTCCCCGAACGCGAGCACGGCATAGCGGCGCCCGTCCAGGCGCGGGGTGTCGGGCGCCGCGAGCGCGTCCCAGAATCCGGCGCCGTTGTCCGGAGCGTCCCCGTCCCCGAACGTGCTGGTGATCAGGAGGAGATCGGCGGTCGGCGGCAGGGCGCCGAGGTCGGTCTCGTCCATGCCCGCGAGCGCCGCCCGATGGCCCGCCGACACCAGCCGCTCGGTGGTGGCGGCGGCGAAGCCCTCGGCGTTCCCGGTCTGGGAGGCCCACAGCACGACCACCTCACGGCCCGCCGTGTCCTCACCGCCTGCGGCCGGTGCCTGCGGAGTACGGGAGTAGAGCCCCGCCAGGACCCCGTTCACCCAGCGGGCGTGATCCTCACGGAAGGGAGCACCGGCCGGCAGCACGGGCACCCCGGGCGCGCCCGTCTCCAGCCCGGCCAGGAAGCCGACGAGGTACTGCCGCTCCTCTGCGGTCAGGGCGGGCGGCGGGCTCGGCTCGAGGCCGAAGGCGCCCGCCGGCCCGGCCGGCAGGCCACCGCTCGGGATCAGGGTCTGCCCGGCCCCGACCGGGACCCCGACCGGAGCCGACACCGCGGGGTCCGAAGCGACCGCCGGGACCAGGGCCGCCGGAGCCGCCGCCTTCGTCAGCGACACCGCGCACACCTTCAGCTCGGGCTGGAAGGAGAGGGGGTCGACGGCGTCCTGGGTGACGGCGTTGACGCACAGGTCCTCGCCGAAGAGGTCGTTCCAGTGGAAGGGGGCGAAGCAGGTGCCCGGACCGACCCGGTCGGTGACCGCCGCCGGGAGTACGGCCCTGCCGCGCCGCGAGGCGATCTCCACGGGGTCGCCCTCCGCGATGCCGAGCCGCAGGGCGTCCTCGGGATGCAGCTCGACGAACGGCGCCGGGTTGAGCCGGTTGAGCCTGGCGACCTTCCCGGTCTTGGTGAGGGTGTGCCACTGGTGCTGGAGACGGCCGGTGTTCAGGACGAACGGATACGCGTCGTCGGGCATCTCGGCCGGGTCGATGTGCGGCCGGGCGTGGAAGACAGCCCGGCCGCTCGGCGTCGGGAAGACCGGTCCTGCGCCGTCCCCGGTCACGTAACGGATCGGGTTCCGCGCGGGCCCCCCGGGTGCGGCCGGCCACTGGACGGGGGTGGCGCGCAGCCGCTCGTACGAGACCCCGCTCAGGTCGTACCCGGTCTTCGGGTTCCCGGCCCGTCCGATCTCCTCGAAGATCTCCTCGGCGCTGTCGTACGAGAACGCCTTCTCGTACCCCATCTCGCAGGCGACGCGGGCGATGATCCGCCAGTCGGCGAGGGCCTCGCCCGGCGGGTCGACGGCCGGCCGGGTGAGGGTGAGACCGCGCTCGCTGTTGATGAGGACGCCCTCGGTCTCGGTCCAGAGGGCGGCGGGCAGGACGACGTCCGCGTACGCGTTGGTCTCGGTCTCCGCGAACGCGTCCTGGGTGATGACCAGCTCGGCCGTCCGCAGGCCTTCGACGACGGTGGTGCGGTTGCCGACGGAGGCGACCGGGTTGGTGCAGATGATCCAGCACGCCTTGATCTCCCCGTCGGCCATGCGCCGGAAGAGGTCGACGGTGCCCCGCCCCGAGCCGTCCGCACGGATCGTGTCGGGCGGCAGGTCCCAGAGTTCTTCGGTGAACGCCCGGTCCTCGTCGACCAGGACCGAGCGCTGTCCCGGCAGGCCGGGGCCCATGTAGCCCATCTCGCGCCCGCCCATGGCGTTGGGCTGGCCGGTCAGGGAGAAGGGACCCGACCCGGGGCGGCAGATCGCGCCGGTCGCCAGGTGCAGGTTGACCAGGGCGTTGGTGTTCCAGGTGCCGTGGGTGGACTGGTTGAGGCCCATGGTCCAGCAGCTGGTCCATTCGCCCGCCGTGCCGATCCACTCGGCGGCGGTACGGATGTCGTCCTCGGGTATGCCGGTGATACGGGCGACCACGGCCGGCGGGTAGTCGGCGAGGAACGCCGGCATCGCCTCCCAGCCCTCGGTGTGCGCGGCGACGAACGCGGGGTCGGTGTGCCCGTTCTCGTGCAGCAGGTGGAGCAGGCCGTTGAGGAGCGCGAGGTCCGTGCCCGGCCTGATCCGCAGGAAGAGGTCGGCCTTGTCGGCGGTGGCGGTGCGCCGGGGATCGACGACGATCAGCTTCGCCCCCGCCTTGACCCGCTCCATCATGCGGAGGAACAGGATGGGGTGGCAGTCGGCCATGTTGGAGCCGATGACGAGGAAGACATCGGCCTTGTCGAGGTCGTCGTAGGAACCGGGCGGGCCGTCGGCGCCGAGGGACAGCTTGTAGCCGGTACCGGCGCTCGCCATGCAGAGCCGTGAGTTGGACTCGATCTGGTTGGTGCCGATGAAGCCCTTGGCCAGCTTGTTGGCGAGGTACTGGGCCTCCAGGCTCATCTGACCCGAGACGTAGAGCGCGACCGCGTCGGGACCGTGCTCGTCGACGATCGCGCGCAGCCGGCGTGCCGTCTCGATCACGGTGCGGTCGGTGTCCGCGGGCACGGGGGCGGCGCCCCGCTCCTCGCGTACGAGCGCGGTGGTCAGACGGCCCGGGGCGGCCAGCAGGTCGGCGGTGGTGGCGCCCTTGGTGCAGAGCCGCCCCCGGTTGGCCGGGTGGTCCTTGTCGCCCGTCGCCCTGAGGACGGTACGGCGCCCGTCGGGACCCCGGCCGATGTCGAGGAGCAGGCCGCACCCGACACCGCAGTACGAGCAGACGGTCCGCACCTGTTCGGCCGTACCGCCCCGGGGGTCCGCCGAGTCCTGTGGGGTCACCGGGGCGCCTCTCTCTGGAACCGTTCGAGCCCCGACCGTACGCAATGCCCGTTACACCCGTGTCAACCGGGTCGATCATGGTCCGTAACACCGGTCACACAGTGCGCCGGGGCGCCGTGTGAGCCCCGGAAGCGCGGGTGTCACCCACCCCGGTGGGACACGAGTCGCGATGTGGTACATGTCGGGACAAAATGACGTCTTGTGGCCCCTGGAGAGGTCGCTCCGGCCTCTCCACAGCAGGGCGACGCGGACGTCCGGCGCACTGGCGCCGCGACAGGAGGCGGGAATGTCCGAGCTCATCGTCATCGGATACGACGACCCGGAGGTGGCCGAGCGGGCGTTCGCCACGGTGCAGGAACTGCAACGGGACTACGTGGTCCACCTGAACGGTCTCGCGGTGGTCTCCGTGGACGCCGACGGCAGGACCCACGTCGACACCACCAGCCGACTCGTCGGGGTCTCCGCCGCGTCCGGTGCCCTGTGGGGAGCGATCTTCGGCATTCTCTTCCTGCTGCCCGGGGTCGGACTCCTCACCGGAGCGGCCCTCGGCGGCCTCGTCGGAAAGCTCAGCAAGTCCGGAGTCGACGACCGGTTCCGCCGGCAGGTCGGGGACCTCCTCACACCCGGTGCGGCCGCCCTCGTGATCATGGCGTCGAAGGTCACCGACGACAAGTTCACGGTGGCCATGCAGCCGCACGGCGGCACCGTCCTCAAGACCTCGCTCAGCGACCAGGACGAGAAGGAACTGACCGACCAGCTCGCCGGCCCGCAGTAGCCGCCCCCGCCCGCACGCTCCGTCCGGAGGGCCCGCGCCTCACCCGCACGCCCCGTCCGGAGAGCCCGCGCCTCACCCCCGCGCCCCGTACAGAACTCACGCCCTCACCCCCGCGCCCCCATGACCGCATCCGCCCCGCCGTATCCGCCCGGCCGGCCCCGCAGAACCGCCGGATTCGCCAGGAAGGCTTCCCCATGGACCCCGCGCTCAGCAGCGACCTGCTCGCGAAGCTGCGACAGCCCCGCCCGTACCCCGCCGTGTCCCTCGCGATGCCGACCCACCGCCGCGAACCGGAGAACGCCCAGGACCCCGTGCGCCTCCGCAACCTCGTGGCCGCGGCGGAGAAGGCCATCCACGACGATCCGGCGGTGACCCGGGAGCGGCGTGCCGACGTCCTGGACCAGCTGCGGCGGGCGGTGGCCGAGATCGACCTCGCGCACGCCGAGGACGGACTGGTGATCTTCGTCGCGCCGGGGGAGCACCATGTGTGGACGGTGGCCCGGACGGTCCCGGAGCGCGTCGTCCTCGCCGACACCTTCCTCACCCGGAACCTCGTCGCGGCCCGGGCCGCCGAACAGCCCTCCTGGACGGTCGCGGTGGCGGCCGACCGGGTCTCGCTGTGGAGCGGCGACCCCGCGCGGGTCACCCAGCACACCGGAGACGGCTTCCCGTTCTCCCGCGATCTCGACGTCCAGGACGTGGAACGTGAGCAGCGGGTCGGTGACGTGCCCAGCACCTTCCGCGACGAGGCCACCCGGCAGTTCCTCCGCGAGGCGCACCAGGCGTTGCGCGCGGTCCTCGCCTCCCGCCCGCGCCCGCTGTACGTGCTCGGTGACCCCGCCGCCCTCGCGCTCTTCGAGGAGACCGGGCCGCTCCAGCCGGGCACCGCGCCCGTCCAGCACGGCGGTCTGGCGCGGGGGCCCGCGACGGCGGTGCGGGAGGCCGTCGAGCCCGCCCGCGCGGCCCGCGAGGCCGCCGCGTCGGCCACGGTCGTCGCCGAACTCGACGCCGCCCGGGGACGGCGGGAGTTCGCCGGCGGGATCGACGAGGTGTGGCAGGCCGTGAAGGAGGGCCGGGTCCGGCTGCTCGCCGTCGAGGACCATTACCGGACCGTCGTACGGGACGACGGCGGCCATCTGGAGCCCGCCGAGCCCTCCGAGGCGGGGGCCCGGGACGACATGGTCGACGAGATCGTCGAGCGGGCCCTCGACACCGGGGCCGAGGTCCAGTTCGTCCGCGACGACACCCTGCTCGACATGGACCGCATCGCCGGCGTCCTCCGCTACTGACCACCGGCACGACCGCGACCCGCGACCCCCGACCCACGACCAGACCACGATCACACCAGAGAAGAGGACGCATCCTGTGAACCCCTCAACGGCGCGGGCGGACCGGTCGGTGCGCGCCCGCGCGGCGAGCGCGGCCGTCGCCGTCGTCGTCGCCGGCCTCGGCGCGACCGGCCTGGTCGCCTGCGACACCGGGAACGACGACACCGGCAGTCCCACGTTCAGCGAACGCCCCTCGGCCCCCGACACGGCCGGGTTCTCGGGCGAGGCGCCGTCCGCCGGAGCCTCCGAGGCGGCGGAGGCGGTCGAGTCGGCGCGCGCGTCCGCCTCCTCCGCGGCGGCCTCGGCGTCCGAGCGTGAGGCGTCGCGCAAGGCGTCCATCGGGACCGAGATCGAGCGTTCGCGCCAGGAGGCCCAGGACGCCCTGGAAGACGTGCAGGGCCGGGGCAACGCCCTGGGCGACGTCGGCATGACGGGCAAGCCGCGGTCCGAGACCGGTGGTCGTCTCGCCGTCGTCCTGAACATCACCAACAAGACGGACGCGGAAGCCTCCTACGCAGTCCAGGTCGACTTCCTCGACCCCTCGGGCAAGGTCGTCGAGACGCAGTTCGTCGGCGTCGAGGACCTCGAACCCGGCGGTCGCGAGCAGCCGGTGGTCATCAGTCGGCAGCCCGCCGAGCCGGTCCTGACCCCGAAGCTCGTCAAGGCACAGCGGTACTGACAGAAGCGGTACCGACACAGGAGGAGAGCCCCATGTCCGAACTGATCGTCCTCGGTTACGACGATCGCGCCGTCGCGAACCGGGCCTTCGCAGCGGTCCAGGAGCTCGAGGACAGCGATGTCGTCGAGCTGAAGGGCCTCGCGGTCGTCTCCGTGGACGCGGACGGCGAGACCCATGTGGACACCCCGGCCAGGAGAGAGGGCAGGACAGCCCTCTCGGCCACCGCCGGCGCCCTGTGGGGCATGGTCCTCGGCATGCTGATCCTCACCCCGGGGATCGGCGTCGTGGGCGCCGCCGTCGGAGGGATCATCGGCAAGCTGAACCAGATGGGCGTCGACAACGCGTTCCGCGAGAAGGTCCGGTCGCTGCTCGAACCGGGCTCGGCCGCCGTCGTGATCATGGCGTCGAGGATCACCGAGGACGCCTTCGCAGCCGCCATGGAGGAGTTCGGCGGAACCGTCCTCAAGACCTCGCTGCCGGAGCAGAGCGAACGGGAACTCGCCGCACAGCTCGGCGGACCGGACGCGAGCGACGACTGACCCGGCCCACCGGCGGAGCAGACACGGAGGACCGGCCACCCCAGGGGGCGGCCGGTCCTCCGTGTCGTCGCACGGGACGGCGTCGTCAGAACGTGACCGCGTCGCGGACGTTCGACGCTTCCGCCGCGCACACCACGGGCTCTCGGCCGACCCGTCCGAAAACGGTCGTTCGCCCGGTTAAACCTCGCGCGGAGCAAGATCGCCGTTTCGAGGTAATGCCCTCCGGCCGACCGGGCGTGCCGGGATCACCGGCCGTTACTGTTCCCCCGGATCTGGACGGGTTCCCGGAGGCTCACCCCCGCCCTTCCTCTTCCTCCCCCTTCTCCTCTTCCCGGTCGACGTGCGCCTGCGCTGGCCGTCGCCCCCCTCCGAAGGAGAGCCCGCCCCCATGACCGTCGACATCAGCCCGGACGCACAGCGCGACCCGTCCCAGCGGTCCAGCCTCAGCACCGCAGCCGCCCGGAACCTCGCCACCACGACCAAGTCCGCCCCGCAGATGCAGGAGATCAGCTCCCGTTGGCTGCTGCGGATGCTCCCCTGGGTGGAGACCAAGGGCGGCGCCTACCGGGTCAACCGTCGGCTGAGCTACACGGTCGGCGACGGTCGCATCGAGTTCGTCCAGGACGGTGCCCACGTCCGGGTGATCCCCCGCGAACTCGGCGAACTCGCCCTGCTGCGCGGCTTCGAGGACGAGGAGGTGCTGAGCGTGCTCGCCCGCCGGTGCGAGCAGCGCGACTTCGACGCCGGCGAGGTACTGGTCGTGCGCGGCGCCCCCGCCGAGCGGATCCACCTGATCGCCCACGGCCGGATCAACCAGACCTCCGTCGGCAGGTACGGTGACGAGGTGGCCGTGGCCGTCCTCGCCGACGGCGACCACTTCGGTGAGAACGCCCTGCTGGACGCCGACGCCCGCTGGGACTGCACCGCCACCGCCGAGACCTCCGGCACGCTCCTCACCCTCTCCCGCGCCGAGTTCGCCTCCGTCCTGTCCTCCGCACCGGCCCTCCGGGCCCACATCGCGGAGTTCAGCTCGCTGCCCCTCCAGCGGCAGAACCGTCACGGCGAGGCCGAGATCGCCATGTCGGCCGGTCACACCGGCGAGGTCGAACTGCCGGGCGCCTTCGTCGACTACGAGCTCAACCCGCGCGAGTACGAACTCTCCGTCGCGCAGACCGTGCTGCGGGTCCACACGAGGGTCGCCGACCTCTACAACGGGCCGATGAACCAGACCGAGGAACAGCTCAGGCTCACCATCGAGGCGCTGCGCGAGCGCCAGGAGCACGAGCTGATCAACAACCGGGAGTTCGGCCTGCTCCACAACGCCGACTTCAAGCAGCGGATCCAGACCCACTCCGGCCCGCCCACCCCGGACGACCTCGACGAGCTCCTCTGCCGCCGTCGCGGCACCAGGCTCTTCCTCGCCCATCCGAGGACCATCGCCGCGATCGGCCGCGAGTGGAACGCCCAGGGGCTCTACCCGGACACCGTCGAACTCGACGGGCACCGGGTCCTGGGCTGGCGCGGGGTCCCCATCCTGCCCTGCGACAAGATCCCCATCAGCAAGGAGAACACCAGCTCGATCCTCGCCATGCGGCTCGGCGAGGACAACCAGGGTGTCGTCGGCCTGCGTCAGACCGGACTGCCGGAGGAGTACGAGCCGGGCCTCTCGGTGCGCTTCATGGGCATCAGCGAGCAGGCGATCATGTCGTACCTCGTCACCACGTACTACTCCGCCGCCATCCTCGTGCCCAACGCGCTCGGCGTCCTGGAGAACGTCCAGATCGCCCGGAGGCGCGACTAGGACGCGCTCACCCCACCCACGCTTCGCCACGGCCCGGCCCCCCGGCCGCGGCGGACCGTGCCCGGGGACCGGACAGTTCACCCCCTCACCAAGGAGTCGCGGATGCCCGAACCCGGGTCTTCCCCTCTGCAGTCGAGCCTGCCCACCGCCGCCGCCCACTTCGGGGCGCACGTCCTCGGCCGGGCGGCCGCGCCCACCGGGACCGCCGCCCCGCCCAGGCCCGGCCCGGCATGGATCCCGCACGGCCCCACCGGGCTCGGCACGACGGGTCTGTCGCTCGCCCCGCGCGCGGCGGCGCCGGAGCCCGCGGCCCCCGCGGCACCGGCGGAGGGCCGTCCCCTCCCGGGCCTCTACTTCCACCCCGTAGCGGAACCGGACCCGGTGCGCGTGGACGAGGTCAGCCGGCGGATCAAGGCCTGGGCCCAGGACGAGGTCCAGCTCTTCCCCGAGGACTGGGAGGGCGAGTTCGACGGGTTCTCCGTCGGGCGCTACATGGTCGCCTGCCACCCGGACGCCCCGACCGTCGAGCACCTGATGCTCGCCACCCGCCTCATGGTCGCCGAGAACGCCCTCGACGACTGCTACTGCGAGGACCACGGCGGCTCACCCGTCGGCCTCGGCGGTCGCCTCCTCCTCGCCCACACCGCCCTCGACCCGCTGCACACGACGACGGAGTACCGACAGGGGTGGGCGGACTCGCTCCACGCGGACGCCCCGCGGCGCGCCTACCGCTCCGCCATGGAGTACTTCGTCGGCCAGGCCACCGCCTCCCAGGCCGACCGGTTCCGGCACGACATGGCCCGGCTCCACCTGGGGTACCTCGCGGAGGCGGCCTGGGCGGAGACGGACCACGTGCCGGAGGTGTGGGAGTACCTGGCGATGCGCCAGTTCAACAACTTCCGCCCCTGCCCCACCATCACGGACACCGTCGGCGGCTACGAACTGCCCGCGGACCTGCACGCCCAGCCCGCCATGCAGCGCGTCCTGGCGCTCGCCGGGAACGCCACCACCATCGTGAACGACCTGTACTCGTACACGAAGGAGCTCGCCAGTCCCGGCAGACACCTGAACCTGCCCGTGGTGATCGCCGAACGGGAGGGCCTCTCCGACAAGGAGGGGTATCTGAAGGCCGTCGAGGTCCACAACGACCTCATGCGCGGCTTCGAAGCCGCGGCCGCCGATCTCGCCGCCGCCTGCCCCGTCCCGAGCGTGCTGCGCTTCCTTCGCGGAGTGGCCGTATGGGTCGACGGCAACCACTACTGGCACCAGACGAACACCTATCGCTACAGCCTGCCCGATTTCTGGTAAGGAAGGGATTTCTCCATGACCAGCACCGAGTGCACCACCGTCAGCGGCACCTCCGCGTTCGTCCCCTCGCCGGCGACGCCGTACCAGGGTGACATCGCCCGCTACTGGAACGCCGAGGCCAGGCCCGTGAACCTGCGCCTGGGTGATGTCGACGGCCTCTACCACCACCACTACGGCATCGGCGACGTCGACCACGCGGCCCTCGGGGACGTCGAGGACAGTGAGTACGAGAAGAAGCTGATCGCCGAGCTGCACCGGCTCGAGTCCGCGCAGGCGGAGGTGCTCCTCGACCACCTCGGCTCCATCGGGCGTGACGACACGCTCGTGGACGCCGGCTGCGGCCGCGGCGGTTCGATGGTCATGGCCCACCAGCGCTTCGGCTGCAAGGTCGAGGGCGTCACCCTCTCCGCCAAGCAGGCCGACTTCGGCAACCGGCGCGCCAAGGAACTCGGCATCGCGGACCACGTGCGCGCCCGGGTCTGCAACATGCTCGACATGCCCCTCGGGACGGGGCAGGCCGCCGGCTCGTGGAACAACGAGTCGAGCATGTACGTCGACCTGCACGACCTCTTCGCCGAGCACTCCCGCGTCCTCGCGGTCGGCGGCCGTTACGTGACCATCACCGGCTGCTGGAACCCGCGGTACGGCCAGCCCTCGAAGTGGGTCTCCCAGATCAACGCGCACTTCGAGTGCAACATCCACTCCCGCCGCGAGTACCTGCGCGCGATGGCCGACAACCGTCTCGTACCGCAGGCCGTCATCGACCTGACGCCCGACACCCTGCCGTACTGGGAGCTGCGGGCCACCTCGTCCCTCGTCACCGGCATCGAGGAGGCGTTCATCAACTCCTACAAGGACGGCTCCTTCCAGTACGTCCTGATCGCGGCCGACCGCGTCTGACCGCGTCTGACCGCGTCACGGGCCGGGTCCGTCAGTCGACGGACCCGGCCCTCGCGATTGCCCCGGCACCGCCCGTCACCGGACGATCCGTCAGCTCGACGACCTGACTGAGGAGTTCGGCGCGGTCGATGGTGGCGGTGGCAGACGATGTCCGCGCCGTAGGCGCAGGGCTCGTGACGGGGGGTTCTCGGCGTCCCGGTCGTGCAGGTCCGTGGAGACGTCAGGCCCGCGTCGCCCGCGGTGGAAGGCGCGGACGAGGTCGCCCGCCGCGTCGGTGCCGATAGGGGATCGCCCGTCCCGGGATCTGTCCATGGTATGGACCTGACAAGTGTGGGCCGCTAACGTACTCGCCGTACCCGCCTGAGAGCGCTCTCAACGTCCTCTTTCCCCCACCAGGAGGCTCCTGTGAGACGTACATCCACCCTGCGCGCCACCGTCGCCGCCCTCATGCTCGCCGTCGGACTCGGCGCCGCCCACACCGTCCCCGCGAGCGCGGAATCCCCCGGCGCCACGCCCACCGCCTCGGCCGGTCTCCTCGACGCGATGCGCCGGGACCTCGGGCTCACGGACCACCAGGCCGCCGAACGGCTGCAGGCCGAACGGGACGCCGCGCGCGTGGAGGCCGAAGCGCGACGGGCGGCGGGTGAATCGTTCGGCGGCGCCTGGTTCGACGTACGCAGCGGACGGCTCGTCGTCGGCCTCACCGACCGTGGCGAGGAGGCGGAGGTCCGGGCGCTCGGCGCCGACACCCGGCTCGTCCGGCACAGCGCCGGCGCACTCGACCGCGTCAAAGCCCGGCTCGACACCCGCGCCGCCCCGGCCGGGGTCGCCGGCTGGCACGTCGACCCGCGGTCCAACAGCGTCGTCGTCACCGTCGTCCGCGCCGACCGGGACCTGCCCGCCGTGCGCGCCTTCGTCGAGGGGGCCCGCGCCACCGGCCCCGTCACCGTCGCCGAGACGGCGGCCGCACCCCGTACGTACGCCGCCGGAACCGTCGGCGGCGACCCCTACTACACCGGCAACGTCCGCTGCTCCATCGGGTTCTCCGTGCACGGCGGCTTCGTCACCGCCGGGCACTGCGGCCGGGCCGGGGCCGCGGTCCGCGGCTGGGACGGCTCCGCGATGGGTACGTTCCAGGGCTCCTCGTTCCCCGGCGACGACTACGCGTACGTGAGCATCCACAGCGGCTGGTGGACGGTCCCGGTGGTGCTCGGCTGGGGGACGGTCCCGGACCGGCTCGTCCGCGGCTCGGCCGAGGCGCCCGTGGGGGCGTCCGTGTGCCGTTCCGGCTCCACGACCCGCTGGCACTGCGGCACCGTCCTGGCCAAGAACCAGACGGTCAACTACAGCCAGGGGGCGGTGCACCAGATGACGAAGACCAGCGTGTGCGCCGAGGGCGGTGACTCCGGCGGTGCGTTCATCAGCGGGGACCAGGCCCAGGGCGTCACCTCCGGAGGCTGGGGCAACTGCTCCACCGGCGGCGAGACCTGGTTCCAGCCCGTCAACGAGATCCTCGGCCGCTACGGCCTGACGCTCCACACGGCCTGACCCTCACGCGGTACCCCCGCTTGCCCCGGTCGGTGGTCGAGAACCTGCGACCGCCGGCCGGGGCGCGGGCCCGAGGGCCGCGTGGACGTCACCGAGGCCCCTCGTCCTCCTTGCCGGTCATCCGCTCCCACAGCCCCGGACGGGTGCCATGGGCCTGGGTCGACGGCTCCCCGCGGTCCTCGCGCGGCGGTGCCTCCGTCCTGCGGTAGTCGGTGTCGGGGTCATACGTACCACGGTCGTCGCGCGGCGACGCATCCGACCGGCGGTAGTCCGTGTCCTGGTCGTCCGCACCCCGGTCCTCGCGCGGCGGCGCCTCCGACCGGCGGTACTCCGCACGCGACTCGCGGGCGCGCGCACGCCGGCGCCGCGCCATGCCGGCGAAGATCATGGCCAGGGCGAGGCAGAAGACGAGGGTGACACCGATGCCGGCGAGGAAGGCGCCCAGGGTGTCGACCGTACCGACGGTCCGGTCGAGGACCGTGGCCTCGTACTCCGGACCCCCGGAGGTGTAGTCCGCGATGAGCAGCCCGGTGAAGACGCCGGCGGCGACGAGCAGCAGAAGGCCGATGAGAAGCATGACGGCTCCTCCTTTCCACGCGGTGGGCGACTGCCCGCAGACCGCGGGCTCACTCGCCCGGCCCGCTCCCCTCTGCGGCGTCGCTCGGCCGGATCACGTCGAGGAGCTCAAGGAGGTACAGGAAGGCGGCCGCCATCGGCCTGTCCCCGGTCTCCTCGCGTACGCGGTCCCAGTCGACCCGCTCGCGCACGCCCCGCGCGACCGGTAGGAGCTTGCCGTAGTCGCAGTGGTGCTCGGACAGGGCGGCCAGCCGCCCCACCATGAGGTCGGTCGGGTCGATGACCGGCATGTGCACCGAGTCCACGGGAAGCGTCCACGCCCGTTCGAGCAGCTCGGTCGTCACGGGGCGGCCCGCGAGGGAGAAGATCAGGTCGATGTGCTCGCCGCCCCTGCGGGCCTTGACCAGCCAGTCCTCCGGCGGGTCGACGATCTCGATGCCGTGCTCGCGCAGCAGGCCCGTGACGGTGTCGGCGTCCTCGCGCCGCACGGCGAAGTCCGTGTCGTGCTGCAACCGCACCGGGATCCCGTAGGCGTAGGCCGCGACGCTCCCGACCAGGGCGAACGGGCAGTCCGACGCCTTGAGGACGCCGGCGATCTCCTTGGTGACCTCAAGGATGGCCTGCGTGTGGTCCAGCGGAAGGTCCTGTTCCGGCGGCGCGCCCGTGGCGCGTGCCGCGACGCCCGCGATCCGCGCGGGAATCGGATCACCCGGGGACACGCGGGAGTCCGCGGTGCGGCCTTCGGCAAGGTTCATGGAGCTTCCTCCTCACAGGTGCCGCCGCTGCTCGTCGCGGGGCCAGAACATGCGGCTACCCCGAACGCCGGGGAGAACGCGTCCGGGCACGGTCCTGCTCCTCCGGGAGGTCGAGCGCAGCCCGCTCGACGGCGCCCCGCGTCGCCGGATGGCCGAACACTCCTCGCTCACCCGGACGTTCGAGCACGGTGGCGACCGTGACCCCTCGGCGAACCGCTCTCACGCGCGCCCCTCCCCACCCATGCGCGAAGAGCCCCGGGGCGTCGCCTCGCGGTGGCCGTCCGGAACAGCGGCGACCTGAACCGGGTCTCCCAGCCTGCCGCGCGGCCCCGGCAGGCGGAGACGGACGTGCTGCGGCGGATCCCAGGACACGCGATTGAGCCGCGCCCGTCTGGGCAGCGGCAGATCAGGACGCCGGTCGTACGGCGGGAGGTGCCCGTGATGGACGAGGCCCGGCTCTCTGAACGGGAGCGACGCATCTTTGCGGAGATCGAGCAGCAACTGGAACAGGACCGGCCGCTCGCCCGCAGACTGCACACCAAGCGCCGCGGGCCCCCGCAAGCGGCCGGCACCGAGCGCGGACGACCGACGGTCCTCGCCCTGGGGGCCCTCGGCGCCCTGCCGCTGACCCTGCTGGTCCTGGCCGTCGCCACCGAGGCCCCCCTCCTGATCTGGGCCTTCGCCGCCGCCTGGGTCCTGACCCTCGTCACCCTGATGCGTCTGGTGGTCCGTTGGTCCAAGCGGAGGACGTCGACCCCCCGAGCACCGGAGAGGTGAGGCGTACTCCGCTTCGGTGAGTACGAGGCACCCGGACCGGGTAGCCGCGCAGCCGCCGCCTCCGGCGGAGAGACCCGCGGCACCGAGGTGACACCAGCGACGGGAAGGAGGCCGGAGATCCCATGCAGGGTGACAACCGTGCGGAGACAGAGGTCGGACCGGAACGCGTCGGAAAGCCCCACAGCGCCGCCCACGACGAGCGGGTGGAACCCGTCGCCGTCCTCGTCCGGCCCCGCGGCCCCTCCGGGACGGTGGTACTCGCCGTCCGCGGGGAACTCGACTACGAGACGGCCGCGCCCCTGCGCGACGCCCTGGAGGAGTGCACCGGTCCCGGCCGCATCGTCGTCGACTGCTCAGGACTGCGGTTCTGCGATTCGACCGGGCTCAACCTGCTGCTCAAGGCCCGGCTGAGGATGCAGCGCGGCGGCGGGCGTCTGGACCTCGCGGCCCTGCGCGCTCCCGTGGCCCGCATGCTAGAGATCACGGGAGCGCGGACCGTCTTCCGCGTGTACGGGGACACGGACGAGGCACTGGCGGACATGCCGTCCTGAGGGGGAGGGCGGGGCGCCGGTACGGGAGCGCCCGCAGGCACCCCCGTAGTCCCGGACCCGCTCCTCGGCCCAGGCGGGCGCCGGGATCAGGACAGGTCGAACCGGTCGAGGTTCATCACCTTGTTCCACGCCGCCACGAAGTCCCGTACGAACTTCTCGCCCGCGTCCTGGGACGCGTAGACCTCCGCGATCGCCCGGAGCTGAGAGTGCGAGCCGAAGACGAGGTCGACGGCGGTGGCGGTCCACCGGATCTCACCCGTCGAACGGTCCCGGCCCTCGAAGACGTTCTCGGTCTCGGTCGACGCCTTCCACTCCGTGCCCATGTCCAGCAGGTTCACGAAGAAGTCGGTGGTCAACGCGCCGGGCCGGTCGGTGAACACCCCGTGCCGGACTCCCCGGAACCCGGCGTCCATGGCCCGCATGCCGCCGATCAGCACCGTCATCTCGGGAGCGGTCAGGGTGAGCAGGTTGGCCCGGTCGAGCAGCAGGGTCTCCGGTGACAGCTTCTCTCCCGCCGGGAGGTAGTTGCGGAACCCGTCCGCCTTCGGTTCGAGCACGGCGAACGTCTCCGTGTCGGTCTGCTCCTGCGAGGCGTCCATACGCCCCGGGGAGAAGGGGACGGTGATGCCGTACCCGGCGTTCCGCGCGGCCTGCTCGACGGCCGCGCAGCCGCCGAGCACGATCAGGTCGGCGAGCGACACCCGCACGCCGTCGGACCGGGAGGCGTCGAACTCCTGCCGGATCTGATCGAGTGCCTGTACCGTTCCGGCCACCTCGGGGAGGTCGTTCACCTCCCAGTCCCGCTGCGGCGCGAGCCGGATCCGTGCCCCGTTGGCACCGCCGCGCTTGTCGGTGCCGCGGAAGCTCGCCGCCGACGCCCACGCCGTGGTGACCAGGTGGGAGAGCGTCGGTACCGACGTGAGGATCCTGCCCTTGAGGTCGGCGACGTCCGCGTCCGTGACGAGCGTGTGATCGACCGCGGGCACCGGATCCTGCCACAGCTGCGGCTCGGGGACCCACGGACCGAGATACCGCGAGACGGGCCCCATGTCGCGGTGCAGCAGCTTGTACCAGGCCTTGGCGAAGGCCTCCGCCAGCCGGTCGGGGTTCTCGTGGAAACCCTTGGCGATCGGACCGTAGACCGGATCCAGCTTCAGCGCGAGGTCCGTCGTCAGCATCATGGGCGCGTGCCGCTTCGCCGGATCATGGGCGTCGGGCACCGTGTTCCGGGCCGAGGGATCGGTGGGCGTCCACTGCTTCGCGCCCGCCGGGCTCCTCGTCAGCTCCCAGTCGTAGCGGAACAGGTTGTCCAGGTAGCCGTTGTCCCACTTCGTCGGCTCGGAGGTCCACGCGCCCTCGAGGCCGCTGGTGAGCGAGTCGCCGCCGACACCGCTGCCGCACGTGTTCCGCCAGCCGATGCCCTGCTGCTCGATGGGGGCCGCCTCCGGCTCCGGACCGATGCAATCCGGATCGACCGCTCCGTGGCACTTGCCGAACGTGTGGCCGCCGATGATCAGAGCGGCCGTCTCCTCGTCGTTCATCGCCATGCGCCCGAACGTCTCGCGAATGTCCCGGGCGGCCGCGATCGGATCCGGATTGCCGTTGGGACCTTCCGGATTGACGTAGATCAGCCCCATCTGCACGGAGCCGAAAGGACCGGTGAGTTCCCGGTCACCGCTGTACCGCTCATCTCCCAGCCAGGAGTCCTCCGGCCCCCAGAAGACCTCCTCGGGCTCCCAGATGTCCTCCCGGCCGAATCCGAAACCGAACGTCTTGAACCCCATGGATTCCATGGCGCAGTTACCGGCGAAGACCAGCAGATCGGCCCAGGAGATCTTCCGGCCGTATTTCTGCTTGACCGGCCAGAGCAGTCGGCGGGCCTTGTCGAGGCTCGCGTTGTCCGGCCAGCTGTTCAGCGGAGCGAAACGCTGGGCGCCGTCACCGCCACCGCCCCGGCCGTCCTCGATGCGGTACGTCCCCGCCGCGTGCCAGCTCATCCGGATGAAGAGCGGCCCGTAGTGACCGTAGTCGGCGGGCCACCAGTCCTGCGAGGCCGTCATCACCTCGAACACGTCCCGCTTCAGCGCGTCGACGTCCAGAGTCGCGAATTCCCTCGCGTAGTCGAAGTCCTCGTCCATGGGATCGGACTGGGACGAATTCTGATGGAGTACCTGGAGGTCCAGCTGGTTCGGCCACCAGTCACGGTTCGTCCTGGGGCGGGTCGGCGCGGGGGCCGGGGAGGGGATTGCCGGGTTCTCGCTTTCGCTGCCGGACACGTCCGTCCTTCTTCCTGTCGCGGTGTTTCCGTCTGCCGGCCGCCTGCTTGACGTCGTCCGCTTCGTCGGGTCAAGACTGCGACGTGGCGTTCGTATGGTCGCGCACCGCACACCGCCCCGCGGAGAGAACACGCAGGGCACCACCCCGTAACAGACGGCCGAATTCCGGAGGCCGGGGAAGAACCGGCACACTCCGCGAGCGCTCGACCGCTTGGCCGGTCCCCGCCCCTCACCCGGAGCGGGGACCGCGGGCTCAGAGCCCGGCGACCTTGGCGCTCGCCGACAGCTCGTAGACCAGGGTTACCGTCCGGCGGCCGCCCGGCGGAAGGGCGACGTCCCAGCGGGCGACGCCCTCGGCATCGACCGTGTCGGGCGCGGGCGAGCACGCCTCTTTGCGCAGGCGCACCTCCACGGCCGAGACCTCGGACACCGGGACGCGCTCCCGGAGGACGACCACCCGCTCACCGCGCTCCCCGGGCGCGGAGAACCGCGACAGGTGCAGCCGGACCGTGCGGGTCACCACCGTCCGCTGGGTGATTCCGGCGGTGTCGCGCGACTCCTCGGTCTCGCGCACCACCCGGTGATCGTCGCGGCTGCCGAACGCCAGCTCGACCGGGGCCCCCGGGGTGGTGAACTCCAGCGCGCCGCGACCGCTGAAGCCACTGCCGCGGACGAGGTCCACGGGCCCCGCGAGCAGCACGTGCCCGGACAGGTTGTCGAACCGCACCACCTCGGTGACCAGCGGCGACAGCTCGGGCGAGCAGGCGTACTCGCGGCGCGCGGCCGTGGTGAAGGCGGACAGCGGCACCCGGTGTGCGCGGCCGTCCGAGGGCACCGACACCGGCGCGGGGGAGTGCAGCACTCGCGCCTCGCCTCCGTCGTCGACCCCCGGCAGGCCGACCACCGGAGCCGGCCCCAGGTCCCCGATCTCCTCCTCGCGCAGCTCGACGTCGACCGTGCGGCGCTCCGCGGCCGTGCGGTCCTTGAGCGTCAGCCGGTCCTCCGTCAGACGGGGTGGATCGGTCGCGAGCGCCGAACGGGCCGTCGACAGCGTCAGCCGGGCGTCGGACCAGTCCTCGCCGGTGTGCTGCCAGACCACCGCCTCGGTCTCCAGCGTCAGCGCGTCTCCGTCTAGCACGGCCCGGTAGGCGGGCCGCCACAGCGCGCACGGCGTGAGATGGCTCAGACGCAGTTCGACCGGCCCGGCGACCGGGGCGTCCACGGTCAGCTCGATGTGGGCGACCAGCTCGGCGGGCTCCTCCTCCGTCATGTCCACGGCCTGCCGGACCTCACGGAGTTCGGCGGCGAGCGCGGACAGCCGGGCGTCCACGGCACGCAGCCGCTCGCCGCAGGTGTCGCGCTCGGCGTCCACCCGGTCCAGTTCGCGGGCCCAGCGAGGGCTCTCGCTCTCCCCGGAGCCGGCGCCCTCGCCGATCTCCCGCAGCACATCGGAGGCGAGGCGGCCGAGGAGGTCCAGGCGCGCCTGCAGCCGCTCGCGCCGCCGCTCGAGGTCGAGCCGCTCCTCCTCCACGGCGTGGGCTCGGTGGCGCAGCGCGGACTCGTCGTCGGCCGGCGGCCGGGGGCCACGGGGCGTCCAGTCCCGGACGACGCGGACGTCGAGCACGGTGGCCGGGTCGGCGGAGAGCAGCTCCGCGTGGAGGGTACGGTCGACGGCCAGCGCGCTGACCGGGCCGAGGCGCAGCCGCTGCACCCCGGCCTCCAGGTCGAGTGCGAGGGCGCGCTCGACGTGGGCCCGGTCCTCCAGGAGGGTGACGGCGGTGACGGGGACGGCGATCGTCTTCGAGACCGTGGACATGGGGCGTCTCAGCTCCTGCGGTTGCCGCCGACCAGGGCTTTGCCGGCCGGGATGCGGATCTCGTAACCGCCGTCGAGGGCGGTGGTGCCACCTGCGGGAAGGTCCACGCGCCAGAGGCGGGTGCCGGGGGCGTGATGCTCGGGCCCGCCCTCCGCGGGCGCCGTCCAGCCCGCCCGCTCCTCGATGCGGACGTCCGGTTCGGAGGCGACGGGCACACGCTCCCGTACCTCGACGGTGACGGGTCGCGCGAGCCGGTTGGCCAGCTCGACATGGACGTGGTGGTCGAGCACGGTGATGTTGTTCCGCAGCCCCGAGGTCGACTCGCGCAGGTTCGTGCGGCGGGTGACCCGCACACCCTCGGCGGGCCCGAGCCCCACCCGGCGGACGCCGCCGGGGGCGAGCGTGGGCAGCGCGGCGGTCAGCAGGAAGTCGTCGTCGACGGTGACCTCCACCGGCCCGGCGAGCAGCGCCTGGTCGGTGGCGTTGGAGAGCACGAGCGTCGCGTACACCGTCGGCTCCACGGACGGCACGCACAGGTACTCGGTGCGCAGCCCGACCGGGATCTCGGCGACGGTGACGGTGTGCCAGGTCCCGTCCGAGGGGACGTCGGCACGGGCGGCGGCGTCGAAGCGGTGGTCGAACGAGCCCGCCGACTCCCGGGGCCGCACGGCGTGTCCGGGCAGCGGCAGCGCGGCCACCGCCTCGGCGCGGCGACGGTACTCGGCCGTCACGGCGTCGAAGGGCGACGCGGGGAACAGCCGGCCACGGCGACCGCCCGGCTCGTCGGGGCCGCTGAGGACCAGGGCGGCGTAGTCCAGTTCGGCGCCGCTCGGCCGGGGCGGTCCGGCCGCCGGCGGCGGTGGCGGTGCGGCAGCGCCGGGAGCCCCCGGAGCCGCGGGGGCCAGGGCGGGGGCAGGCGCCCCTCCGAAGGCCGGGGCACCGGCACGGGGACGGCCGGCCGGTCGCGTGGGACCGGAGCCGTACGCTCCGCCCGGCGCGGGCGGCGGGGCGCCGAAGGCCTGAGGTGCCGGCGGGGGCGGCCCGCCGTAGCCCACCGACGGCGGGGGCGGTGGAACGGGCCCGCCGTATCCCACCGACGGCGGGGGCGACACCTCGTCGTACCGGGCGCTCTCCGGTACGCCCCCGGCGACGGGCGCGCCGGCGGCGCCCCCGACAGCCCTGGCCGCGGCGCCCGACTCGGGGCGGGGGCCGGCGGCGGCGTACCCGGAGAAGAGGTCGGAGAGCCCCGCAGGGGGCTCGCGCCAGCCGGAGGGCGCGGGGGCGGACTGACGTCGTCCGATCCGGACCGAGCGGAGCCTCGGCAGGTCGGTGCGGCGGCGCAGGTCGGCGGTGGCCAGGGCGACCCGCACTCCGGTCCAGTCCTCGCCGGTGCGCTGGGCGACCGAGGCACGCAGCACCAGTCGCCCGGTGTCGTCGCCCTGACGGTGGGTGAGACGGTAGGCCGGGACCCAGACGGCGCCCGGCACCCCGTACTCGAGGTCGAGTTCCACCTCCGCGTCGGCGGGGCCCGCGAGGGTCAGCAGCGCGGAGACCGTGGTGTCCACGTGCGCCGACGAGGCGTCCGTGGAGGCGCGCTCATATCTGTCGGCGGCGATGTCGAGCTCGTGCTCCGCGTCGAGCAGCGCCTGTTCGAGCTCGGCGAGACGCGCGTGCAGTCCGGTCAGCCGCTCGTCGACGAAGTCGGCGAGCTCCAGCCACGCGTCGACCGGGGTGCGGCGGTGCGGATCCTCGCGCTTGCGGCCCGGCGGGACCGGACGCAGCCCTCGGACCTCCGCGATCAGACCGAGCTGCCGGTCCCGGCGCCCCGCTGCCGCCGCGTACGCCTCACGAAGCCGCTCGACCTCGCGCCGCAGCCCGTCGGGCGCGGCTTCGTCGTGGGTGAGTGCCTGGACCTCCACCCGGGCCTCGGTGACCCGCACCCCGGGCGAGCCCAGGACCCGGGCGCGCAGCGAGCCGGGATCCAGCGAGCGGGGCAGCCCCGTGACCCGTACCCGGCCGTCCGGTGGCACGCTGCCCCGGGCCAGCCGGTGGCAGAGCGCGCCCTGCGCGTACACCATGACCGAATCGAGGGTCGATCCCCACCTCGGTGCCGTCTCGGCCGTCATACGCCCACCCCCGTCGTGTTCGTGCTGGGCGAAGCCTACGCCGGAGCGGCCCCCGTGTCGGCGGGAGCCGGAGGACGGGCCGGGGCGGGAACGGGGGCCGACCCACCGAGCGGGTGAACCCGCAGGTCATCGCCGTGTACGGGGGGAGGTACGGGCCCGGCGCCACCGGCTTCGGTGGTTGGGGCGTCCTCGGAGTGGGACGCTGAGAGCCGGGGGTCCGTGCCGACGAGACTCGGGAGGGACCGATGGGACGTGACGTCCCGGCGGCGGAGTGCACTCGCGACGACCGCCGCCGCTTCCGGAACAAGGTGCACTCCTGCCTCGACGTGTTCGCGCGGATGCTGCGGGAGTCGCGGTTCGACTTCGAGCGCCCCCAGGTCGGTCTGGAGATCGAACTGAACCTCGTGGACGCCGACGCCGAGCCCGCCATGCGCAGCACGGACGTGTTGGCGGCGATCGCGGATCCGTCCTGGGCGACCGAGCTGGGACGGTTCAATCTGGAGATCAACATCGCGCCGCGGCGGCTCACGGCCGGCGGCCCCGACTCCTGGGAGCGGGAGATCCGCGAGGCCCTCAACCACGCCGAGGCGAAGGCCGCGGCGATCGGCGCGCACCTCGTCATGATCGGGATTCTGCCGACGCTCGAACTGGCGGACGTGGGGCCGGAGTCCCTCTCCGAGAACCCGCGCTACCGCCTGCTGAACGAGCAGGTCTTCGCCGCGCGGGGCGAGGACCTGCTGATCGCGGTGGACGGGGTGGAGCGACTGCGGACCTATGCGGAGACCATCACGCCGGAGGCGGCCTGCACCAGCACCCAGTTCCATCTGCAGGTCGCGCCCGACGAGTTCGCCGACCACTGGAACGCGGCACAGGCCGTCGCGGGGGTGCAGGTGGCCCTGGCCGCGAATTCGCCCTTCCTGTTCGCCAAGGAGCTGTGGCGGGAGACGCGCATTCCGCTGTTCGAACAGGCCACCGACACCCGGCCGGACGAGATCAAGGTGCAGGGCGTGCGGCCGCGCGTCTGGTTCGGGGAGCGGTGGATCACCTCCGTCTTCGACCTCTTCGAGGAGAACGCACGGTACTTCCCGGCGCTCCTTCCCCTGTGCGACGACGAGGACCCTGAAGAGACTCTCGACCGAGGCGGAACCCCCGGCCTCGCCGAGCTCACCCTCCACAACGGGACGGTCTACCGCTGGAACCGCCCCGTCTACGCCGTCGTCGACGGCGTACCGCATCTGCGCGTGGAGAACAGGGTGCTGCCCGCGGGCCCCACCGTGGCCGACGTGATGGCGAACGGGGCCTTCTACTACGGCCTCGTCCGCGCCCTGGTCGACGAGGACCGGCCCGTGTGGTCTCGGATGTCGTTCGCGGCGGCGGAGGAGAACCTGCACACCGCGGCGCGGTACGGCATCGACGCGCAGCTGTACTGGCCCGGTATGGGCGAGGTGCCGGTCACCGAGCTGGTGCTGCGGCGCCTGCTGCCGCTGGCGGACCGCGGCCTCGAACGGCTGGGCATGGACGCGGCCCGGCGCGAGCCGCTGCTGGGGATCATCGAGCAGCGGTGTGTGAGCGGGCGCAACGGCGCGGTGTGGCAGTCCGAGATGTTCCACCATCTGCACGACATCGTCCATGTGGACCGGCACCAGGCCTTGCGGCGGATGACCCGGCAGTACATCGAGTACATGCATCTGAACGTGCCGGCGCACACCTGGCCGGTCGAGTGACTCCGCGCGCCCCTGTCCGGGCGAACGACAGGGCCGGCGGACCCCGAGGGGACCGCCGGCCTGTCGATGGAGCTTCGTGCTTCCGCAGTTGCTGTCCGGGCTAGAAGACGCTCACGCCGTACGCGCTGAGCGCCTCCGTCACCGGCTGGAAGAACGTGGTGCCGCCGCTGGAGCAGTTGCCGCTGCCGCCGGAGGTGAGGCCGAGGGCGGTGGTGCCGGAGAAGAGCGCGCCGCCGCTGTCGCCCGGCTCGGCGCAGACGTTGGTCTGGATCATGCCGTAGACGACGTCGCCGCCGCCGTAGTTGACGGTCGCGTTGAGACCGGTGACGGTCCCGCCGCGCAGACCGGTGGTGCTGCCGCTGCGCTGCACCGACTGGCCCACCGAGGCGTTGGCCGCGCCGGTGATGTCGCGGTAGCTCCCGTTGTACAGGTAGACCCGGCCGTCCGCCGCCGAGGCGTTGGAGTGGCGGATGAGGCCGTAGTCGTTGTTCGGGAAGCTGGAACCGGCGCGGGTGCCCAGCACGGTGGTGTTGGAGGAGTTGGTGTACCAGGTGCTGCCGATGTTGGTGCAGTGACCTGCCGTCAGGGCGTAGTAGGTCGAGCCGCTGCGGACGTTGAAGCCCAGCGAGCAGCGCCCGCCGCCCGCGTAGATGGCCTGGCCGCCCGCGATGAGCTTGGTGAACGTGCCGGGCGTCCGCTTGATCTCCAGGGAGGAGGCGCGGTCGCCCGCCGCCTGCTTGATCTTGGCGATCTCGGCGGCGGAGACGGTCGAGTCGGCGGTGACGACGATCTTCCCGGACGCCTGGTCGGTGTACCACGCGGTGCCGGGGACGTCGGCTCCCCGTACGGCCTGGTCGGCGGCGGCGAGCTGGGTGGCGGTGGCCCGGCCGTCCCCGGCCGTGGCCGCGGACGAGCTGGGGACGGCAAGCGCCGAGGCGGCGAGCAGCGCGGAGGCCACGGCGATCAGCCGTGCGCCCTTGGCGGCGCCGAGGGGGGACAGACGCTTGAGGTTCACTGGATCCTCCGGTGGGGGATGGGGGGAATCGCTGGGTGGGCGACCCCTTGGTGCCGAGAGGGCGGCCCGCGGCGTTGTCCGCCATGAACCTGTCAATCTCGACACGGGGAATCCTCGAAGCAGACGGCCCTGGCGGCAAGAACGCCTTTCGGCCGATCTACGCGCGTTCGAACGACCGGCGCTCCCGGTGCGGGCAGAGGCGTCGGGTTCGGCGGTCAGGGGCGTGGCGGGGGAGTGGCGCGGCGCAAACGCTTGCCGAAATTTGCTGACGACATGTCAGTAAGCGTTTTCTGTCACAGGGTTGACGTCACATCGGCATCGGTGAAACGGAGGAAGTCGTACCGTTTGGCCAGATCAGGCCCCGGTCGGGGTCCCCGTCGGGTCCGGCGCGGTGGATGTGGCCGGACCCGGCGGACCGGGTCACCCGCTCGTCCGTCGGGGAGTGGCGGACGTAGCGGGTGCACAGTTCCGGCCGTCGCCTCCGCTCGGGCCGGAGGGTGGACGGGGGGTCCGGCCGGGCGGACGAAGGGCTGTCCACCGGGGCCCGTGGGGCATGTGAGGACGCCCGCGAATGTCGCGATCGTTCCCTCCGTCCGGGCGAAGGAGTGTCCGGATCCCGTCGCGGCCGGGCTCAGAGGGCCGCGTAGACGGCCTCGACGAGGGCCATCTTGCGGGGGTCGTCCGCGATCCGGGGTCCCATGCGGTTCATCACGTAGCCCAGGGAGACACCCGCCTCCGGGTCCGCGAGGCCGCAGGAGCCCCCGAAGCCGTCATGGCCGAAAGCTCGCGGATTGGGACCGTAGGAAGCGTTGGGGCCGCTGAGCCAGAGGCCGAGGGCGCACTCCGTGTCGTGGGCGAAACCCGCGCCCAGGACCAGGTCCCGGCCCGCCCCCTGCCCCTGGCGGGCCCGTTCGACCGCCGCCTCGGACAGGATCCGGTGCTCGCCGTACCGGCCGCGCCCGGCGAAGATTCCGTACAGCTGGGCGACCGCGCGGGCCGTTCCGTGCCCGTTGGCCGCCGGGACCTCGGCGGCGCGCCACTCGGGGCTGTTGGCCTGGGTGGCGCCCACGAGCGGGTTGGCCAGTGCGGCCCGCGCGGCGGGCTCCAGCTGCAGGAAGACCGCGGCCTGCTCCCCCGCGGACGAGGCGCGGGGGTGTACGAGCTCGGCCGCCCGGGCCGCTTCCCGCTCCGGGAGGCCGATGGTGAAGTCGATGCCGAGGGGCCCGGTGATCTCGTCCCGGAGGAAGGTACTGGGCAGCCGTCCCGTGACACGCCTGACCACCTCGCCCACAAGGAACCCGTACGTCATGGCGTGATAGCCGGAGCGGGTGCCGGGCTCCCACCACGGTTCCGTCGCCGCGAGCCGGGCGGTCGTCACCTCCCAGTCGTAGAACTCGGCGAGCGAGAGCGGCTCACGCAGGCCCGCGAGGCCCGCGCGGTGGGAGAGGAGATGGCGTACGGGCAGCTTCTCCTTGCCCGCGGCCGCGAACTCCGGCCAGTACGAGGCGACCGGCGCGTCCAGGTCGAGCAGCCCGCGATCGGCGAGGATGTGGGCGCAGAGGGCGGTCACGCCCTTGGTCGTGGACCAGACGTTGACCACGGTGTCGCGTTCCCAGCGGCGCGTACGGGCGGAGTCCGCCCAGCCTCCCCACAGGTCGACCACGGTCTCGCCGTGGATCTGGACGGTCACGGCGGCGCCGAGCTCCTCCCGGGTGCGGAAGTTGGCCTCGAAGGCCTCCCGTACGGAGCTGAAGCGAGGGTCACAGTGCCCCTCGACCGCGTTCTCGGCCACGGGCGGGGATACGGGGGCGGGGATGCGGGCCGGCTCGGATTCGGGCATGTCGTCCTCCGGGGTTGCTCGTCGGTCGCGAGCAACATACCGACTGGTCGGATCGGAGGGAAGGGAGTACGGGGCCGACCCCTCGGGCATCCGTCACAGACGCGCGAAGAGCGCGTCGAGCGGCGCCGGCACCTGCGAAGGGGTGAGGGACTCCACCAGGAGCCGGCCGTAACGGATCTTGCGGCCCTTCTTCGTGCCGAGGAAACGACGCAGCTGCCGGTGCCGGGGCCGGCCGTGCTGCGCGGGCTGGTGCAGGAAGGTCTGCCAGGCGCGCAGGTCGCCCTCCGCCTCGATGATCTCCTCGACCCTCGTCGTCCCCAGCGAGCGGATCAGCTCGTCCTCCAGGTCCGCCGCGCACACGAGGAATCCCCCGGACAGCGCCCCGGCCCGCCGCAGGGCACGGTCGTAGTAGCGCTGCTCGCGCTCGTCGCACAGTCCGGTCAGGCGCAGGCCGAGTCCGGACGCCCCGAGCAGGTCGGCATAGCGCCCCACGCTCATCGCCCCGCCCATCGACACCACTGTCGCCCCCTCGGCCGCGAGGTCCCGGCTCCGCCGCGCGGCCAGCGCCTCGACGGCCGCCAGATCACTCGGCCCCTCGACCAGCACCGCCGTCCGCAACCCCAGCCGCACCGCCAGATCACGCGCGGGCTCGCCGGACCCGTCCGCCGCCCACTGATCCACCGCGTCCCGAAACGCCCCCATGTCCGCCATGGGGCGAGTCTGCCCGGCCGTCGCCCGCCGGACCAGGGAATATCCGTCGGCACCCCACAGCACGGGAAGCGCGAGCGGGCCGCGGCACCCACTCGGCCCGGTCCGGGGAGGCCGGTCCGAGCCCTCTTCTCTCAGGACGCTTCGCCCTCGCCGAAGTGGGCATACGCGTGACATCCCGGTCTCGCAACCGCTGACGGCCCCACCCGGGGTGGCCGGCGGGGCGGGACGTCCCCGTTTTTTCGTACAGGAGCGTTCATGCGCACAGTAGGTGTCGAGGAGGAGCTGATGCTCGTCAACGCGAAGACGGGCGAGCCCTTCGCCGTCTCGTCGGCGGTACTCGCGTCAGTGGCCCGGACCGGGGACGAGGCGGGGGAGAGTTTCGAGAAGGAGCTGCACCAGGAGCAGCTGGAGTTCTCCACCCGGCCCATGAAGGACATGGACGAACTTCGGGACGAGATCGTCCGCCTGCGCGGGGAGGCGCTGCGGTACGCCAGGCAGTCCGGTGCGGTCGTCGCCGCCCTCGCGACCTCCCCCCTCCCCGTGGAGCCCTCCCGCCATCTCGGTGTCCGATACCGGTGGATGGCCGAGCAGTTCGCTCTCACCACCAAGGAGCAGCTGACGTGTGGCTGCCATGTCCACGTCGCCGTGGACTCCGACGAGGAGGGAGTCGCCGTCCTCGACCGGATCCGTCCCTGGCTCTACCTCCTGAACGCGCTCAGCGCCAACTCCCCGTTCTGGCAGGGAGAGGACAGCGGATACAGCAGCTACCGCAGCAGGGTGTGGAACCGGTGGCCGTCCGCCGGTCCGTACGAACTGTTCGGCAGTGCGGAGCGGTACCACGAGCAGGTGTCGGACATGCTGGCGACCGGCGTCCTGCGTGACGCCGGCATGATCTACTTCGACGCCCGGCTCTCCAAGAACTTCCCGACCGTGGAGATCAGGGTCGCCGACGTCTGTCTGGAACCCGGCACGACCGTTCTCGTCGCCACCCTCGCCCGCGCCCTCGTGGAGACCGCCGCCCGCGCCTGGCGCAACGGCGAGCCCGCTCCCCGTATCTCCGCCGGTCTGCTGCGGCTGGCCTCATGGCGCGCCGCCCGGTCCGGACTCCGGGGCCCCCTCCTCCACCCGCTGACCATGCGGGAGGCCGGCCCCGAAGAGGTCTTCGAGGCCCTCCTCCAGTACACCGAGGAGGCCCTGCGGGATACCGGGGACCTCGACGCGGCGCGCGAGGGGATCGCCGCGCACCTGAGCGGCGGCAGCGGCGCGGACCGCCAGCGCGCCCTGCGCGACGAGGGCCTGGACCTCGCGGGTGTCGTACGGGCCTGCGCCGACATCACCACCGCCGGCACGTGAGGTCGCTCGGGGCCGAGGTCCCGCGCGAAGGCCCCCGCCGGAGAGGCGGGGGCCTTCGCATGGGCGGAGCCGGAACTCCGTGGGTCGGTGCGGCAGGAGTTCCGCACGGGCTGGTGGGGCACAGGCTCCGTACGGGCCGGTTGGGCACGTGCTCTTCATGGGCCGGCGGGGCAGGCCCTTCACCGGGCGGCGGAAACGGGCGTGGCGCCGGGGTCCCGCACGCGGCGGCCGCGACCCCGGCGTCCCACGGGCCGGTCAGGCCGGCCAGACGCCCGTGACGCGGCGCACCGCCGTGGCCCCGCCGCGGTCCACGGCCGCCTTCACCACGGCGAAGATCGCGCCCTGGATCGCCGCGGCGACCAGGATCTCGCGCCAGCGCCGCCCCTCGTCGGTGGCGTTCGGCGCGTCGTCCTCGTGCCCCAGGATCTGCCAGGTCTTCTTGAACGCGGCGGCCGCGAGCAAGCCGCCCCCGGTACTCAGGGCGAACGAGACCGGCTTGAACACGAGACGTGATCGTCGCATGACACTTCCACCTTCCCTCGGACTCATGCCCCGGCTACCCCGGCGAGGGACCCGCATGCCTTCCCTCAGCCGAGGCGCGCGAGCACGAGGGCCCTGGCGACCGCCGGTGGATCCGTCGGGTCCCCGTCGGGGCCGGTCGGGCGCAACCGTTCCAGGAACGGTCCCGGCTCCAGCCGCAGCGCCTCCGCGTCGGCGAGGAGACGGTCCGCGTCCGGCCCGCCGACCGTGTCGTCGAGGTGGTCCGACAGCTCGCCCAGGACCCGGTCCCGCTCCACGAAGCCGCCCATGCCGCAGTCCAGGCCGTCGTCCCGCAGACCGTCCGGGTACGGCGCGCGGGCCCACACCCCGTTCTCGTACCAGTAGACGCACCCCAGCTCGTACCCCTTGAGCCGGTCGCGCAGCTCGTCGTACGGGAGCCAGTCCGGGCCGCCCGCCAGCATGTCGATCGGCGGTTCGTGCCACTTGACGCCGCTCGACTCGTCCTCCCCGTACAGCACGTACCGGCCCTCGCCCATCCGGGACATGGTCCACCAGGTGCAGCCGGAGTCGTCGTAGTGCAGTCCCTCGGCGTCGATCCAACGGCCGGTGCGGTAACCGCTCGTGCGCTGCTCCTCCTCGGTGGTCGCGGCGACGGCGGCGAGCAGTGCCCAGCGGGCCCACAGCGTCTCGCCCGGCGGGAGGTCCTCCGGCAGTCCGGGCCGGTGCATGGTCATGGCGTCCCCCGTGTGTCCTCGTGCCGGGACCTCGTCCCGACGGTGATCGCGGCAACCCTACGACGCCCGGGACCCGCCACGGGGGCGGGGGCGTAACACGTCCGCCACCCCCGCCCGCCGGTCATCAGGCTTCGTCGTCCCCCCGCTCCCGAGCCCGTCGACCGTCGCCGCCAGGTCCGCGACCGTACGGATGGGGCAAGGATCAGCGGGACCCGCAGACAGCCGGCACGAGGGGGGACCTGGTCGGTCGACTCGAAGGGGAAGAAGTGGCCGCCGGGGAGGATCCGGACCGTGACATCGGTACCGAGATCGCGTCATCGTTCGACCTCGGCCGGCGGGGCGGCGGGGTCGTCGGTGCCGCCCAGGGCGACCAGCCGGGAGCCTGCCCAGCACGCCGAGCCGGTGCCGGAACTCCTCCTCCGGCAGCAGGTGCATCGCCCGGGTGTCGCGCGGCACGTGCGGTGGGACGGAAACCGGAGACGACCACCGCGGCCGGAGGAGGGAGACTGGCCGGATGGACACATGGATCCGGTCGGACCGAGAACCCGGCCCTGACCTGTACGGACGTCTGCGCGTCGAGAGGACGGACCTCGGACCGGCCCGCTGGCTGAGCGAACGCCGCCCCGGCTTCGGGGACTTCGGCACCGTGGCCGGAGTCGCGGCACCCGGGTTCCCCGCGTACGCGCGGGTGCTGCATCCAGCGGCTCTCGACGAACGCCCGGTCCGCTGGGACGCCGTCGCCGCCGCCTACGGGCGGCGGGTGAAGGCGCTGACGGACTGGCACGAGGTGATCGGCGTCGAGCGGTTCCACCGGAACGACGCCGAGTACGGACTGCCCGGCGTCTGGGACGACCAGCCGGACGAAGGCCCCACTCCCGCCGGGGTCGCCGAGGCCCTGATCCCCGTCCTGGAACGGCACACGGGGACGGCGGAGCGGTGCTGGTACGGACTGTGGCACGGGTACGGCCGCTGGGAGTGGCAGGGCGTTCCCACCTTCCCGACTCCGGAACGGGACGAGATCCTGCTGTCGGGACCGCTGGCCGACGCCGTGTCCTCCAAGGGCCTGGACGAGTTCGCCGAACTCCCCGACCTGTGGTGGCCGCAGGACCGCGCCTGGTGTGTCGGCGGCGACGTCGACCTGGTGAGCACGTACGTCGGCGGCTCCGAGGAGCTCATCGCCGACCTGCTCGCCGTGCCCGGTCTCGAGGCCCACCGGGTCACAGCGACCGACCCGGTCGGCTGACCGGGCGGTCGGCGCCGTGCTGCGCAGAGGTACGCCACGGCCTCCCGTCGGGGGAGACCGGGGCGTGAGGCCGGTCAGGCCAGGAAGACCGGGAGGTCGAACAGGTCGTTCTGCGTGACGACCGGCTTGTTCCGGAGCTCCTCGCGCGGTACGGCGAGGCGGAGTTCGGGGAAACGCGCGTACAGGGCCGGGAGGGCCACCGAGGCCTCCAGGCGGGAGAGGGCCGCGCCCGGGCACACGTGCGGTCCGTGGCCGAAGGAGATGTGGCGGTTGGGGGTCCGGGTCACGTCGAAGTCGCCCGCCGTCGGACCGTACTGCTCCTCGTCCCGGCCGATCGCGCCGAACGACACGATCAGGGCCTCGCCCTTCGGCAGCACCCGGTCACCGACCTCGATGTCCTCGGCCGCGAAGCGGATCAGCACGTGCGAGGTGGGCGTGGACCAGCGCAGCGTCTCCTCGATGACGTTCTCCCACGGCACCTCGCCCTTGAGTACGAGGGCGCGCTGCTCGGGGTGGGTCTCCAGGGCGACGACGGCGTTCACGATCAGGCTGATGGTCGTCTCGTGCCCGGCCGCCACCATCAGCTGGAGGGTGTTAGTGATCTCCTCCGTGCTGAGCCGGTCGCCGTCCTCCGACGCCTCGATCAGCGCGCTGGTGAGGTCGTCGCCCGGGTTCTCCTTCTTGCCCGCCACGATCCCGGCGAAGAGGGCGCCCAGGTCCGCCATCATCTGCGGCACCTCCTCGGGCGGAGTCTGCGTCGAGAAGAACTTGTCGAACAGCGTCTTCATCCGGGGGTGGGCGGCCGCGTCGACCCCCATCAGCTCGCTGACCACGTTCATCGGCAGGGGGTACGCGAACTCCGCCTTCAGGTCCACGACCTCACCGGCCGGGCGCTCGGCGAGCCGGTCCAGCATGCCCGCGGTGAGGGCCTCGATGCCCGCGCGGAGCCGCTCCACGCGGCGCGCGGTGAGTGCCTGCGCGACCAGGGTGCGCAGCCGCCGGTGCTCGTCGCCGTCCACGGTCAGCATGGACTTCCCGGGGTTGGCGAGGCCGATCAGCGGCCAGTCGAGAGGTATCTCGCCCCGCTGCCAGGCCCCCCACACGTCGATGTCCTTGACCAGGCGGGCGTCGGTGAGGAGCTTTCGCGCCTCGGCGTGCCGGGTGACGGCCCAGCAGGGCACGCCGCCTGGCAGGACGACACGGGCCAGCGGACCGGCCTCCCGCAACCGGGCGCTCTCGCCGTCGAGGTCGCCCACGAAGGGGTCGAGGGTGATCACGTCGGTGCCGGGGGCGGCGGTGTGGTCGTACGGGCAGCTCATACGGAGGCTCCAAGGGCGGGGGTCGGGGTGTAGGTCACGGGGAGCGCGGTGAGGCCCCGCAGCCAGGGCGACGGGCGGCGGGTGAGGGCGTCCTCCGCCACCGCGAGGTCCACGTCCGGCAGCCGGTCGAGCAGCACCTCGATCCCCGTCCGGGCGATGGTCTCGGCGACCTCCTGGGCCGGGAAGGGGCAGCGGTGCTCACCGTGTCCGAACGAGAGGTGGGCGTTGTTGCCCCCGGTGAAGGCACCGGAGTCGGCCCGAACGTGCGGGTCGGAGTTGGCGGCGGCGAGGCCGAGCAGGAGCAGGTCGCCGCGGCTGATCCGGCGGCCGCCGAGCCGGGTGTCGCGCGAGGCCCACCGCCCGGCGACGTTCTGGGTGGGGGTGTCCTCCCACAGGACCTCGTTCATCGCCTCGCCGACGCTGTGCCGGCCACCGGAGAGGGAGGCCGCGAACCGGTCGTCGGTGAGCATCAGGCGCAGTGAGTTGCCGATCCAGTCGGCTGTGGGCTGGTGGCCGGCGGCCAGCATCACCATGAGGTCCTGGGCGACCTCCTCGACCGTGAAGCCCGCGGTGTTGGCGATCATCCGCGAGGCGACGTCGTCGCCGGGGGTCGCCGCCTTGGCCGCGAGCAGCGCGGACATCGACTCGGCCAGGTGGCGCTGGCCCTCGAGCGCGCCCTCCTGGCCGTTGATCATGTCGTTCAGGGCGGTGACCAGGCCCGGCCCCTGTTCGTCGGGGAAGCCGTAGACGCTGGCGAGGACCCGTACCGGCAGCAGCATCGCGTACTCGGCGATGATGTCGCAGGCGCCCTTGCCGCAGAGTGCGTCGATGAGTTCGTCCGCGAAGCGCTCGGCCCGTTCCCTGAGGACGAACGGGTCGACGGCCTCCAGCGCGTCGGAGATGACTCCGGCCCGCTCGCGGTGCCGTTCGCCGACGGTGTAGAGGATGGACGGCTGCTTCCGCCCGATCATCGGCAGCAGCGGCCAGTCGGCCGGGATGGCGTCCCACTGGTTCCACAGCTCGGAGTCGCGCGAGAAGAGCACCGGGTCGCCGGTGACCTGGTGCAGTTCGCGGTAGCCGAGGACCAGCCAGGCGGGCACGTCTCCGTCGAGGACGACCGGGGCGACGGCGCCGTGCTCGCGCCGTATCCGCCGGTACAGCTCCACGGGGTCGGTCTGGAACCGGGGGCCGCTCAGCGGGACGGGCTGGGGCTCGGGGTGGGTCACGGGGTGGGCTCCGGTATCGGCTGCGGGTCCAAGGGGACGAGGGTCTGCAGGTGCTCGACGAGCGAGATGAGGACCTGCTTGCTGGACTCGCGCGACCGGGCGTCGCAGAAGACCAGGGGGACCTCGTCGGCGAGGTCGAGGGCCTCGCGGATCTGGGCGGGGGTGTGGGCGGGTCCGCCGAAGTCGTTGCAGGCGACGACGAACGGGGTGCCGTGGTGTTCGAGTCGGTCGACGGCGTACCAGGAGTCGGCGAGCCGCCGGGTGTCGACGAGTACGACGGCACCGAGCGTCCCCGAGAAGAGCCGGTCCCACAGGAACCAGAACCGCTCCTGACCGGGGGCGCCGAACAGGTAGAGGACGTTGCGGGCGTCGAGCGAGATCCGGCCGAAGTCGAAGGCGACGGTGGTGGCCGTCTTCGCGGCGACGCCGACGGTGTCGTCGATGTGCTCGCCCGCCTGAGTCATCGTCTCCTCGGTGTTCAGCGGACGGATCTCGCTGACCGAACGGACCAGGGTGGTCTTGCCGACTCCGAATCCGCCGACGACGACGATCTTCAGACCGTTGTCGGCGGTGCTGTGCAGGGTCTGGCGCTGTTCAGAGGCTACGGAGTCCAACGAGCACCTGCTCCAGGATGTCGTGATCGGGAAGGCGGTACGTGGGGCGGGGATGGCGTGCGCTGATCCGGCCGGTCGCGTGCAGGTCGGCCAGGAGGATCCGCGTGATCGACACGGGCAGGCCGAGTCCGGACGCCACTTCCACCACGGCCGTGGGGAAGCGGCACATGCGCAGGATCGCGGCGTGCTCCGACTGCATGCCGGACACGGGGTCGCTCTCGGCGACCACGAGCGTCACCAGGTCGAAGGCGTCGGATCCGGCACGGCTGCGACCGCCGGTCACGGTGTAGAGGCGGTCGGGGGAGTCGTCCCGACCCGGCCTGACCCGGCTCATCCCCGCGGCCTGGCGACGAGGTGCTCGCCCAGCTGCTCGACCAGTTCCGACATGTTGTGCCCGACGAGACCGGCGTCGGCGTCCTCGTCGGCGACCAGCGCGAGGTGGGCGCCGTCCCCGGCCTCCACGATGAACAGGATGCCGCCGTAGAACTCGGCCATCGCGGAGCGGACCCCGCCGCTGCCGTCGCCGAACTCGACGGAGGCGCCGTGCGACAGGCTCTGGATGCCCGCGGCGATGGCGGCGAGCTGGTCGGCCTGGTCCACGGAGAGCCCGGCGGTACGGCAGAGCTTGAGGCCGTCACGGGAGAGCACCAGCGCGTGCCGGGTGGCCGGGGTGCGTTCCAGCAGGCCTTCCAGGAGCCAGCTGAGCTTCTCGTCGGTGGTGGTGCCGGTCATCGGGGACTGCCTTCCGAATACGGGGGGTTCGAGGACGGCGACGGGTGCGGTGCGCCCGTCGGCTCCTGAGGGTCGGACGGTACGGGGATGTCGGCCGCCCGGCCCACGGGGGAGCCGGCGGGGTCGGATGCGGCTGCGTCGGTGCGGGTCCCGGGCGTCCCGGGTCCGTCCTCCGGCTGGGTGGCGGCCGCGCGTACGGCCCGCTGGAAGCTGCCGAAGCGGGGCGGGGTGCCGGACGCGGCGCCGGTGCGGCGTGCCGCCGGGCGGCCGGTCGCGGGCGCCTCCGCGTTCTTGAGCTGTGAGGCCAGGGTCTCGCCGCGGCGCCGGCGCGGCAGGACTATCCCGTCGGCCTCCGGCTCCGACGCGTCGCCGTCGGCCGTCTCGTGCACGGTCTCCGGCTCGGGCGGCCAGGGGACGGTCCGAGCGGCCGCGGCGAGCGCGGGCGGTGCGACGGTCCGAGCGGCCGAGGTGCCGTCGGGCCGGGCGGCGGACGTCCTGTCGGGGGCGGGTGAGGTGACGCCGCGCCCCGCCACGGGCAGCCGCTGTTCGCCGGCCGTACCGGCCGGTTCCGTGGCGGCGTGGCTGATCAGCCCCTGAGGCAGCATCAGGACGGCGCCGGTCCCTCCGCGCGCGGACGGGCGGAAGGACACGGTCAGACCGTGCTTGCGCGCCAGCCGGCCCACCACGTGGAGGCCGAGGCGGGTTCCGGAGAGCCCGGCGAGATCCTGGGCCGCCGAACCGACGGCGGCCTCGGCGCGCCTGAGCTGCACGTCGCTCATGGCCAGACCGCTGTCCTCGACGGTGATGACGATGCCCGCCGGCACCTCCTCCACGTAGACGTGCACCTCGGCGCTCGGCGGGGAGAAGTTCGCCGCGTTGTCGAGGAGTTCGGCCAGCGCGTGCATGACGCCCTCGGCGGCGTGCCCGGCGACCGCCGCGTCACTGCCGGAGTGCAATCGCAACCGCTGGTAGCCGCCGATCCGGCCCATGGCGCCGCGCAGGATCGATTCCATGACGATCGGGCGCGCCCAGCGTCGACCGGAGCGGGCCCCGGTGAGCACCGCGACGGAGTCGGCGAGGCGTCCGGCCTGGGCGGTGCGGTGGTCGAGGTGGAGGAGGTCGGTGAGGACGTCCTCGTCGGCGTGCCGGTGCTCCATCTCCCGCAGGTCGGCCATCATGCTCGTGGCGAGGGCCTGCATGCGGCCGGCCGCGTTGGCCGCGGCGGCCATGGCGGCGGACCGGGCGGACTCGGCCCGGCGCAGGCGTCCTTCCAGTCGTTCGAGGTCGGCGGTCCGCGCCTCGGACAGCCTGGCCGTCTCGGCCCGGTGGGCCCGGACGAGCTCCTCGGCCCGTGCCGCGTGGCCGGCGATCTCCGCCTCGTGACGCTCCTTCAGCTCGGCTGCCTCCCGCTCGGCGGTGGCCCTGAACCGGCTGACGTAGGCGTCGCGGGAAGCGAGTTCGGCGGAGAGGACCTCGGCCCGCCGGGCGAGTGCCCGCGCGGTGCGCGTGTACCAGGTGACGGCAAAGGCCGCCGCGGACAGCAGCAGGACGCCGCAGACGGTGAACCAGCCGAGCGCGGGGCGTACCCCGGCCGGCGCCGCGGTCGTCGCCGCCGCGGCGAGTGCGCCACTGGCGGCGGCTGTCAGGAGCGCGGCGATCAGGGCGGGGCGGAACGGGGTGGGTGATGCCGACATCGACCAGACTCTCGGGAGCAGGCACGGGGAGGAAGGATGAACGTCGGAACTATAGAGGCGTTCTTGATCAGTTCGGAACGCTCTTGAGCGGATTGGTATGCACACGATGAAGGAATCTTCCAGTCTCATGCAAGAAAAGTCGCAAATCATGTGTTCTCTGACCCGTGCTCAGTTCCGGACCCACCCGTCCCTGCAGGCGGGGTGACACCGTCCCGTTGCCGCAGTTCGTGACGCCGGATCGGCGACCGGCGGGATTACGGTCGGCGGCATGGAAGATGACCGTCCGGGCTGGCTCCGGTGTCTGCTCGCGGGCGCGGTGTTCGTCGTGTGCATGGCCGGCACCACGCTGCCGACACCGCTCTACCCCCTCTACCAGGAGAAGTTCGGGTTCTCCGAACTGACCGTGACCGTCGTGTACGCCGTCTACGCCTTCGGGGTCATCGGAGTCCTGCTGCTCGCGGGCAACGCCTCGGACACCGTCGGCAGGCGGCCCGCACTGCTGTGCGGCCTCGGCTTCGCGGCGGCGAGCGCCGTCTGCTTCCTGTGCGCCGACGGACTGGCCTGGCTGTACGCCGGCCGCCTCCTCTCGGGTCTGTCGGCCGGCCTGTTCACCGGGGCCGCCACCGCCTACGTGATGGAGCTGGCCCCGGCCGGCGGCAGGACCCGGGCGACGTTCGTGGCCACGGCCGCCAACATGGGCGGCCTGGGGTGCGGCCCCCTGCTCGCCGGCCTGCTCGCGGAGTACGCCCCCGAACCCCTGCTGCTCCCCTTCGCCGTGCACCTCGCCCTGGTCGCCGTGTCCGCCGTCGTCCTGCTGCGCCTCCCCGAGACCGTGGGGCGGCGACGGCCCCTGACGGCCGTGCGGCCGCAGCGGCCCGCCCTGCCGCCCCGGGTGAGAGCGGCGTTCGTGCCGGCCGCCATCGCCTGCTTCGTGGGGTTCGCGCTGTTCGGGGTGTTCACCTCGGTCAGCCCCGCGTTCCTCGCCCGCTACCTGCACGTGGACAACCACGCCGTGAGCGGTCTGGTCGTCGCCCTGGCCTTCTTCGCCTCCACCGCCGGACAACTGGCCGTCGACCGCGTCGGAGTGACACGTTCCCTCTCCCTCGGCTGCGCCGTGCTCTTCGCCGGCCTCGTCCTCCTCGCCTCGGCGCTGTACACCGACCTCCTGGTCCTCATCGTCCTCGCCGCCGTCGTCGGCGGCGCCGGACAGGGCCTCGCCTTCCGCGCGGCACTCTCCTCCGTCGCGGCGGCCGCGCCCGGTGACCGGCGCGCGGCGGTGATCTCGACCCTGTTCGTGGTCGCGTACACCGGCATCTCGATCCCGGTCATCGGCGTCGGACTCCTCGCCGATCCGCTCGGCCTGGAAGGCGCGGGGCTCGTCTTCATCGCCTGCATGCTGACGCTGGTCGCCTCCGCCGCCGTCTACCTGCTCCGCCGCCCGGACGACGTGCGCACACGCTGACGGCCGGTGGCCGGACGGCGACCGGGCGTCAGCGTGTGCGCCGCCAGAATGCCGAAGCCGTACTCGGTCAGACGCCGCGTACCGAAGGCGACCCCCAGGTGGTGGCGGTCCCCGGTCGCGGCTTGGACCGTCTGCGCCTGTATGGAGGCCCACGCCGGCGACGACCGGCGTGGACGCGGACGGCACTCCGATCCGTAGGTGACGAGCAGGTGGCGGCTTCACCGCGACGATCCCGCCGTGGCACGAGGACGAGGAGCCCTGTCAGTGGCCCCGCCTAGAGTGATCACGACGGTATGACGTGCCGTCGGAAGCTCAGAAGAACGATGCGCACAGAACGACGCTCGACAGAACGACGCGCAGGGCAACGGGGGACAGGATGGACTGGGTCGCGGTCGACGGCACCGAGCAGGACGGCTCGGGACGGCCGTCCTACGAGCTGGCACTCGACGCGTACGCGGAGCCACGCCCGACGCTCCTCTGCCGCAACGCCTCGGGCAAGGTCCTCAAGAAGGTTCCCCCGCAGGCGCGCAAGCACGAGCGGGCGGAGCTGCTGCTTGCCCTCGCCGACTGGCTGGCCGACCACACCGCGCGGGCGGCCGCCGAGGCCGAGCGCTGGATGACACGCTCCCTGCCCGTCCCGGCCCGCCTGCTGCGCGCCGTATGGCCCGACCCCTACTGGCGGCGCGCACTGCGCCACCTGGTCATCGCGCCCTACGAGGCCGACGGCTCGGCCGACGTGACCCGCGCCGGACTGCTCGTCGACGCCGGACGCGGGACGCCCGACGGGCTGCGGGTCGTCCGACCCGAAGGCGAACTGACCATCACCGCACCCCTGGTGACCGTCCCCCACCCCGTACTGCTCGACCCGGACGGACGTGGACGCCTGGAGCTCTGGCGTCGCCTCCTCGACGCGTACGGCGGCGAGCAGGGAGTGGAGCAGCTGCACAGGACCGTGTGGTGGCGGCCCCGGGCGGCGCCCGCGAGGCGGCACTCGTGGCACGGCGTCGACGCGTTCGACGGCGCCGAGTTCGACAGCGGGGCACGCTTCGAGCGGGCCGTGTCCCGCCTCGGTGGCCGCATCCGCGGGGAGACCGCCTACTTCGACCTGCACGCCGGCCCCGCGCGGCACCCCATGCGCATCGACCTGCGCTGGCAGGGCCCCCTGTCGGGCACGCTCATGAACGACGTCCACTGGGGCCACCGAGACCGGCGCCGCGAAGGGCCCGGGGCGTACGACGACATCCCGCTCGTCGCCTGGTCCGAGGGGATGCGGGCCGCCGCCCACCTCTACGACGCGCGGGACGGCGGCTACCGCCAGGAAGACCGCCCCGACGCGTCCGCCGCCTACCAGCGGTTCCTGACCCGCTGCGCCGGGAGCACCGGTGGGGGCGACGAACCGGGCGCCACCGGGGGAGCGCCGGAGGTCTGGGAGGAGAAGGCACTGCTCGACGCGGGCGCCGTCGCCCCCGGCGCGACTCCGGGCGCCCACGACGAGGACGTCCTCACCGTCTGCCGGTACGACTGGGCCGCGCTGGACGAAGGGGCCTGCCTCGTACGGCTGGTGCCCGGCGGCGCCGCCGACGCCGAGGACACCGTGGCCCGCGCCCTCGGCCTCACACCCGTCCCCGACGGCGGGCCGGGACGCGAGGTCGTCGGTCGGGTCCGACCCACCCCGCTGGGCTTCCTCGCCCGCGTCTCCCGCGCCGAACCCTCCGCCGTCAACCGGGCGATCGGGCTGCTGGGACTGCTCCGCACCTGCGCCACCACCGCGGCCACCAAGCCGGGGCGCGCGGCCAAGGCGCTCGAGACGGCCGTCGCCCCGCTGGAGCAGCAGGCGCCGCGACTGATGACGGCCGTCCTGGATGAGGGCGCCCGGATCGTCGCCGACGCGGGCAGCCCCGGCATGGCACAACCGCTGTTCGCGCGGGCCCGCGAGGTCGAGAACAACAGTGGCCTCGCCGTCGACGAGGACGGAGTGATCGAATCGTTCGTCGCCGGCGCGGCGGTGGGAGCCGTCTCCAGGCGTGCCCTCGCCGCCCACCACGACGCCCTGGTCGCCCGCTCGTCCGCCCCGTCGGCCGCCGCCGCCCACTACCGACGGCTCGTGCTGGCCTGGCACCGGGCCGCACTGCCCTCCCGGCCCGAATTCGCGGGCGCCCTCCTCGGCTTCACGCAGGGCTCCGCCCCCGTGGACGAGGAGCACCGGCAGCTGCTCGCCGGTCTCCTCGCCCACGGCGGCATGAACGACGCCACGACGGACCTCTGGGACGGATGGACCCCCGTCCTGCTGGCACTCCTCGCCGAGGGCAGGGTCACGCGCAAGACCCTGCTCGAACTGACGGCCGCACCCACCGGCAGCGGCCGTGCCGCGCTCACCGACGCCGCGGCCGGCTGGGTGAGTCTGCTGCGGGCGACGGGAACCGACGCGCTGCTCACCGGTGCGGCGGGCGAGGCCGGGACGCCCGGGTCGGCCGACGAGGCTGTGCGTGCGGGCCTCGTGGCGGTGGGCGGGGAGCCCGTCGGCACCGGCGCCGCACCGGACGCCGCGGAGGCCGTCGTCGAGGCCGAACTCGCTTCTCCCGCCGTGCCCGTCGTCGACTCCGAACCCACCCTCGACGTGGAAGGCGTCCGAGCCTGGCTGGACCGCTTCGCACAGCGCTATCGAGGGCTGCGGGCGCCGGTCGAAGGGCTCCACGAGCTGCTCGCCGGGGCGGCCGCACGGCTGCGGGCCGAAAGTGTCACCCATCGCGCGCTCCCGTCGCTGCGGATGCCGGACTCCCAGGCGTCGGCGCGGGACCGGTGCGTCGACCTGGGGCTGCTCGACACCTTGCTCGCGGCGGGCGTTCCGGTCGACACCGACGGGACCGAACCGCTCGGTTTCCTCGCCTGGCTCGGTCGGGCCAAGGGCGACGATCTGCCGTACGTCACGAGGGACGACCGTTTCGCGCCCCGGCTGCTCGCGGAGCTGTCCGACCCGACGGCCACCCTGGAGACAGGGCCCTCGCCGTCCATCCGGCTGACGGGGGACACGGGACGGCTCAAGACGCTCGCCACCCGGCCGGCCCTGCGCGAGTTCGTGGCCGGGCTCCTCGGCGAGCACGGCGGACGGGTCGCGGAGGGCGGAGTGCTGCCGCTGCACACGGCACTACGGGACCTGGAGCCGTTCGCGGCGCCGGCCGTCCGACGCCACTTCGAGGACGAGGCCGAGCGCATCCTCGCCGTCGACCCGGCCGTGTCCCTGGCACGCACCCTGCGCGCCGGCCTGCCCGACGAACTGGGGCTGCCCGGGGAAGGGGCCGCCTGGCAGCGGGGCGAGTGGGCGGAGATCCGCGACGGCGGTGACGCCCTCCTGCTGGCGGGAGGCGGCCGGGCCGTCGCCATGGGGCCGGAAGGACTCATCACCCAGTGGGAGGACGCGGCGTACGACTACCGCAAGCCCTGGCCGACGGGCCTGTTGTGGCGGGACGGCGCCTTCGAGACGGTGCCCTACGACGGCAGGCGGCGCTTGCGCTCCCCGGCGGAGCCGGCCGAGCGCGAGCCGGTGCTCCTCCCGGGCGACGACGTACCCCGTACGGTCCATCGGGTCATCGGTGTCACCGGCAACACCGGCGCCCCTCGGGAATACGGTGAACTGCGTGGCCCTGACGGCTCCGTCGTGGCGGCCTGGCCGCTGACGGGGCACGGCGTGTCCGGCTTCCGCAGGGCGAGGTGGGCCGCCGGTTCGCCGTTCATCCCTGCTCCGGGCTGGTGGCATGCGCTGCGCCCGCGTGACGCGGCGGGCTCCGCACGGCTGCGGACCATGGACACCGCCACGGCCCAGCACATGCTCACGGCCGTGGACCAGGAGACGTACTCGGCCCTCGACTTCCTGGCGGGGAGCCGGAACGGCGCCAGGGGAGTGCACGACACCACGGTCCGGGTGCGGGACGAACTCAGCGAGGTCGTAAGGAAGTTCCTCCCCGAGGTCACCGACGACCGGCTCGTGGACGGCCTCACCGGAGTCCTCTGGTCGACCGTGGAGTGCGCTCGCCTCCGAGCCCGGGCGCTCACGGTGTGATCCGCCGCCTCCCTGCCCTGCCGGCTCCGCACCCGACCGGCGTCAGCGGCTGGAGTCGCCGAGGTTCGGGTCGTCGTCGGGCGTGGTCCACGAGTCGCGGCCCGACCGGCCGCTCGCTGCGGTCGGGTCACCCACAGGGCGGCGCCGACGCGCGGCCCGGCGACTGCCCCACCAGAACGCGGCGAGAAGCAGAATGACGACCACCGCGCCGATGGCCACGGCGAACCACAAGCCGTTGGATCCTGCCGACGCGAGAGCGGGTCCGGGCATGAGGACGGGCGCGGCTGCCAAGGTGGATGTGATCATGATCGCCTTTCTCGCGGATCGGAACGCGCACCCGGCGACTCGGCCGACGGATGCGGTGACGCGGTCGGCGTCTGTCCCCTACCGGCCACCTCAAACGCCCCCTGAGGAGTGACGGGTCGACGGGCGCATTCCACGGAGTCTGCCTAGCGTGGCACCTGGAACCCATCCACAGGAAAGGGGCAAAACGTCATGGCAGGCAAGGGCACGGAGAAGGCGAAGGGCAAGATCAAGGAGGCCGCGGGGAAGGCCATGGGCAACAAGCGCATGGAGTCGGAGGGCAAGACGGACCAGATGAAGGGCAAGGCCCGCGACGCCGCCGACACGGCCCGCGAGCGCGCCGAAGGCGTCCGCGACTCCCTGGACCGCGACAAGTAGGCAGGTCCGCCGCGTGTCACGACGACCGAGCCGGCCGCCCCGGTCTCCCCACGGGGAGGCGGGGGCGCCGCTCTGTCGCCCGCGCTCAGGCCTGCCGGGCGCGGGGAAGACCCTGGTCGGCGTCCACCGGAGGCGTCGTGGCCAGGACGAAGGAGTGACCGGCCGGGTCCGTGTAGCGGCGCAGGTCCGTTCGCCGGTCGGTCCGGGTGCCGTCGCGCACCGCCGCGACGGGCCGCGCGCCGAGCGAGACCGCCTCGCGTTCCGCCTCGTCGAGGGCGTCGGGGGCCACGAGGATCTCCAGGTGGGCCTGTTGGGCGTCCTCGGGGCGGGGCCAGCTGGGCGGCGCCTGCCCGTGGTCACGCCGGATGCCGAGCACCGCCCCGGAATCACCGGAGACGAGCAGCAGGTCGGGATCCCCCGGGTGGGGCTCCACGGTGGCGCCGAGGAGCGCCGCGTAGAACTCCGCCAGGGGTTCCGGGTCGGTGGAGTCGAGGACGAGGACGAGAGCCTTGGGCACAGTCATGTGTCCCGTCTGCCCCGAGCCCCCGGGGCCAAGCCCGCCGCCGCTGACGCCGGGACCGGCGGGCATGAGGATGCCCACGGGGATGAGGATGTCAGTGAGTGTGAGGATGTCCGTGGGTACCGGGCTGTCTGTGGGTACGAGGATGTCGGACCGAACGGGCGAGTGGAGCGGGGCGACGCATGGCCGACATGAACAGTGCTGACGGCAAGGACGAGGACCGGGACGAGGCCCGTGAGCAGGACCTGCTCGAAGGGCTCAGCGTGGACGTCAGCCGGCCCGAGCAGCCCGTCCTGCTCAGCGCCACCGGCGACCCCATCCGCACCTGGCAGGAGAACTATCCGTACGTCCGCAAGGTCCGCCGTGCCGAGTACGAGCGGCAGAAGCGGATCCTGCAGATCGAGATGCTCAAGCTGCAGCGTTGGGCGAAGGACACCGGTGCCCGGATCGTGGTGCTGTGCGAGGGGCGGGACGCCGCCGGCAAGGGCGGAACCATCCAGCGGTTCACCGAGCGGCTCAATCCGCGCGGCGCCCGGATCGTCGCCCTCGACAAGCCGACCGAGCGAGAAGCCGGGCAGTGGTTCTTCCAGCGCTATGTGGCCCCTCTGCCGGGCCCCGGCGAGATCGTGTTCTTCGACCGCTCCTGGTACAACCGCGCGGGCGTCGAGCGGGTGATGGGCTTCTGCACCGACGAGGAGTACGAGCTGTTCCTCCACCAGTGCCCGCTCTTCGAACGCATGCTGGTCGAGGACGGCATCCATCTGGTGAAGTTCTGGTTCTCCGTCTCCCGCTCGGAGCAGCGCACCCGTTTCGCCATCCGTCAGGTCGACCCCGTACGGCAGTGGAAGCTCTCTCCCACCGACCTCGCCTCGCTGGACCGCTGGGACGACTACACCACGGCCAAGGTCGCCATGTTCCGGGAGACGGACACCGAGCACGCGCCGTGGACCGTGGTCAAGAGCAACGACAAGCGGCGCGGGCGCCTCGAGGCCATGCGCAGCCTCCTGGCCCGTATCGACTACGCGTGCAAGGACCCGGAGGCGGTCGGCACGCCCGATCCCCTCATCGTCGGAGCGGCGGACACCCTGCTCGAACCGGGTGAGGAGACGACCGACCTGTCGCCCACCCCGCTGGCCCCCCTGCGGGACGGCCCCGGGGAGCACCCGGGAGAGCACCCGGGAGACCATCCGGGGCGCTGACCACGGTGTTCTCAGGCCGGGTGCCCGGGGGAGAGGTCCACGACGTCACCGAACCGGAGCAGCGGGGGCCGCACGGGGCCGGACGGGCTCTCCGCGACGGGAGCGAGCAGGAAACCGATGTGGTCCCCGCCGTCGACGCGTTCCAGCACCCGGCCCACGAACCAGGAGCAGCAGTCGGAGAGGACGGGCACGCCACCCTCCCCCGGCCCCCACTCCACCCGGTCGAACTTGTCGATGTCGTCGCCGGTCCGTCCCCCGAACAGCTCCGCCGTCGTCCGCTGCTCGGGCCGCAGGGTGTGAACCGCCAGGTGGGAGGCTCGGTGTGCGACGCGGTAGGTGCGGTTGGCCCGGGAGAGCCACACCATGAAGAGGGGCGGGTCGATCGAGCACTGCGAGGCGAATCCCACCAGGCAGCCCGCCCGTTCGTCCCCGGCCCTCGTCGTCACGACGTACATCGGGTAGTCGAGCACCTCGGCGAAGGCGTCGAGTCCGGCCATGGTCAGGCCCTCGGGTCCGCGTCCGGCAGAGGGCTGCGGAGCGCGGAGCGGCCCGCAGCCCAGGCTTCGCGGATGTGGGCGTCGAGCCTGTCGTCGAGCAGCACGGTCGCGGCGCAGCCGAAGGCGATGTCCGGTTCGAGCGCGGGTTCGTCGACGAGGAGTCCGCCGATCACCTCGCGCCGCACGATCTGCTCGTGGACGGCGTCGGCTTCGATGTGTTCGGTGTAGAACCGCTCCGCGGCCTGCCCGGCGCCACACCGGCGCATCGCCTTGGCGAGCCTGCGGGAGCCTGGCGACGAGGTGACCTCGACACAGGCGAAGTGGCCGACCAGCGCTCCGCGCAGGGCACGGTGCAGACCGAAGAGTGACATCAGGTTGACGGTCGCGAGGAGCGTCGCGTCGGCATGGTCCAGGTAGTGGCCGTAGGACGTGTCCAGGCCGAGGTCGGTCATGAGGTCCGCGAAGAGCCGGGCGTGGATGCGGTCCGCGTGTCCGGCGCCGAACTCGTCGTACTCGATGGCCACCATCGCCGCCTTGGCCCGCCCGGTCAGCCGGGGGATGACCCAGACGTGCGGGTCCGCCTCCTTGAGGTGGTAGAGGGAGCGCAGTGCCGCGTACTCGCGCAGCTGCCAGAGCTCTCCCTCGGTCTCCAGGTGGCGGCTGACGCTGTCGGCCGGATCGACCGGTTCGACGAGCAGCGGTGCGAAGGCCTCGTCGACGGACCGGGGCACGTCGGGGAGCGCGGTGCGCAGCGCCTGGAGGAAGAGGTCCTCCAGCTCCCGTCGCAGGCGCAGCAGGTCCGGATCCCACTCGCGGGAGTCGTCGACAGCCTCGAAGCCACGGTAGTGGAGCTCGTACAGCAGGTACAGCGCGAGCTGCAGGTCCTCGCCCCAGGGGTCCGCCCGCCGGATGCTTCCCTCGGTGTACGCCGGCGGCCGACCCGTCCGCAGGGCCCTCTCCACGGCGCCCGAGAGGTCACCGCGCCCCGCGACCAGGCGGGGGCCTGCGGTGGCTGCGTCCGGGGTGCTCGTGCTGAGCGAGGTCATCGAAGGCTCCTGTCCTCGGGTGGCGGTGGCGGGCGGCCCGTCCGTGGGCGAGCGGTAACCGTGCACCCGCGTGTCTCGGCGACGGGCACCAGGCCGCCTACCCGCTCTGCAGGGCACTATTCGGCCACCGCGCCCCGGGCGCGACCAGGAGACCGCCGCCTGGCCCACTCCTCCCTCGCCATCCGGGCCGCACTGCGCGGAAAGGTGAGATACGACCTCGGGTCGGGGGTAGGGGGTGGCCATGGACGCCAACGACACCACACCCCTGCGCGCCGTCGCCCTGGTCTGCACTCTTTCCCCGTCCCCGGCCGCCTCCAGCTCGCAGCTGCTGGCCGAGCAGACCATGGCCGCCCTGAGCGAGCACGGCGTGAGCGGCAAGATCATCCGGCTCGCCGACCACGACGTGCGCCCCGGGGTGAAGACCGACATGGGCGACGGGGACGCGTGGCCCGAGATCCGCGACACGATCCTCGGCTGCGACATTCTCGTCCTGTCGACCCCGATCTGGCTCGGGCACCCGTCGAGCATCGCCCAGCGGGTCATGGAACGGCTGGACGCCGAGATCTCCGAGACCGACGAGGAAGGCCGGATGCTGACCTACGGGAAGGTGGCCGCGGTCTGTGTCGTGGGCAACGAGGACGGGGCGCACAAGGTGAGCGCCGACCTCTTCCAGGGGCTCAACGACGTCGGGTTCTCCCTCGCGCCGAACGCCGTCACCTACTGGGTCGGTGAAGCCATGCAGGGGACGGACTACCAGGACCTCGAGAAGACGCCGGAGAAGACCGCGGCCACGACCGCGACCCTGGCCGCCAACACCGCCCACCTCGCCCGCCGCCTCAAGTCGGTGCCGTACCCGGCATCGTCCTGAGGCGCTGAACGCCCCGAGAGCACAGCGCCACCAGACCGCACGCCCAGCGCCCCCACAGCACGGAGATCCCGATGTCCCCTGAGGAACAAGCACCCGTCCCCGACCCCGGGACGGGCCACCCCCGGCCCCCCTTCCCGGACCAGGAGCAGGACCACCCCGGCTCGACCGAGGCGATGCGACCCCGTCCGGACCACGGTGAGGACTCGTACCGCGGTCACGAGGTGCTCGTCGACCGGGTGGCGGTGGTCACCGGCGGCGACTCCGGGATCGGCAGGGCCGTCTGCCTGGCCTTCGCACGGGAAGGCGCGGACATCGTCTTCACCTACCTGCCGGAGGAGGAGCAGGAGGCCGCGGAGACCGCGCGTCTGGTCCAGGAGGCGGGGCGCAAGGCTCTCCCCGTCGTGTGCGACATCCGGGACGAGAGCCAGTGCGCGGCTCTGATCGACCGTGCGGTGGACGAGCACGGGCGCATCGACGTCCTCGTCAACAACGCCGCCTACCAGATGGCGCAACCGGACGGGATCGAGGCCATCACCACGGAGCAGTTCGACCGGGTGATGAAGACCAACCTCTACGGGATGTTCTGGCTCTCCCGCAGGGCCCTGCCGCACATCCCGCGTGGGGGCTCCATCATCAACACCACCTCCGTGCAGGGCTACCAGCCCAGCCCGCACCTCCTCGACTACGCGATGACGAAGTCGGCGATCATCTCCTTCACGCACGGTCTGGCGCAGATGCTGGCCGAGCGCGGCATCCGTGTGAACGCGGTCGCGCCCGGCCCGGTGTGGACCCCGCTGATTCCGGCGACGATGCCGGACACGAAGGACTTCGGCCGCCAGTCGCCCCTGGGCCGGGCCGCCCAGCCGGCGGAGATGGCTCCCGCGTACGTCTTCCTCGCCTCGCCCGGGGCGAGCTACATCACCGGGGAGATCGTCAACGCGACCGGCGGCACGCCTCTGCCGTGAGGCCGGGCAGGCCGCTGTGAAGGGGCCTCGGGCGCCCGCAATGATTCGATCAGATGTTCGGTTATGCGGCTATCCTGGGACCATGACCGCACCACGGCCGATCCCCGGCCTCCAGGGCTCCCTGTTCGATCAGGGCGACGACCCCCGCCCCGGCCCGTTCGACGGGATCTGGCGGACCACCCTCGCGCACGGGGCCTGGATCGACCATCTGCCCGGGTGGTTCCACGGCGCCGACGCCCTGTTCGACGAGCTCGTCGAACGGGTGCCGTGGCGGGCCGAGGAGCGGAAGATGTACGACGACGTGGTCGCCGTACCGCGTCTGCTCGCGTACTACCGAGAGGGTGAGCCCCTGCCGCACCCCGCCCTCCACGATGGCCGATCCGCCCTCGACGCCCATTACGCGTCCGAGCTCGGCGAACCCTTCGTCACCGCCGGCCTCTGCCTCTACCGCGACGGGCGCGACAGCGTCGCCTGGCACGGTGACCGGACCGGTCGCTCCTCCACGCGGAACACGATGGTCGCCATCCTCTCCCTCGGTGATCCGCGCGACCTCGCTCTCCGCCCGCGCGGCGGTGGGCCCGCCGCGCTCCGGCTCCCCCTCGGCCACGGTGACCTCGTGGTGATGGGCGGTTCCTGCCAGCGCACCTGGGACCACGCGATCCCGAAGACGAGCCGCGCGGTCGGGCCGCGGATCAGCGTGCAGTTCCGACCGCAGGGCGTCGCCTGAACGGGCGAGGCCCCTCGACCCGGTGTCACATCGGACCGATGACCTTCTTCCGCATGTGCCCGTAGACCACCGACGTGCGTACGTCGGCGAGTTCAGGGCGTTTCGTCATCTTGTCCAGGACGACCGCGTGCAGATGGTCGGTGTCCCGGACGGCGACGTGCACGAGGAAGTCGTCGTTGCCCGTGAGGACGAAGATCGAGACGACCTCGGGCATCCCCTCCAGGAAGGCCTGGAACGCCTCGATCGCCGCACGCGTGGGCGGCCGGACCCGCACGGCGATCACGGCCTGCAGCCCGCGGCCGATCGCCGCGAGGTCCGCCTCCGCGTGGAACCCCGTCAGCACACCGCTCCTGCGCAGCGAGCGGATCCGCTCCAGACAGGTCGACGGTGCGATCCCCAGTTCCTGGGCCATGTCCCGATTGGTGCGCCGACCGTCCTCCTGAAGCATCCGCACCAACGCCGAATCAAGTTCGTCCACGCTTGCCTCGCTCCATGGGATTTCGAAGGTAATTCGGACTCTGCGCAGCAACCTCGATGATGTTGCTAGCTTCCAGCCTAAGCAGCGGCTGTTCGTTCGGTCACCGTGTGGTCGAACGGTGCTGCTCGTCGTGCAGGGGAGAGAGGTGGCCTGATGCGTGAACGAGGACCCACGGTGGGGGCGGTGTGCGCGGTCATCGCGGCCGCGCTGTTCTGGAGCAGTTCGTACGCGGTGACCAAACGGGTCCTCGACGACGTCGGCCCGCTCGGCATCGGCGCCATCAGGTTCACCCTCGCGGCGCTGCTCCTGGGCGTGATGGTGCGGCTGGGCCGCCGCCGCACGGCCCGGCCGGACCCGAGGCGGCGGCAGCTCTACCTGAGCGGGTTCCTCGGCATCACCGTCTACTTCGTTCTGGAGAACGTCGGCGTCGACCTGTCCACGGCGTCCGACGCTTCGCTGATCGTGGCCACGTACCCGCTGATGACGATGCTGCTCGAAGGGGTCGTCCTCCGCACCCGGATGCCGCTGCCGAGGGTGGCGGGCGTGCTCCTCGCCACCCTCGGCGCCTTCCTCGTCGTGCGCAACGGCGCCGACGTCGGGGGGAGTTCGCGCTGGGTGGGCGATGTCCTGCTGCTGGTCGGCGGGCTGGCCTGGGCCGGATACAACGTGCTCGGCAAGCGTGCGAGCGCCGGTCAGGACGCCGTTACCGTCACCTACCACCAGACCGTGGCCGGCGCGGCCGGTTTCCTCCTGGCCTCCCTGTTGGAGGCCGACGAGTGGCGCGTGCCGGACGCGACCGCCTCGGCCCTGCTGGTGTACCTGGCCGTGGGGTGTTCGGTCGGAGGCTTCCTGCTCTACAACTACGGCCTGCGCAGGATGGCGTCGAGCGTCGCGGTCAACATCCTCAACCTCGTACCGGTCTTCGGTGTCGTCGGCGCCGTCGTGATCAACGGCGAGTCGATCCGGCTCGCCCAGATGACGGGCGGTGTGATCATCGTCGCCGGGGTGGCCCTCGGGATGATCGAGCGCGGAGGAGCCACGCGCGTGCGTGTCGGCAGGGGGCGCGTATGGCGGCGCGGGGGAGTCCCGACGAAACCCGACGCGATCGCGAGTGCGCCGCCGGGCGGGACCGCGAGCGCGGGCGGGACGGTGACGCCCCGGGCCGTGGCGGAGGCGGGGCCCGAGCCGGACGCGCCCGGGGCGGCCGTAACGACGTCACGGGGAGGGAACGACGGGAGTCGGTAGTCGCTCAGCCGCGCCGGGTGCGGGCCGCTCGAGCCACGCCGGGTGCGGTCAGGGCTTCCAGGGGCCATACGGTCCAGACGGCGGCGCCGCTGCCGCGCGACGGGGGCGTCGAGGGCCTGTCCGCGTTCGGTGAGGTGGTCGGCGACGGCGGTGCGGTGTTCGACGGGCTTGTGGTCGTCGTACGGGAAGAGGGCGAGGTGGCGGCACGGCCGGGGTCCGAGCCCCGCGGCAGCCGAACGAGCCCCCACGGCTTGTCGATCCGCACCCGTCAGGAAGGGATCCCCGCCCCCTCACGTACAGTGGTCCCGGGCCGTGACTGGCGCTTGAGGTGGACCACCACCGGGGAGCGGCCCGGCGGGAGCGCCCCTCGGCGGGCCCGTCCGGATGCCGTGCGCCTGGGCGAACAACCCGTCGGAGACGAAGCCCAGGAGTCGCCATGTCCACCAGCACCGCCGCCCTCATGGACGGCACGGCCCTCGCCCGCCGTACGGTCGAGGAGACCGCCGCCCGCGCCGCCGAGATCACCCGCCGCACCGGTGTCACGCCGTGTCTCGCGACCGTCCTGGTCGGCGCGGACCCGGCCTCCGTGACGTACGTGAAGATGAAGCAGAACCGTTGCGCCAAGGCCGGCATCCGCTCCCGGCACGTCGAGCTGCCCGCCGCCACGACGACCGGGGAACTCGTCGCCGCGATCACCGCCCTCTCCGAGGACCCCGAGGTCCACGGCATCCTGCTCCAGCACCCGGTCGGCCCCCACATCGACGAGCGCGCCGCCTTCGAGGCCATCGCGCCCGCCAAGGACGTCGACGGCGTCACCATGGCCTCCTTCGCCGCCATGGGCTTCGGACTGCCCGGCTTCGTCTCCTGCACGCCCGGCGGAATCATGCGTCTCCTCGACGCGTACGACGTCGAACTCCGCGGCAAGCGCGCCGTCGTCGTCGGCCGCAGCGCCATCCTCGGCAAGCCGGCCGGTCTGCTTCTCCTCGGCCGCGACGCCACCGTCACCTACTGCCACTCCCGCACCGAGGACCTCGCCTCCGTCGTCCGCGAGGCCGACGTCCTCGTGGCCGCCGTCGGCAAGCCGAACTTCATCAAGGGCGCCGACATCAAGCCCGGTGCCGTCGTCGTCGACGCCGGCTACAACCCGGGCAACGTCGGTGACGTCGACTTCGCGTCGGCCGCCGAACGCGCCTCCCTCATCACCCCGGTCCCCGGCGGCGTCGGCCCCATGACCATCGCCGTGCTCCTCGCCCAGACGGTCGAGGGCGCGGAGCGTCAGCTCGGCCTGTAGGGGAGTCATGGCGGGGCGACGGCAGGGGCGGTGGCGGGCCGGAGCGCGGCCGGGGATTGTCACGGTTCTGTACGGTCGGCGGTCATCCCCCGAAAAAGGGTGGCCGCGGGCCCGCCGACGGGCGAACCTGGACCCCGTGCCCCACCCGTCCCCCGCCACCCCGCCGCCGCACCGCCGACCGGACGCACCCGGCTCGACCGAACCGACGGCGTCCGAGGCGTCAGCCGAGCCCATGGTCTCCGCGGCGTCTGCCGAACGCGCGGCCTCCGCCGCGCCGGTCGGCTCCGACGTCCTCGCCGCGCGCTCCGGTTCCGAGACCGGGTGGTCGCCACGCCTCGGCCGGCTGGGCGCGGCCAAGCCGGTGCCGCCCGCGGGGCGCGCGCAGTGGTTCGGCGTGCCGGTCGTCCCGCTGCTCGTGGCCGCGCTGGTGGCGGGCGCGTTCGTGGTCGTTCGGGGCGGGACCGAGCAGGACCTCGCCAACGACGGCCGACCGGGCGGTGAGCAGGTCGGCGTGCCCTCGCCCCGGGCCTCCGACGCCGGGGACGCCACCTTCGCGACCGACGGCGAGGCGAGCGACACGCGCGGCGGAGACAGCGGTACCCCTGAAGGCGGCGCACCCGACGCCCGCGCGGACATCACACCGCCGGACGCCACCGTGACGGCCGACGCGACCGGCGACGGCGCACCGACCCGTAGCGCGCCCGCCGACCCCTCCTCCCGCGCCGACGGCAGCGTGACGGGCGTGTCCCCGACCCCCTCCCGTGCCGGAAGCATCGCACCCCCATCTCGGCCGACCGCCACCGTCACGCACGACGGCACACCGGCCCGGCCCGTCTCCTTCGAGGCGCTGCGGGTCGGCGACTGCTTCGACATCGACCGCGACGCGCCGGGCACCGCCCTCCGGCGTTCCTGCGACACGCCGCACCACGCCGAACTCGTCTCCCGGCTCCGACTGACCGGAGTCCTTGCCACCGACACGGCGGTCCGCGAGGCGGCCGCCGTGCTGTGCCGCGAACCCCTGCGCCGCAAGGCCGCGTTGCAGCCGCTCGGCACGCGTTGGACCACCTTCGTCCAGTACCCGTACCGGACCAGCTACCTTCTCGGCTCGACCACCGTCGCCTGCAGCCTGGTCGCTCCCTCCGCCACCGGCGGCAAGCTCAGCCGACCGCTCCGGTAGCACCGGCGGCGAAGGCCGTGGCGAGAGCCGTCGCCGGATCACGGTCCGGCGGACCCGCGGGTGCCCAGCGGGCACCGGACTTGAGGTACGGCCACCAGCGCCCGTCCTCGCCGAGTCGTAGCTGTGCCTCCGCGCCCACCGCCGTCCACCGCGCGCCGCCCGACCGCCGCAGCACCGGCCGTTCGTCGTCCTCCCAGGCCTCCTGGAGCCGGGCCCCGGCCCGGGTGAGCGCCTCGGCGTCCGGCGTCCACTCCTCCTCCAGTACGGCGAGGGCGGCCGCGCCTCCGAACCGCCACGCGCGCGTGGCCAGGTCCAGCTCCGCCCGCGTCCGGCCCGAACCCGCGGCGAGCCGCGCCGCGATCCACGGCGCGGGGGAGGCCGTCGCCAGCCGCACGGCATCCTGACCGACCGTCAGGCGGGGTTCGAGCGGCGTCGGCCCGAGGGCGTCGACGAGCATCCGGTGCGCGCGGGCCGCCGCGTCCGAAGCGAGGAACTCCAGTGCCGCCGGGTCGATCCCGGGTTCCGGCTCCGTCTCCGTGTCCAGGGACGCCGGCCGGCCGGGTGCGTCGGACGCGACGGGAGGAGCGGGCAGTGGCGGCAGCAGGAACTCCGCCGCGTACGCCTCCTCTGCCGACACGCCGGGCATCCCACCAGCGCCCGAGGGGGTCCCTTCATCCGGCGTGTCGTCCGTGTCCGGGCCGCCACGCGCGGCGCGCGAAGCACTGCGCGTCTGCAACTGGTCGATGAGCGTGCGCTCCCCGCGCCCTCGCATGAGCAGCAGGACGAAGGGATCCTCGTCGATGAGACGTGCCACCTGGTAACAGAGCGCCGATGTGTGCGGACAGTGGTCCCAGGCGTCGCAGCCGCACTCCGCATCCAGGTCGCCGATCCCCGGCAGCAGGTCGAGCCCGGCCGCCGCCGCGTCCTCCACCAGGTGCGGCGGCATCTCCCGTTCGAGGAGTGCCGCGATGTGACCCGCGCTGTCCACGGCGAGGTCGAGGAGCCGTTCCCACTCCTCCTCCGAGAACTCCCGCACCAGGACGTCACCGCGGTACGGCGTCCCGTCGCGGTCCTTGACCACCGCCGTGATCCGGCCCGGCCGTACCGACACGGCGCCCACCGCTCCCGCGCGCGCGTGCCGGCGTCCCGCCTTGAGCTGCGCGCCGTCGAGCGCGGTGTCCTCCAGGGCCTTGAGCCACGCACGGCCCCACCAGGTCCGGGTGAAAGCCCCGCCCGGAGCGGGCGGCAGCGCCGCGAACGTACGCTCCTCGTCCCCGTGTCCGTACCCGCTCATCGTCCGTCCCCTCGCAGTCGCACCAGCTCCGCCAGTTCGGCGTCGGTCAGTTCGGTCAGCTCCGGCGGCGTGTCCCCGCCCGTTCCCAGGACGCTGTCCGCCAGTTCCCGCTTGCGGTCGAGCATGGTCGCGATCCGGTCCTCGATCGTCCCCTCGGCGATCAGCCGGTGGACCTGCACCGGCCGGTCCTGCCCGATCCGGTACGCGCGGTCGGTGGCCTGGGCCTCCACGGCGGGGTTCCACCAGCGGTCGTAGTGCACGACGTGTTCCGCGCGGGTGAGGTTGAGCCCCGTACCGGCGGCCTTCAGGGAGAGGAGGAAGACCGGGACCTCCCCGTCCTGGAAACGGGCGACCATCGCCTCGCGTTCGGCGACCGGTGTCCCGCCGTGCAGGAACTGCGTCCGCACGCCCCGCGCGGCGAGGTGCGTCTCCAGGAGCCTGGCCATCCCCACGTACTGGGTGAAGACGAGGGTGCACGCGCCCTCGGCGAGGATCGTGTCGAGCAGCTCGTCGAGCAGCTCCAGCTTGCCCGAGCGGCCCTCGATCCTCGGCCGTTCCTCCTTGAGGTACTGCGCCGGGTGGTTGCAGATCTGCTTGAGTCCCGTCAGCAGTTTCACGACCAGGCCGCGCCGCGCCATGCCGTCGGCCTCGGAGATCGCCGCCAGGGTCTCCCGCACCACCGCCTCGTAGAGGCCGGCCTGTTCCGGTGTCAGGGACACGGCCCGGTCCGTCTCCGTCTTCGGTGGCAGCTCGGGCGCGATACCTGGGTCCGACTTGCGGCGGCGCAGCAGGAACGGCCGGACGAGCGCGGCGAGTCGCGCGGCGGCGGCCGGGTCCCTGCCGCCCTCCACGGCGGCGGCGAACCTGGTCCTGAACGCGCCCAGGCTGCCGAGGAGCCCCGGCGTCGTCCAGTCGAGGATCGCCCACAGCTCGGAGAGGTTGTTCTCCACGGGGGTGCCGGACAGCGCCACGCGCGCGCGTGCGCCGATGGTCCGCAGCTGCCTGGCCGTCGCCGAGTACGGGTTCTTGACGTGCTGCGCCTCGTCCGCGACGACGAGCCCCCAGCTCCGCGCGGCGAGCCGGGCCGCGTCGAGCCGCATGGTGCCGTAGGTGGTGAGGACGAAGCCGCCGTCGGTGAGGTCCTCCAGGTCGCGGGTCGCGCCGTGGAAGCGGCGCACCGGCGTGCCGGGCGCGAACTTCTCGATCTCCCGTTGCCAGTTGCCCATGAGGGAGGTCGGGCAGACGACGAGGGTGGGCCCTGCGGCTGCCGGGTCGGACTGACGGTGCAGATGCAGCGCGATCACCGTGATCGTCTTGCCGAGTCCCATGTCGTCGGCGAGACAGCCACCGAGACCGAGGGAGGTCATCCGGTGCAGCCAGTCGAGGCCGCGCAGCTGGTAGTCGCGGAGGTTCGCGGCGAGCGCGGGCGGCTGGGACACCTCGGGGCGGCTGCCCTCGGGTTCGGCGAGCCGCTGCCGCAGGCGTTCGAGCCAGCCGGTCGCCGCCACCTCGACGAGCTGTCCCTCGATCTCGGTGGTGCCGGTGAGGACGGCCGAAAGGGCGTCCACCGGCGTGACCTTGCGGTCCTGCTGGGCACGCGCCCGGCGCACTTCGGCCGGGTCGACGAGCACCCAGCGGTCCCTCAGGCGCACGAGGGGCCGCCCGGCCTCGGCGAGCCGGTCGAGCTCGGCCCTGGTCAACTCCTGATCACCGACGGCGAAGCGCCAGTGGAAACCGAGCAGGGCGTCCGCGGAGAGGAAGGAGGGCAGCCCTGACGAGGACGGGGACCCGGTGAACTCCTCGCCGGCCAGGGCGCCTCCGGGGGACGGGGCACCGGCGGGCGCTCCGGCGGACCGAGTGCCCTGAGCGCCCGCGGTGGACCGGGGGTCGCCGGGGACCCCGGTGGACCCGACGGCCCGGGGCTCCTCGGCGGACCCGGTGCCGTCGGGCTGTCCGGCGGACCGGGACACGCCGACCGAGCCGGGCTCCCCGTGGGTGTCCGCGCCGACCGGGCCGATCACCGCGCCGGCGGTCAGCCGGTCGGTGAGTTCGCGCGGCCAGTGGACCTGGACACCGGCCGCGGCGAGGTCCCGGCCCGCCGCGCCGAGCAGCTCCGCGACCTCCTCGTCGGCGAGTTCGACGGTGTCGGGAACCGCCGCCGTCAGAAGGGGCGCCAGCGGGGCCCACGCACGAGCGGCGCGCCGGAGCGCGAGCAGGACGTCCATCCGGACCCGTGGGCCGAAGGCGGCCCCGTCCCGGCCGGAACCCGCCCAGACCTCCGCCGCGTCCGCGACCAGCGTCGGGTCGGCGACGGCGTGCAGTTGCAGGACCGCGCGGAACGCCGGCGCCTCCTCGGCCTGGGCGGTGAAGCCGGGGAGTTCGAGCCGGAGCGACAGCCGGACGCCCGCGTCGTGCACCGCCGCCACGTCGGCCACCCACGTCCGCTGTCCGGGAATCCGCTGCGGTTCGTCGGCCGCGAACGCGGGTCCGTCGGCGGCGAGTCGAGCGGCGGGGGTACGGGGCAGGGTGTCCGCGACGGCGTCGGCGAAGGCCCGGAGCAGCGCCTCGGGTTCCGGCAGCTGCGGCGGCTCGTCCGCGGAGAGCGGTACGGCGTGGGCCGCGGGTGGCATCGACGCCGCGAGCGTCCGCAGTTCCGCCAAGTCCTCGGGGCCGAGCGGACCGGCGCGCCAGGCGTCGATGTCGTCGGAGGTGAGACCGGGCAGGAGCAGCCCGCGAGCGACGAAGCCGAGGGCGAGCAGCGAGGCGGCACCCCAGAAGGCGGTCGCGGGGGACGCGGTGGCGGAGAACCGCGCGCGGGCGAGCAGCGGCAGGGCGTCCCGTACGGGGAGGGTGAGGGCGGGGACGGTCAGGGGGCGGAGGGTGGCGCCGTCCACGACCGTGAGCTCCACCGGGGCGAGGTCCGTGACGAGCCCCGCCGAGCCTGGTGCGTCCGCCGGCCCCGAGGCGCCTGGGGTGCCCGCCGTACTCGACCCGCCGGCCGCACCGGAGCCGCCCGGCGTGACCGCCGTGTCCGAGCCGCCCACGCCGTCCCGTACGTCCGGGAGTCTCTCACCGTCCGGGGACCAGAAGGCGATCCGGCCCGCGCGCGGCGGATCGGCGGGGAGGAAGACGGCGGAGTGGTGGGCGAGTCCGAGGAGGGGGTCCCGTGTGGTTTCACGGGGGGTTTCGCGGGCGGAATCATCGGGTCCGGGCGACAGCGACAACGCATTCCTCAAATTTGACTACCTGAAGACTGAGCGGCCGAGGATACCTCGCTCGACGGATCCGACGCGCACCCTCGTCGAGTGATCCACACCACAAGCTGGGGGAGTGGGGTTCTCCCCACCCCCGGCCCCCGGACGACCCCCCACCCGGACCGGGTGGTGACGCCATCGCTCCGGACGATCACGTACCCGTACGTTCGGGGTAGGCGCTCACCGACCGAACCGTCACCGGAGCCCGACCGACAGAAACCGGAGCCCTCCATGGCCCAGGCCACCGTCCTGCCCCCGGCCGCCGCCCCCGCCGCGGCGCCCGCCCGAGCCAGGGGCGGCAGTGAGTTCACCCCGCTCCTGCGGATGGTGAGGGAGCAGGGCCTCCTCGAACACCGCCCCGGCTGGTACGCCCGCGGCATAGCCGTCAACCTCCTCGGCATCGCCGCCGTGGTGGCCGGTCTCGCCCTGACGGGCCCCTCCTGGTGGGCGCTTCCGCTCGCCGTACCGCTCGCACTGCTCTCCGCACGGGCCGCCTTCGTCGGCCACGACGCCGGCCACGCCCAGATCACCGCGAACCGGAGGATCAGCCGGATCATCCAGCTCGTCCACGCCAACCTCCTCCTCGGCATGAGCCGGGAGTGGTGGAACGACAAGCACAACCGCCACCACGCCCACCCCAACCACCTCGACAAGGACCCCGACGTCGCGGCCGACATCCTCGTCTTCGCCGAGCACCAGACGGCGGGCCGCACGGGTCTGCGCGGATTCCTCACCCGTCACCAGGCCTGGCTGTTCTTCCCGCTGACCACCCTGGAAGGCATCGCGCTCAAGGTGTACGGGGTCCAGGCCCTGCTGGCCAAGGACGGTCCCTGCCGCACCCGGCGCGAACGGCTGGTCGAAGGCGCGCTGCTCCTCGCCCACTTCGCCGGCTACACGGCCCTGCTGCTCGCCTTCCTCACCCCCGCGCAGGCCCTGGTGTTCGCCCTCGTCCATCAGATGGTGTTCGGCGTACACCTGGGCATGGCGTTCGCCCCGAACCACAAGGGCATGGAGCGGCCGGACGAGCACGTCGACGGCGACAGCTGGGGCCATCTGCGGCGCCAGGTGCTCACCTCGCGCAACATCCGGGGCGGCGCGCTGACCGACTGGTTCCTCGGCGGGCTCAACTACCAGGTCGAGCACCACCTCTTCCCCAGCATGCCGCGACCCCATCTGCGCCTCGCCCAGGCCGCCGTCCGGTCCCACTGCGCCGCCCTGGGCGTGCCGTACACCGAGACCGGCTTCGTCGACTCGTACCGACAGGCCCTCGGCCACCTGCACGAGGTGGGCACGCCGCTGCGCTCCGAGTGGGCCGAGCAGGGCCGGAACGACCACGCGTGAAGTGATGCCCGGGGTGCCGGTCGCCCAGGACCTGACCCGGCCCGGGGGTCCGCACCGCCCGCTCGGAAGGGCCTGGGGTCGGGGGCCCGGGAGGTCGGACAGACGGTTCAGGCGGTCAGGACGGGCGTACGGCCATCGCGTCGAGCCCTTCGAGGAGCGCGGGCAGCCGCGCGCCCCGCGCCACCGGCAGCACCTCGCCCGGCAGCTCGTCGAGCAGGACGAAGGCCATGTCGTCCGCCCGGGCCACGAGCGACCATCCTGGGCCGTCCGCGCGCAGCGTACGCACGCCTCCTTCCGCACCGGCCACGGACCGCACCCGACCGACCGGCGGCGGCTCCACGAGGTAGCGCCGGAGGTCGTCGAGCGCCCTCCGGACGCCGTCGTACGGGTCACGGACCGCCCCGCTCCCCGGCGCCAAGGACGCACCCTCGGCCTGGCCGCGATCCACGCTCCCGCCGGTGCCGGGAGCCGTGCCCGCACTCACGCCGGGAGCCACGCTCTCGCCGGTGTCGGGAGCCACGCGCGCGTAGGTGTCGAGGGCGGGATCCGTGCTGGTGCTGGTGCCGGTGCCGGTGACGGGCTCCGCGGCGCCGACCGGGCCCGTCGGTTGTTCCCCGGGCGCTGGAACGTCGCTCACCTGGGCCCGCCACGTCGCCCACTGGAGGGCCACCTCGTCGGCACCGAGGCGGCGCTGGGCCGGACCCCACTCGTCGCCGGACGGCGGCACGAGCGGAGCGGGATCGCCCTCCTCCGGCTCGGGATCGTGCGGCGCCGCCACTCCCGGCGCCCGGGTCACCACGGCGAGCGGCCAACCCGGCAGCCCCGCCACCACCGTGTGCTCGGCGGGCGACAGGTCGTAGGCCATGCCGCAGTCCCAGGAGGAGATGGCCACCGCGACGAGCGACACGTCGTCGACGACGACCGTCCAGCGCGCCCCGAGCCCGTCCTGGCCGAACACGAGCCCGTACCCCTCGGCGTACGGTTCGAGGCCGAGCGCCGCGCAGGCCGCCGGATAGTCGTCACCGAGCACGCTCGGGAACCGCGCCGGTGTGAGCAGTGCCGCTGTGAGCACGAACAGCGCGTCGGCGTCGCCGACGGCCTCGGCGTCCGCGCTCGGGTCCGTCCCAGCCACGCTTGCCTCCCCATCCGGTTGTCGGCGCACCTTAACCAGTGAGGAGGGAGACATGTCCATAGTCCGGCGCCGTGACCTGCGTCGCCGTGCACCCTGCCCTGCCGCCGGCGGGGGAGCGTGCACGGCGACGCAGGCGCCGAGGGGGCGTCGTCACTCGTCGCGCAGCCTGGCCGCCAGCGCGGTCAGCGGCTCGGTCACCTCGGTGTGGCCCAGGGCCGTCAGGTGGGAGATCGCCGCGTCGATGCGGGACAGGGCGGGGGCGAGACGTTCCAGATAGATGCCCTCCACGACACCCGCGAGCCGGACGCACTCGGCCCACTCACCGGCGCGGTCGTCCTCGGGGCCCGGCTCGCCGAGCAGGGCGAGGCCCTTCTCCAGGGCGGCGAGGGAGTCCTCGTGTTCGCCCGCGAGGGCGTTCACCCGCCCGTGTTCGTAGGCGAGGGCGGTGTCCAGGGAGCGGCCACGGGCCTCGTACGCGGCGGCGCGGGCCTCGTCGGCGACCTTGCCGGCGTCGGCGAGGAAGACGAGGGCGCCCGTCAGACCGTCGGCGCCCTGCTGCTGGCACTGGAGGCGGGCCAGTTCGCGCAGGCAGTTGCTGAGCTGCTCGTAGCGCGGAGCCCGGGCGTGGGCGGCGAGTGCCTGGTCCACGGCCCCGCGGGCCCGGCCGAAGTCACCGGACTCGCCGAGGAGCGTGGCCGTCTCGGCGGCGATCATGGCGTGGCTACCCGGGTCGTCGTCCCACCCGGCCGACTCGGCCGCGAGGGCGACGAACTCCGCCGTGGCGGCCTTGAGGTCCTCCCCGGCGTGCAGCGCGCGGGCGCGGGTCAGACGCAGCTGGGCGACGAGCCGGTCGTCCAGCTCACCCGCGACCACGTCCGGTTCGGCCAGGAGGGAGTCGAGCAGCGCGATGCAGTCCTCGACCCGGCCCAGGTCCAGGCTGAGCTGGGCCGCGTTGCTGTAGGCGCAGAACGCGTCCACCCGGTTGCCGCGCCGCAGCCCCAGCTCGGCGGAGCGCGTCAGATGACGCAGCGCTTCGTCCGGGCGGCCCAGGTGCATGCAGGCCTCGGCAAGGTCGCCGTGGAGGCGGGGGGTGTCGACCGCGTCGACCGGCCAGTCGGCGGCCAGGCGTACCCCCTCGGACAGGTCCGCGTACGCGGCCTCGGCGTCCCGCAGGCCGAGCTGGAGCCGACCGCGCAGCCCGAGCGTGCGGGGCAGGTGCCAGGCGGGGCCGTGCGTCCTGAGCCGGTCGAGCAGGGCGTCGATCTCGGTGACCGCGCCGGTCAGGTCGCCGGACATGGCGTGGGCGCTGGCCCGCACCAGCAGGGCGTTCGACACCTGCCCGACGAGGTCGTACCGGGTGGCGAAAGCGTGGAGCAGGTCCGCCTCGGCGAAGACCGGAGCGACGTGCTCCTCGCTCCCCGACGTCTGGAGGCGCAGGCCGAGCGCGGAGGCCCGGATGCGCAGCAGTCGAGCCTCCTGGTGCGGGGCGAGCCCGGCCGTCTCCTCGTGCAGACGGACGATGGCCTCGTAGGCGCTGGTGAACGCGCCGGCCTTCACCGCGGGTCCGTGGGTCTCCGCCGCGGGATCGTGCGCGTCTTCGGCGCCGCCCTCCTCCTCGCGTCCGTGGCCGCCTTCCGCACCGGCCTTCGCCTCGGGTCCGTCGCCACCCGTCTCCGCCCCGGCGCCGGCGGCGCCTTCCGCGCCGGCCTTCGCCTCGGGTCCGCCGGCGTCCTCCGCCGCGATCTCGGCGGCGGTCAGCAGGGCGGCGGCGCGCTCGACCACCGCGTCCCCAGGCTCCTCGGCGTCCTCGTACAGGCCCGCGGCCTCCTCGTACAGGCCGACGGCGACATCGCGCTCGTCGTCGCCCAACCGCATCGCCTCGTCGGCCAGCAGATCGGCGCGCAGCCGTACGAGCGGGCCGACGGCCGGGTCGTCGGGGTGGACGTAGTCGCGGGCGCCGGCGAGGACGCGCAGGCGCGCCCAGCAGGCCTGCGCGTCCGGATGCCCCTGCGCGTCCAGGGCCCTGGCCCGGAGGATGAGTTCGGACAGCGTCTCGGGCTCGGCGGCGGCCGTGCGCGCTGCGGGCGCGGCGACCGGGACGGCCGGGGCCACGTCGTCGAGACCGCGGCTGCGCAGCGTCAGTTCCAGGGCGTCCAGGAGCGGGGCACGGTCGAGGCGGACGTGGCGACGGTCGGCGTGGGCCGTGGTTCCGTTCCGCGCGTCGAAGCGGGCGGCGAGGTCGTCGGCGCGGTTCCCCACCTCGGCGCGCAGGCCGGCCACCGTCCAGGTGCGGCCCGCGTAGCCGGCGGCGGGCAGTTCGCCGTGGCCGAGGAGCTCGACCCGCCGCAGGAGCACTTCGACGCCGGTGAGGAAGTCGAGCTGGTCCAGCGGGGAGTCCACCTCGTCGAACAGGTTCCGGTTCTCCGCCAGCAGCTCCAGGCCACGGGCCTCGTTACCGGTGAGCGCGCAGAACTCCAGGTGCCGGCCCACCTCTCCGGACATCGAGGGGTTGCGGCGGCAGGCACGGTAGCCGGCGAGGTGCAGCTCGCGCGCCTGGTCGGTGCTTCCCGCACGCAGCAGGGGCAGCAGCGCGTACGAGACGGAGCGGGCCGGCTCCTCCTGGCAGGACTCCTTGCCGGCCAGCACGGGCTCCCAGGCGCGCAGCGCCCGCTCGTCGTCGCCCGCCGCGAGGTGGTGGAGGGCGCGCTCGCAGGTCTCGCAGGCCTCGCAGTCGCTCAGCCGGGTGCGGGCGCGGCCCGCCCACAGTTCGTAGGCGGCGGTCGAGTCCTCACCCCGGTGGGCGGCGAGCTGGTACTCCTGTCCGTAGTAGGGCTGGAGGCCGAGGCCGGCCTTCTCGTACCGCTCGCGCATCTCGGTGAGCCACTGGCGCAGGCTGGTCAGCGGAATCTCGGGCAGCGCGCGCAGAGCGTTGGCCACCCACTTGAACCGCCAGAACAGCTGGTGGCGCAGCCGCTCGTCGAAGACGTCGGGCTGCTCGTCGAAGAGGGTGAGCAGCCGGGCGAAGACGACGGGGGACTTCCGGGGCTCGGAGCCGTAGGTGTACGCCTCCTGGAGCTCGAACAGCGCCCGCGCGAGCGGTACGGGCTCTCCGAACTGCTCGGCGGCCTCGACCAGTTCCTCGGCGGTGACGGTGCGGGTACGACCGTAGGGCCGCTGGTGGTTCTCCTGGAGCGCCTGGTACAGCTCGTCGGTGGTCTGGGGTGCGGTCGGCATCGTCAGCTGTCCTTGCGGAGGGCGTGGGCGAGAAGGTCGAGGAAGGAACGGTTGATGAGGCTCGACTCGGAGGGCCTGAGCGGGCGCCGGGACAGCAGCGCGGCCTGCCCGTAGAGGGCTTCGGCGCTGGTACGGGCCAGCTCGGGCTCGTCGATGGCGACAGCGGTACGGACCAGCGGGTTGAGCTGATTGAGGATCAGCTGGGCCCGCGGGGCCTCCTGGCGCAGGGCGCCGAGGATGTCGCCCCACAGGCCGCCCTCCTGCTCGCGGGCGAGCTGGGAGCGGGTGCGCTCGTGCCGGGCCTCGCGGCTGTCGATGAGGAGGGCGGGGGCGGAGGCGGGCTGGAAGGTCCGCAGCGCGACGTCGCAGTCGAAGACGGCGAGGGCGTCGCGCGCACGGGCGAGGTAGGCCGCCGCGGCCAGTTCCGTCTCCCGGTCGACGGGGTCCAGATGGGCGGTGAGGGTCGCCGGGTCGAGGTCGGCGACGCTGACCTCGTGGCGGATCTCGGGCAGCCGGTGGACCAGCTCGCGGTCGTAGGTGTAGCCGCCGTTGACGACGCCGAGCCCGGCGGCCGAGGCGATCGCCGCGACCTGCCGGAACTCTTCCACGCTCGACGTCACGAGCACCGTGCGGTGGGTGCGCGCGAACTCGTCCAGGGTGGTGTGCCCGTCGGTGGTCTCGAACGGCAGCCAGGGCAGCAGCATCCGCAGGATCTCGTCGTCGTGCACCGCGAGCGACTTCACGGCCAGGTGGTGGGTCTGGAGGAAGCGGGCGAGCAGGTCGGGGTCGCTCGCGGCGGCCCTGGCGATCCATGCGCGCAGCCTCTCGGCGAGGGCGTCGCGGACGGCGGCGAGGGTGTCGTCCTCGTACAGGGACTCGCGGGACGCCGTCGGACGCAGGCTCTCGGCGTCGACGACGCAGCGGACGAAGAACGCCCACTCGGGCAGGATCTCCTCGGCCTGCTCGGACAGCAGCATGCCCTTGACGTGCACGCGGTGACCGTGGCGGCGCCCGGCCGGCACCGCCTCCGGCAGCACGCACGCGATGCCCTTCAGGCCTACGGCCGGCAGGTCCAGCTCGATGGTGTCCAGCGGTGTGAACCCGAAGACCTCCTCGCCGTACGCGGCGAGCGCCCGCGCGCGGGACCCCGGCGTGGGGTACGTACGGGTCCAGGGCGCCTGCTCGGGGTTGACGGGCGCGCCCGGGCCGCCCGTGCCGTCGTCGAAGGTGACCGGGTGCCGCAGCAGCGAACCGAAGTGCTTGGCCAGCGCGCGCACCCGCGCCGGCCGGGTCCACTCGCCCGCGTCGGCGCGCGGCGTCAGCGTGACGGTGGTGCCGGGCCGGGGGCGGGTGGAAGCGGGCAGGGTACGGACGGTGTAGCTGCCGTCGCCTCGCCCCCGCCACTCCACTGCGGGCGCGTCGGGGGTGCGGGCGGAGCGGCTCAGGACGTGGATCTCGTCCGCGACCAGGAAGCAGGAGAGCAGACCGATGCCGAACTGACCGATGAAGTCGCCGCGTTGCTCGGCGATCCGATCAGCGCGCTTGCTGCTGCGGCCGATGGTGGCGAGGAAGGTGTGCACATCGGCCTCGGTGAGACCGACGCCGTCGTCCTCTACGCGTACCACCGAGCCGTCCGCGTACAGACGGATGCCGAAGGCGTCGGCGGGGGCGCCCGGTTCGAGGCCGTGCCGGGCGGTCAGCGCGTCCACCGCGTTCTGCAGGAGTTCGCGCAGGTAGACGCGGGGGCTGGAGTAGAGGTGGTGGGAGAGGAGGTCGACGAGGCCGCGCAGATCCACCTGGAAGGTGCGGTCGGCGGAGGAGTCGGGCAGAGTCATCGGGCAGTCCGGGGTGGGAGGGGCGGCGGGGCGCGGGCGGGTACGGGGGTGGGCGCGGACGGGTCCGGCGGGTGCGGAGTCGGGTCCGCGCGTCCGGGTCGGTCCGGGGGGCGGGCGGGTGCGCGGTCGGCGTCGCGCTCAGGAGCGGCGCTGGCGGCGGGCGAACTCCTTCTCGGGCTCCGCGAAGTAGGTCCACGGCCACGTGGTGTAGGCGCCGTCGAGCGCCTGGAAGACCCGACGGACCGTATGCCGCTCACCCGCCAGTGACAGGGCCATGGCGAACATGTTGAAGTCGTGCTGCCAGCCCGGGAGTCGCAGGTGCCCGGGGTGGAGGATGCTGTGATCGGCCGCGTCCCGCAGCTCGGCCTGGATCGCCGGGTCCACGAGACAGTCCGCCTGATCCGACTCGACCCAGTCCTCGATGTGTGCCATGGCGATCACACAGCCGAGCCGGTGCCCCCGCGGGGCGCGGGCGAGCGCGTCACGGGCGAACGCCATGGCCTGACCGGGTTCGCCGCCCCAACGGGGTTGCAACTGCGACAGCCACTCGAGGTGGGTCTCCAGGTCCAGCGGGTCGCGGCGCAGGGCGGCGTCGCGCCGGGTCTCGTTGACCGCGGCGCCCAGGGACATGCCGCGGCCGGAGGTGAGCAGGCGACGCCACGGAGTGATCCACTCCGGCCGCAACTCGGCGGCCTCCAGCAACTGTTCCTCGGCGAGGTCGAGCCGCTCGTGGAAGATCCGCCACTGCTCCTGCGTGACGTCCACGGCACGCGCCGCGGTGCGTGCCTCCCAGCCCCACGTGATGTGGCGCGCGCCGGATATCAGCAGGGCGGTCGCACGGTGCTCCTTGTCCTCGGCGACGGCCCGGCCGATCCAGTCCTGCACGCCGTCCAGATCGGCGAGCTCGCCCAGGACCTGGTGGTCACGGCCGAGGTCGAAGGGGGTGAGCGCCGCCTTCACCGCTTCCCAGTCACCCGCGTCGGCCGCCTCCACCAGCGCGAGCACCCGCGTGTCCCCGAGTGCGCGCAGGGTGTACGTACCGTTCCTGTGCCTGCGGGTGACGCGAAGGGCGTGCGGATCCGCCGCCGATGCGTCCGCACCCCTGCCGAACAACTTGCCGAACATCGCCGCGCCCTCCCCAGGCCCCGTGTATGAGTCCGGTGCAGCATAAGCGGGGGCACTGACACCGCTTCCACCGGGTTTTCACGGCGGCTTCACACGACGTGACCTGTGACGGGATGTCTCTCAGCGGCCGGTGAAAGGCCGATGGCGACTGGCTGGAGCGAAGCCGAAGCCGAAGCCGAAGCCAGGGCCCCAGAGGAAGCCAGAACCCAAGCCGAAGCGGGAGCCAGACCCCAAGTGGGAGCCAGAGCCCAAGCCGAAGCGGGAGCCAGAGCCGGAACCCAAGCCGGTGACGCCGGCTCTCAAGGGGCGTCACCCCCCGATGCCCCCGGCCGACTCGCCCGCTCGCTCCGGAGACCGAGCAGCGACCGCGCCACGGAGTTCGGCGACTCGTTCCGCTCCCGGGCCAGGGTGAGGAGGGCCCGGCATGCCAGTTCGTTGACGCCGAACGTCAGCATCCCGGGGGAGACCCGTCCCGCGGCCTCCTCCGCCCTGGCCGCGTCGTCCTCGGCGCACGCGGCCACGTAGTCCGCCGCCGCCTCGAAGAGGTTGTGCCCGTGCTGGGGGCGTGGGGGCGACGGTGCGGTCGTCTCGGACGCCCTCCGGGCGGAGGGGAGGAGCCTGCGCAGTCTTTCCTGTATCCGTGCCACGCCGCACCGCCTTTCCCGGGCACACTGCCCGGTACATCCACCGTAGAGAGTGAAGTGCCGCGACAGAAGGGTGCGTTGACGGTGGAAGTCACCAAGCCGCACGGGTGTGATCGGCCCCGGACCGCGGACCGGGCGCCCACCTGCACTCGGTCCGCTCGTCCTCCGCACGGCCTCGTGCGGCCCCCAGGTCTCAGCTCTCGCGCACGGCCATGGCCAGATAGCGCGTGTCCTCGTCGACGTAGCTGACGAGTCGCCAGCCGGCTTCCGCGAGCACGGCGCGCAGCCGGGGTTCGGCGCGCAGGTCGTCCGGCGTGATCCGGCGGCCGTGGCGGGCGGCGAGGGCGGCCCGGCCGATCGGGTGGAAGAGTGCGAGCCGGCCGCCTGGCCGTACGACACGGGCGAGTTCCCGCAGGTCGGCGGCCGGTTCCGCGAGATGGGAGATGAGCCCGGCCCCGAAGACGGCGTCGAGCGCGCCGTCGCGTACCGGCAGGCGGCCGACGTCCGCGAGTAGCAGCGTCGCGGTACCCCCCTTTCCGTCCCGCCCTGACCGGACGGCCTCTTCGAGCATCTCGGGAGTGAGGTCGGCGCCGAGTACGGTGCCGGAGGGGCCGACGGCGGCGCGGAGCGGCGGGAGGGCCCGCCCGGTGCCGCAGCCCGCGTCGAGGACGGCGTCGCCCGGACGCAGGCCGATCTCGGCCACCGCCGCCGCGTACGCGGGGCCGTCGTCGGGGAACCGGCGGTCCCAGTCGGCGGCACGGGCGCCGAAGAACTCTCGGACGTGTGTGGGGTCATCGCTCATGCGCTCATGATTCCGTACCCGACGGGGTGGACGTTCTGTGTGCACGTTCGAGCCCGGCGCGATCGTTCGGGACCATCTCTCTGTCATATTCCATCAGCTTTCGAAATGCGCCCCTGGTGCGCCCCCCCATGCGCACTAGCGTCCCTGAGCCATGGGACACCTGGACCACGCCACCTTCGGCTGGCTGACACCTGCACTGTCGTACGCGATGGCCTGCGTCGGCGCCGCCCTCGGGCTGCGCTGCACGGTACGAGCGCTCGACGCGACCGGTCGCTCGCGACGGAACTGGCTGCTCACCGCCGCCTCCGCCCTCGGCACCGGCATCTGGACGATGCACTTCGTGGCGATGCTCGGCTTCGGCGTGACCGGCACCGACATCCGCTACGACGTTCCGCTCACCATCCTCAGCCTCGTCATCGCCATGGCCGTCGTCGGCGTCGGCGTGTTCGTCGTCGGATACGGCCGTGACAGGGTCCGATCGCTCCTGATCGGCGGGCTGACCACAGGCGTCGGCGTGGCGAGCATGCACTACATGGGCATGGCCGCCCTCCGGCTCCACGGCGAAGTCCGGTACGACCCCGTACTCGTCGGGCTCTCGGTCCTCATCGCCGTCGTCGCCGCGACAGCGGCCCTGTGGGCGGCCCTCCACATCCACTCGCCCGCCGCCGTGGCCATCGCGTCGCTCGTGATGGGCGCGGCCGTCAGCAGCATGCACTACACAGGCATGCTCGCCGTCCGGGTGGACGTGGTCCCCTCCGCCGCGACCCTGCCGGGCGCCACGGTCATGCAGTTCATCTTCCCGCTCGCGGTCGGCCTCGGTTCGTACCTCTTCATCACCTCCGCCTTCGTCGCCCTCTCCCCGACGGCCGAGGAGCGGGCCGCGTACGCCTCCGCGGGGCGCTTCACCGAGCCCGACGAGCATGCCGTCGACGTCGCCCCGCCCGGCTTCCGCACGGCACAGCCTGCCCGCACGCCCCACTGACCGCCGCCCCTCCTGCCCCATCCCTCCCCAGGGACCCACCGCACCAGACAGCCCAGCCGGAACGAGGAGGCCATGCGAACTCCCCGCAAGACCAAGGACGCCGAGGCGACGGCGCCGCCGACGGGGGCCGCGCGCGGGCGGCGCGCGCACGCCGGGCCGCCCGCCGACGAGCCGCGGGAGTCCGCTCCCCAGACCTTCGCCGCCGCCGGACACGCGATCGCCGCCGAGGTACCCCCGACCTCTCCCGCCCCCGCCCCGCGCCGGCTCCGCCCCGAGCGTCGCGGCCTACGGCCCCGCACCGTCCGCGCCAAGATCGTCTCGCTGCTCATGGTCCCGGTCGTCTCGCTCCTCGCGCTGTGGGGATTCGCCACCGTCACCACCGCCCAGGACGTCGCCCGGCTCCGCCAGCTCCAACGCGTCGACGCGGAGATCCGTGAACCCGTGACGGCCGCCCTCACCGCCCTCCAGGCCGAACGGCGCGCCGCCGTACGGCAGGTCGCCGCCCCCGGCGCCGGCAGGGCCGCCGAACTCAAGGACCGGATACGCCGCACGGACGAGGTCGTCGACCGGCTCCGCCTGGACGACACGCACACCGTCGGCGACACCGGGGACCTGCCCGGCGACGTCGGCGAGCGGGTGGGCACGTTCGTCGGCAAGGTCGAGGGCCTCGCCCGGCTCCGTACCGCCGCCACCGACGGGCGGGCCGACTGGGACCAGGTGTACGAGGAGTACACGGCAGCCGTCTCCGCCGCCTTCGCGGTCGGCGGCGCCCTCACCGGCATCCAGGACACCCAGCAGGGGTCCGACGCGCGCGTACTCCTGGAATTCGGCCGGGCCGGGGAGATGCTGTCCCGCGAGGACGCCCTCCTCGCCTCCGCCCACCTCGGCGGCCGCTTCACGGAGGACCGGCTCCGCGCCTTCTCCGGCGCCGTCGAGACCCGACGCACCCTCACCGCCTCGGCCACCGCCGACCTGTTCGCCTCCGCACGCGCCGCGTGGACCCGGCTCACCGCGAGCGAGGACCACACCCGGCTCACCCGGGCGGAGGACCGGATCCGGACCGCGACCCCCGGCCGTGAGGCCGCCCAGACGGTCACATCCGCCGACTGGGACGACACCCTCGCCGCCGTACGGAGCGCACTCACGGCGATCGAGACCGACGCGCGGGCCGTGGCGGCCGACCGGGCCGACCCCTTCGCGGGCGGTGCCCTCAGCGCGGGCGGCGCGGCGGTCGTCCTCGGCCTCGCGGCCGTCGCCGCCTCGCTGGTCATCTCGGTGCGGATCGGTCGCGGGCTCGTCGTCGAACTCGTCAGCCTCCGCAACACCGCCCTCGGCATCGCACGCGGCAAACTCCCCGCCGCCATGCGCCGACTGCGCGCCGGAGAGGAGCTCGACATCCGGGCGGAGACACCACCGGGACCCGTCTCCCAGGACGAGATCGGCCAGGTCGGCGAAGCCCTCACGACCGTCCACCGCGCGGCCCTCTCCGCCGCGGTCGAACGCGCCGAACTCGCCAGCGGCATCTCCGGGGTCTTCGTCAACCTCGCCCGGCGCAGCCAGGTCCTCGTCCACCGCCAGCTCAACCTCCTGGACAGCATGGAGCGACGGGCCGACGACCCCAACGAACTCGGCGACCTCTTCCGGCTCGACCACCTCACCACCCGGATGCGGCGCCACGCCGAGAGCCTCATCATCCTCTCGGGCGCCGCACCGGGCCGTGCCTGGCGCATGCCCGTCCCCCTCACCAACGTCGTCCGCGCCGCCGTCTCCGAAATCGAGGACTACGCGCGCGTGGAGGTGCGCCGGCTCCCCGAGACGGCCGTCGTCGGCGGCGCCGTCGCCGACCTCACCCATCTCCTGGCCGAACTCATAGAGAACGCGGCCCAGTTCTCCCCGCCCCACACCAAGGTGCGCGTCAGCGGTGAACCCGTCGGCAACGGATACGCCCTGGAGATCGAGGACCGGGGACTCGGCATGGGAAAGGAGACCCTCGCCGGGGCCAACGCCCGCATCGCCCAGTCCGAGGCCCTCGACCTCTTCGACAGCGACCGGCTCGGCCTCTTCGTGGTCAGCCGGCTCTCCTCCCGCCATGACATCAAGGTCCAGCTACGGACCTCCCCGTACGGTGGCACGACCGCCGTCGTGCTCCTCCCGACGGACCTGCTCCAGGGCGCGCTGCCACCCGGCCGGGGCACCCCGGCGCCCGGCCCGGCCCCTCTCGGACACCCGCACGCGCGCGACGCCCGTACGCCCGCCGACGGGGCAGCCCCGCACACCGACGACGGCGGGACCACCGTCGCGGGGACGCGCGGCGCCCCCGAACACGGCGGCGCCGACCTGCCCGGCGCCGACCGGCGTACGGACGAGTCGCGTGCCGCACGCGAGCGCGAGGAGGAGCACCGCGCCGAGGCGCGCCGCTTCGGCCGCCCCCCGATGGCCCGCGCCCAGGCCACCCGCACCCCGGGACAGGCCGACCCGCCCATGCCCGCCCACTCTCCGACCGCGAGCGCCGCCGACCGAGAGCCCGTCCCGGGACCCGGCCGGACCGCCCCGCGACCGCCCGCCGGCCCCCGGCCCGTGAACCCGCCCCCGGAGACGGGCGGCCCCCGTCCTCCGGACGCGCCCCAGGCCCCGCCGTCCGCACGACCGGGACCGCAGCCGTTCCCACGCCCGACCGCCGTCCCCGCACTCGCCGCGCCGCCGGAGTCCGGGCATCCGCCCGCCGGGGTCACGGAGCTGCGCCGCCGCGGCTCCGGACCGCGGCCGACACGGGAACAGCCGTCCGGCCCGCCTCCCGGGCAGGGCGAACCCGAGGCCGAACTTCCCCGTCGCGTACGGCAGGCGAGCCTCGTCCCGCAGCTGCGCGAGGCACCCGCCCCCGCACCGGCCTTCGTACCGTCCGCGCCCGACGCGGACACCCGCACCCCGGAGCGGGTACGGGACCGGATGACGGCCTACCGGGACGGCTGGCAGCGCGGCGGCGGCGCCGCCCCCGGCAGGCGCCCGCTCGGCACCGGCGTCGACGGCGACCCCATCGCGGGCCCCGCCACCCGGCCGCGTACGGACCCCCACGCGGAGTTCGGCAATGCAACCGGCCACGACCTCCGCCATGGCACGACACCCCCCGACGACCCCCGTACCGAAGGAGACCACGCATGATCGACCACGAGAGGATCTCCCCCCACCGGTCCGGCGAGCTCGACTGGCTCCTCGACGACCTCGTCATGCGGGTCCGGGAGGTCCGCCACACCGTGGTGCTCTCCAACGACGGACTCGCCGTGGGCGCCTCCAGCGGACTCAGCCGTGAGGACGCCGAGCACCTGGCGGCCATCGCCTCCGGCTTCCACAGCCTCGCGAAGGGCGCCGGACGCCAGTTCCACACCGGTGGCGTCCGGCAGACCATGGTCGAGATGGACGACGGCTTCCTCTTCGTCGCGGCCGCCGGCGACGGCTCCTGCCTCACCGTCCTCAGCTCCGCGAGCGCCGACATCGGCCTCATCGCCTACGAGATGGCCCGCCTCGTCAAACGCGTCGGGGAGCATCTCCACACCCCGCCGCGGCTCGCGGTGACCCCGCCCGTCGTCGGCTGACCCGGAGTACGACCATGAACGAGGACAGCACCGGCGGCGGCCCGCCCGCGCCGGGCAGTCAGTGGTACGACGCCGACGCCGGACCGCTCGTACGCCCCTACGCGATGACCGGCGGACGCACCAAGCCGGGACCGAGCAACGTGCGGTTCGACCTCATCGCCCTCGTCGTCGTCGACGACGAACCGCCCGGACCGGCCGAGGAGTCGCTCCTCGGCCCCGAGCACCGGTCCCTGCTCGCCCTGTGCCGGGCCGAGACCCAGTCGGTGGCCGAACTCTCCGCCGATGCCGACCTGCCCGTCGGCGTCGTCCGGGTCCTCCTCGGTGACCTCCTCGAATCGGGCTTCGTACGCGTCAGCCGCCCCGTACCGCCCGCGCAGCTCCCCGACGAAAGAATCCTGAGGGAAGTAATCGATGGCCTACGAGCGCTCTGAGAGCACCGACACGGACGATGGGGCGGACACCACCGCCCTCGCCCTGAAGATCCTGATCGCCGGCGGCTTCGGCGTCGGCAAGACCACCCTCGTCGGCGCGGTCAGCGAGATCCGGCCCCTGCGCACCGAGGAACGGCTCAGCCGCGCCGGGGAGTCCGTCGACGACACCGGCGGAATCGACCAGAAGACCACCACGACCGTCGCCATGGACTTCGGCCGTATCACGATCCGCTCCGGGCTCTCCCTCTACCTCTTCGGGACGCCGGGCCAGGACCGGTTCTGGTTCCTGTGGGACGAGCTCTCCCAGGGGGCCCTGGGAGCGGTCGTCCTCGCCGACACGCGACGCCTGGAGGACTGCTTCCCCGCGGTCGACTACTTCGAGCATCGCAAGATCCCCTTCGTGGTCGCCGTCAACTGCTTCACGGGCGCGCGTACGTACGGCGCGGCGGACGTCTGCCGCGCCCTCGACCTGGACCGCGGCACGCCCGTCGTGCTGTGCGACGCGCGCGACCGCGACTCCGGGAAGGAGGTGCTCATCCGTCTCGTCGAGTACGCCGGGCGGATGCACACCGCCCGGCTGCTCGACACCGTCGGCTGAGGCGAGGTCGGGCGGCACGTGCGGGCATGGTGGAGTGCTTGCCCTGTTCACGACAGTGCGTAAGGCTTGCGGGGATACGGCGACACGGCGGACCCCGCCGGCACGGGACCGCAGGACCACGGAAGACCGGCCGACGGGGACGCACCACCTAGGGGGAGGACCACTGATGGCGCTGGACAAGGAACTTGACTGGCTGCTCGACGACCTGACCCAGCGGGTCGGATCCATACGGCACGCGCTGGTGCTGTCGAACGACGGACTGGTCACGGGCGTGAGCAGCGGACTCGCCCGTGAGGACGCCGAGCACCTGGCAGCCGTCTCGTCCGGCCTGCACAGCCTGGCCCGGGGGTCGGGCCGGCACTTCCGGGCGGGCCGGGCGCGGCAGACGATGGTGGAGTTCGACGAGGCGCTGCTCTTCGTGACGGCGGCGGGGGAGGGCAGCTGCTTGTGCGTCCTGAGCGCGGCGGAAGCGGATGTCGGCCAGGTGGCGTACGAGATGACCCTCCTGGTCAACCGCGTCGGCGAACACCTCGGCGTGGCGGCCCGGCAGCCGGGCCTACCGGGCGGCGGCGTGCTCTGACACCCTGAGCGACCCCTGAGCCCTGGGTCGCCGCGTTTCTCCCGGCCTGTTTTCCACAAGGGGTTATCCACAGGCCGTGCGAGGGGCGTCACTCTGCGTTACTTTCCTGTGGGGCGCGGAAGGATCCGCGGCCCGAGAAGACAGGGACGGACGTACGGGGGAGGGCGACGGGATGACGGTGGACGAAAGGGCGCGCACGGTGACACCGGCGCGGGCCGCACAGGAACTGGGGCTGGGGCGCGACGAGTTCCGGCTCGCGGTCCAGCTGGGTCTCGTGAGGACCGTGCCGACCGCAGAGAGCGGCGGAGGCCGGCCGCGGATCGAGCGGGCCGAACTCGACCGGCTCAGGGCAGCGCCGGACTTTCCGACCGGCCTGCGGGATCGGGTGCGCGCGGTCGGTACGCGGGAGGCCGCCGCACTCCTGGAGATCACCCCGGACCGGTTCGGCAGACTGGCCAGGACGGGGCACGTCAGTCCGGTGCGGTTCTCGCTGAACCGGTACCGGGCCGTGGTGTGGACGTACGTCGCGGAGGAGGTCGCCGAGTTCGGCCTCGCCTGCCCGGCGCTGCTCACGGGACGGCTTCCCCCCGACCTTCGTGAACGCCTCGCCGCGCACGAGGACCTGCGGCCCAGGAACTGGCGGGCGCGGCGGCTCTCCGTGCTGCTCCGCACGACGGACGATCCCTGGGCGAGGGCAGCGGCCATCGCCTCGATGCTGGACCCGGTCCAGGTGGCCGAGGTCGTCGACGACCCCTACGAGCGTGCCCACCTCGACCGGCTGCGCCCGCCCCCGCCGCCGGGGATGCCGGCGGCGACGGCGGCACGTGAGATCGCCGAGCGGCTCGTCCGTGCCGACGACCCGGACGAGATCCTCTGGCAGCGGATGAGCCTGGCGATGGCGTTGGACGAGGCGCGGGGCGAACGATCGGCCCCGTATCCCGGCGAGGCCGGCGCCTTCGTGCGGGGCGGGGTGTCAGGGGTGGGAGCCGCCCGCTGGGCCCTCGTACCGCAGGAACCGGTCCCGCCACCGGCATCGACGCGGACACCGACACCTCCTCCGGCAACGGCACCGACGCGGGTCTCGGCACCTCCTCCGGCACCGGCATCGACGCGGGCTTCGACACCTCCTCCGACATCGCCACCGGCGTCTCCTCCGGCACCCACACCGACGCGAGTATCGGCACCTCCGGCACCGTCGGCGACACCGGCACCGACGCAGCTCCCGCCCCCGATCCCGTCCTCGGTTCCGCTCCCGCGTGCGGTGACGGCGGACCGGCCGCCGGGCCGTCCGGCCCGGACCAGGCTTCTCGACCGCCTCCGCCGCAGGAGGCCGGACGCCGGGCGGGCCGGGCGAAGGAGGCGCCCGGTGTCCTGGCCTTGACGCCTACGGATATGAGGACGGTCGTCCCGATCGGCTGCGACCAGTGGCGCGGTGGCGCGGTGGTGTCGGCGTGCGCGGGCCGGAAGTCGTGGGGGAGGATGGGGCCATGCTGCTCGCCCGTGTCGCCGAGGTGTCCCGGGAGGTCACCGCCGCCTCCGCACGTTCGCGCAAGATCGGCCTGCTGGCCGAGCTGTTCGCGGAGGCGGCCCCGGAGGAGAGTCCTCTCGTCATCGCGTATCTGTCCGGCCGGCTCCCCCAGGGGCGGATCGGCGTCGGGTGGAGCGTCCTCAAGGGCGTGGTGCCTCCCGCCGTTCCGCCCGTCGAGAGGCCGGGCCTCACGCTCGGACAGGTCGACGAGGTGATGACGGAGCTGGCGGCGGTCTCCGGAGCCGGCGCACGAGCGGAGCGGACCCGGCTCGTGCACGCCCTGTTCGCTGCCGCCACCCACGACGAACAACAGCTCCTGCTGAGGCTGCTGACGGGGGAGGTGCGCCAGGGGGCCCTCGACGCCATCGCCCTGGAGGGCGTCGCCCTGGCGGCCGCGGTGCCCGCCGTCGAACTGCGGCGCGCCGTGATGCTCGAAGGCGCACTGCCCCCGGTCGCCCAGGCGGTGCTGGCAGAGGGGGCCGCCGCCCTCGACCGGTTCACCCTGCGGGTCGGCAACCCCGTGCAGCCCATGCTGGCGCACACCGCCGCATCCGTGACGGAGGCGATCGCCGCCCTCGGGGCCTGTGTCGTGGAGGAGAAGCTCGACGGCATCCGGATCCAGGTCCATCGGCGCGGGGACGAGGTCCGGGTCCACACCCGTTCGCTCGACGACATCACCGACCGCCTCCCCGAAGTGGTCGCGGCCGCCCGCGCCGTGCCCGCGGACGGGTTCATCCTCGACGGCGAGGTGATCGCCCTCGACCCCGGCACCGGACGCCCCGTGTCCTTCCAGTCCATCGCGGCCCGGGTCGGGTCCCGCACCGACGTGGCCGGTGCACAGGCCCTCCTGCCCCTCACACCGGTCTTCTTCGACGTTCTCGCGGTCGACGGCACGGGGCTGATCGACCGCTCGGGCCGCGAGCGGCACCAGGTCCTCGCCGGGCTGCTCCCCGAGTCGCAGCGGGTCCGCCGTGTGCTCGTCACCGACCCGGCCGACCCCGCGCAGGTGGCGGAGGCCGAGCGGTTCTTCGCCGACACACTGGCGCGAGGGCACGAGGGCGCTCTGGTCAAGGCGTTGGACGCGCAGTACGTGGCCGGCCGCAGGGGCCGCACCTGGCTCAAGGTGAAGCCCGTCCACACTCTCGACCTCGTCGTCCTCGCCGCCGAGCGCGGCCACGGACGCAGGACCGGGCTCCTCTCCAACCTCCATCTCGGCGCCCGCGCGGCCGACGGTGGCTTCGTCATGCTCGGCAAGACCTTCAAGGGGCTCACCGACGAGATGCTTCGCTGGCAGACCGAACGGCTCGGTGCGCTCACCGTGGAGGACGACGGGTTCACCGTGCGGGTGCGGCCCGAACTCGTGGTGGAGATCGCCTACGACGGACTCCAGACCTCGACCCGCTACCCGGCCGGGGTCACCCTCCGCTTCGCCCGCGTCGTGCGCCACCGGCCCGACAAGCCGGCCTCGGAGGCCGACACGGTCGAGGAGGTCGTCGGCCGGCACTGAGAGGCCGGTCGGACCTCGCGCGACTCCGTCCCGAGAGGGATGCTGGAGTCGTGGCACGACGAGCGCCGGTACGACGAGCGCGGGTGCCGCGAGCGCCCGGCGGGCGGCGAGGAGATGAGCGACGTGTACGACTTGCACATCGACACCGACGTCACCGTGCAGCTGAACGACTGCGGCCGGGAGGACGCCCAGACCGTCTTCGGCGTCCTCGACGGCGTCTTCGAGCTCGAGGACATGACGGCGCCCGGTCCGCAGGCGGCCACGGGACCCAGCCCCACTGTCTGGACGGCCACGTTCGACACGGCCAAGGGACGGCATCAGGAGGTGCGTCCCACCCCGCTGACCTCCCTGGTCGGGGTCACGCTCACCGGTGGCTACCACGCCGTCGACGAGGTCGAGAAGGTGCTCGCCGCCGGTTTCGACATCCAGTCCCTGCAGTCCGTGTCCGGTGACCAGGAGACCGAGGCCCGACTGCTGCTCGCCTCCCGCTGAGCGGCAGGCGCGAACTCCCCGGACGGAGCGGACGGGCGCCGTCCGGGGTTCGTCTGTGCCCGCTGCCTCGAAGGGCCCCGCCGACTTCCCCGGTATACACCGTGTGTAGAGTGCTTCGGTCGGCCGTGAGTCACGCCCTGACCAGGCGGTATCCGGCCGTATCGAAGACACCGAGGGGAAAGCGGGTTCCACCATGTTCCGATCCAGGCCGGGCCGACGTCGGGGGACGGCCACCGTCCTGCTCGCCGCCGCGTCGCTGATGCTGACGCTCGCGGGCTGCGGAGTCGACACCGTCACCCCGCAGGACGCTCGGGAGGGCGGTGGAGGCGACGGCAAGGCCGGTTCCACGACCCGCCGCGTCGACTGCGCCGCGGTCAAGTGCATCGCGCTGACCTTCGACGCCGGACCGGGCAAGGACACCCCCCGGCTCCTCGACATCCTCAAGGAGAAGCAGGTCCCCGCGACCTTCTTCCTCCTCGGCCGCAAGCACGTCGACCGCTACCCCGAGGTGGTCAAGCGCATCGCCGACGAGGGCCATGAGGTCGCCAACCACACCTGGACCCATCGCATCCTGACCGACCTCGACGAGGCGGGGGTGCGCGACGAGCTGTCCCGCACCCAGGACGCCGTCGAGAAGATCACCGGCCGCAAGCCCACCCTCATGCGCCCGCCGCAGGGCCGTACCGACGGCACGGTGTCCGACGTCAGCAAGGAACTCGGGCTGGCCCAGGTCCTCTGGAGCATCACCGCCAAGGACTACTCCACCACCGACTCGGCGCTCATACGCCGACGCGTCCTCGAACAGGCGCACGGCGACGGAATCATCCTGCTCCACGACATATACGACGGCACGGTCCCGGCCGTCCCGTCGATCATCGACGAGCTGAAGCGGCGAGGCTTCACCTTCGTGACGGTGCCGGAGCTCCTCGCCCCCGGCAGGGCCGAGCCGGGCGCCGTCTACCGTCCCGAGAAGGACTGACAAGACACCCGATAGTGGGTGAGATGCCTCACATGTCCCACTTGGGAATGCTCGGAACGTGGGGGAAAGGTTTATCGTTCATACGTATGTGACGGCGAAGGGGCCCGGTCCCCAAGGTCCCCCCCCTGGAGGTGACCGCCCTTCGTGTCACGGCCAGAGGCCCCGGTTGGAATCCCCCGTCCAACCGGGGCTTTGCCGTTTCCCGCCCGGCTTTGCCGTTCCCGCCTCTCCCGCACGGCACGTCGACGGCGCCCGAGGGGCGCGCACCCCGGCGCGTTCGACCCGTTCGAGTGAGGCCCGGCATGGTGGCCCCACCGCCGGGAAGTGATCGTCCCGAGCCGCCGAGACGACCCCTCGCCGGCCCCTCCGACCAGGGACGATCCAAGGGGGAACCACCGTGCTCGGGACCACCTCGCGCGCCCGCCGTGTGCTGCTGACAGCGTCGGCCGCGCTTCTGCTCTCCGCCTGCGCGACCGTCGGCGCCGAAGCGCCCGCGGATCCCCCCGGAATCCCTTCCGGTACGGCAGCCCAGAACGCGCTCCTCAAGGCCGCCGAGCAGCGACTCGTCGCCGACTGCCTGCAGGACCAGGGGCTGTCCCTCACCTCCTCCCGGCCCCGAGCCCCCGACGCGGACCGGACCTTCCGGGCGGCGCTCTTCGGCGCCGGCCCCCCGGAACTCTCTGTCACCCTCGCCACGGGCGCCACGGTCACCGCCCACCAGGACGGCTGCCTCGCCACCGCCCGCCACCGGCTCTACGGCGACCAGCGCCGCTGGTTCCGGGCCCAGGTCATCGTCGACAACCTCCGCGTCGAAGCCCAGGCCAGGATGAGCGCCGACCCCGACCACCGTGCGGCGCTCGCCCGCTGGACCCGGTGCGTGACCCCGCCCGACCGGCCCCGCCCCGAGCGCCCCGATCCGGCCGTCGCCACCCGCTGTGCCCGCCAAAGCGGACTCGACGAGGTCCGTGCGCGGCTGGAGCCCGCCGAGCTGGCCACGGTGCGCAGCCTGCGCCGCGACGAGCTCACCACGTACAAGCAGTTGCGCGACCGCGCGCTGCGACGGGCAGCCGATCTGCCCGCGCCGACCCACCCGCAGAAAGGCCCCACCCTCTCGTGAAGCGACTTCTCGTCACCACCGCCGCCGCGGCGCTGTTCGCCGCTGCCGCCGGCCTCGCCCTTGCCACCTCCGCGGGCGCCGCCGAATGCCCCAGCGGCGAGTTCTGCGTCTGGCAGGACGCCAACTTCGGCGGCCAGCGCGCCAACTGGAGCGGAGACGACGGATGGTGGGAGAGCTGGATCTCCGACACCGACTCCTCCTGGGCCAACCACGGCATCTCAGGACCCGGCATCAAGGACCACGTCAAGGTCTACGAGAGCGCCTGGCAGGGCGGAAGCGTGACCATCTGTCTCGCCCCGGGACAGGAGGTCGGCTACAGCGGCGCGGCCAATGACCGCGGTGACTCCCACATCTGGTCGACGGGCTGCTGACCCACCCCACCCCGCCCCACCGGCCACGGGGACGGCTCGGCCGGGCGTCGCGCACGCACGGCCAGGCCGGTCCCTCGCCGTCAGGAGTCGCGCAGGGCGGCGAGGGCGCGGTCCGCGTGTGCGCTCATCCGTAGCTCGCTGCGCACGACCTCACGCACCCTGCGGTCCTGGCCGATCACGAACGTGACCCGCTTCGTCGGCGCGAGCGAGAACCCGCGCTTCACACCGAACCGTTCCCGCACGGCGCCGTCCGAATCGGACAGCAGGGGGTATCCGAGGGAGTGCCGCTCGGCGAACTCCTGCTGCCGCTCCACCCCGTCGGAACTTATCCCCACGGGCAGCGCCCCGACGGCCCGGAACTCGGCCGCCAGGTCACGGAAGTGACAGGCCTCGGCGGTGCAGCCCGGGGTCATCGCCGCCGGGTAGAAGAAGAGGACGACCGGCCCTTCGGCCAGGAGTCCGGTCAGGGAGCGCGGGGCGCCCGTCTCGTCCGGAAGGCTGAAGTCCTCGACGAGGTCACCGACGTTCATATCAGGCCCGTCCCCGATCCGTCCCAGTGAGCCGCCGGCGCCTCCGGTGCTCGCGGCCGGTGACGTTACCGCAGAGTAGCTCCGCCGTCACCCCGGGACCACCCGCGGCCCGGGCCCCTGACCGATGGCGCGTCACCCCTGGCGCGCCCCCTCCGGCCGGCCGTTCCGCGCGGCCGCGCGCCGGTCGAGCACGGCCAGGACCTGCTCGCCCCAGCGCAGGTTCTCCTCCTCGAAGAACCTGCCGCGCATCAGGGTGAGGTACGGGCCGATCCGCTCGGCCTCTCCCAGGTACCGCTCCTCGTCCCGGCCGGCGAGCATCCACTCCCGCAGCCGGTCGTAGCGCGCCAGCTTCGCCCGCGAGGCCTCCATCCGCTGGGCCACGAACCCCCGGACAGCCGTCGTGTCCCCCTCGTCGCAGGCCTGCACCTGGACCATCAGCTCGTCACGGACGGCACTGGGGCGCGGCGGCGTCGCCGTGTACGCGGTCAGATCCCGCAGCCCCGGTTCCGTCAGGCTGAACATCCGCTTGTTGGGGCGCCGCTCCTGCTCCACCACACGGGCCGTGATCAGTCCCGCCTCCGCGAGCCGGTCCAGCTCGCGATAGAGCTGCTGCGGGGTGGCGGCCCAGAAGTTGGCCACGGACACGTCGAAGATCTTGGCCAGGTCGTACCCGGATGCCTCGCCCTCCAGGAGGGCCGCGAGGACGGCGTGCTTGAGCGACATCCGGCCACGCTAGCAGCAGGGCGAATAGTTTCTTCCGCACCTATTCAACGCACTGGGCCCCTGCCGTACGGGGGCTCTTCGCTGGCACGTCCACCGGGCCCCTGCCTAGGCTGGACGGAGGGGACGGCAGACCCGAGGGGCAGCGCGATGGACAGCGGCACGTTCGTCTACACCAGCTACATGCGGACCACTCCCGAAGAGCTCTGGAAGGCGCTCACGGACCCGGACCTCACCCGTCGGTACTGGGGCGTGGCCTTCGAGACGGAATGGACCCCCGGCGCGCCCATGGTCTGGCACGAGGGCGGCCGCAGCACGGCCGACCCCCAGCAGGTCGTCCTCGCGGCCGAGCCCGGCCGCCTCCTCTCGTACACCTGGCACACCTTCACCCCGGCCTGGGCGGAGGCGGTGCGCCTCGGACAGGACGTGTACGAGCGTCTCGCCCGGGAGCGCCGGTCCCAGGTGACGTTCGCGATCGAACCCTCAGGCGACACCGTCAAGCTCACGGTCACCCACGGTGAACTGGAGGCCGACGGCCTGATGAAGGACCTGATCGGCGAGGGCTGGCCCGCGCTCATCTCCAGTCTCAAGTCCCTCCTGGAAACGGGCGAGGAGCTTCCGGAACCGCCCCGCTGACGGCGAGGGACATCTGGAACCCTCGTACGGGAGCCGTCGTCCCGTCGGCGGAAGCCGCGCCGCCGCCGACCGTCCTCCGCCCCGGTCGTCTCTGACGGACCGACCACCCCCACCGACCGCCGGGAGCTTCGATGACGGACATCACGCAGGTCGACGTCGGCGACGCGACCCTCTTCGTGGAGGCACGGCGCCTCGGCCCCGACTCGGAACTCGAAGGGCTCGGCGGCCGCCTGCCCGACCTCTCCGCGGTCACCGAGGCCCTCTCCTCCTTCGCCGGGCAGATCGGGGACGCCCTCCACCGGGCGGCGCCGGACCGCGCGACCGTCGAGTTCGGCTGCCAGCTCGGTCTCGACGCCGGCAGACTCACCGCACTGGTCGTGCAGGGAAGCGCGAACGCGAGTCTGCGCGTCACCCTCGAATGGGAGCGGCCGTCCCGCTGAGCGAGTCCGCCGGCCGCAGCCTCTCCTCGCGCCCGGTCTACCGGTACTCGACCGTCAGGGTCACCGGCGTGTCCCGGTTCACGAACAGGTACGCCGTCCCGGCCGGCGCCGACGCGAACCCGAGCCGGAACTGTGTGACCCCGCCCCGGTTCAGCGCCGCGAGCGCCACCGCCGACAGATCCGTCGACACCGCGCTCCCGGAGGTGAACGCCCCGATGCGGGCCGCATCCGCCACCGAGGCCGCCGCGGACCAGTCCGCCGGTTCCACCGCGCATCCCCCGAAGCAGCCCGTGCGCAGGTCGACCTGGAGCCGGTTGCCCGCGGGAGAGGCCCAGGGATCACCGGAGCCTCCGGACCGTGTGACGGTCAGCCACGCCCGGGTAACTTCCTTGCCGGCCGGGATCCGCGAGGTGTCGAAGGAGACGAGCGACCGGTTCACCCTGCCGTCCGTGCCCCGGCCGAGCGCGAGACCGGACACGTCCTCCAGGGTGCCGACCGCCGCCCCCGAGCCGTCCGCCGCCGCCTTGACGTATCCGTCCTCGGCGTCCGTGCTGGACAGGACGGCCCGACCTGACGCGGGCGGCGGCGTCCCCGTGCCGCGCAGGGCCCGCACCATGCCCATGACCGCCTCGATCTGCTTCCCGCCGTGCCGCGCGTAGGCCGTGTCACCGAGGTAGCCCCACCAGTTCCAGCAGCCGTTCGGGTTCTCCAGGGTCGCGGTGGGCGCCGCCTGCGGATACAGCACGATCATGTCGTTGGTGTCGGCGTACTCGTTGAGGTACGCGCCCTCGACGAACCGGGTGCCGAACCCCTGGTACGCGTACCCCTGCTTGCAGCCGTGCAGCGCCACGAGCAGCCGGCAGCGCGCCCCCTCGGCGCAGGACGTCGGCACGTACGCGAAACCCTCCCCGCCCATGGAGATCCCGGCCGCCGAACCGCCCGGCGCATACGTGTTCTGGTCGAAGCGGATCAGTGAGCCGCCCGTGCCCGACCCGGGCGCGGCGACCGAGCCGAGGAGGTGCCCCAGGAGCGTCCCCTCCGCATCGATCCCGCAGTTGTTGAGATACGGACTCTGCGTCACCGTGCAGGAGTTGGGCCCGATCGGAGTGATCCAGGCGTGCCCCGCCGCCGTCGAGCGGTCGTAGCGCACCCGGGCGCCGAAACGACCGTAGTAGTCGGCGAGCGCGTCCACCACGGGCCGTTTGACCGTGGAGTCGCCCGAGCCGCTGAAGACGTACACCGGGTCACCGGCCAGATTCCCCACCGGGTCGACCTGGCCCTGGGCCGAGCGGTCACGGGTGGCCTGCTCCAGGGCAGCGAGCTGAAGGTTCTGTGTCGTGTCCATACAGGCGTTGAGCGCCGTGGCGAGCTGCCCGCGGGCGCAGTCGTACGGCCCCGATGCGAACACCGCCGAGCCCTCGAACGTACCCGAGTACGCCACGTGCAGCTGAGTGGCCATGTAGCCGCCGGACGACACGCCGGCACTGAAGACGGAACCGATGTCGTACGCCGTGAGCGTGCCGGACACGGGCGGGGGAGCGGCGGCCCCGGCGGGGACCGCGGTGGGGATCACGACGGCGGCGGCACACAGCAGCAGGGCCGCGAGCCGGCGTGGCCGACGGAGGCGGTCGGGACGGATGGGATGGTTGGGTCCGTTGGGACGGGATGAGCGCATGTGATCTCCCGGCTGGCTCGTTCCTGATGGAGGGTCGGCCGGGAGGCTACGGCTGGTCCGGAGCCGTACTCCATGGGCGAGGACGCCACAATCCGGCCCACGGGGTATGGCGGCCCATCACCTGGCAGCCGAGGCCGGGCGCACGGGACTGCCGTTCGCCGAGGTGGACCGTCAGCCGTGGACCGTCAGCCGTTCGCCGGCGTTGCTCCGTCGCCCCGTGGATCGATCACCCCGTCAGTCGTTCACCGCCGTCAGGAGGACCACCGCGTCCTCCAGGGCGGTGAGTCCGTGCCGCTCCTTGGGGATCATCCGCAGCTCGCCCGCCGTCAGCTCCTCCGCCCACCCGGCCGCCGTCAGGTTGACCCGGCCCCGCAGCACCTGGAGGCTCGCGGCCGGCGGCGCGTTGTGCTCGTCGAGGGACGTGCCCGAGGTCAGGGCGATGACGGTCTGCCGAAGCACCCCGTCATGCATGAGCAGATGCGCGCTGCGCCCGTGCGGCGCGGTGCGGGCCGCGGAGAGATGTTCGTCGGCGAGGGCGGTGAGGTCCAGCTTCATGACTCTCCCTGCGGGGTGCGTCGCGGGCGGATACCCCCCACCCTCTCCTGTGACGTCCGGTACGCAACCCGGGTCCGCCGACCGGGCCGAGCGCACCACCCCGCGAGCCCCGACGGCGATGAACGCCCCGGCGGCGAGCGGGGCGGCCGACCAACGGTGTGCCGCGTAGAGCCAGGACCCCGCGAGGACCAGACGCAGACCTCTGGCAGCGCCGTGACCCGCAGCGCGCGGTGGGCCGCGAGGAGACCCGGCGGCCCGCCGAGGAACTGCGCGTACGAGGTGCGACCGGGCGCCCCGAGGCGCCTGGCGTGACCCGGTCTCCGGTCCGAACGAGAGACCCTAGTCCGCGTCCGGACCGCTTCGCGCGATGATCGCCGCCGTGTCCACGCCCGCCGGCAGTGTGCCGAAGGCGAGGCCCCTGTCGCCGTCGAGCCGGGAGGCACAGAACGCGTCCGCCACCGCCGGATGCCCGTGGCGTACGAGCAGCGAGCCCTGGAGCACCAGGGCCAGCCGCTCGACGAGCCGCCGGGCCCCGTACGCCACCGCGTCCGGGTCGCCGAGCCCCGTCAGGTCCTTGCGCAGGGCCGCGACCGCCGCGTCCAGGCGTCGGTCGGCGCCCGCGCCCCGGTCGACCTCGGCGAAGTACGCCTCCACCGCCCGGGGCTGACGGGCCATCGCCCGTAGCACGTCAAGGGCGGCGACGTTCCCCGAACCCTCCCAGATCGACGGCAGTGGCGCCTCGCGGTAGAGCCTCGGAAGGCCCGAGTCCTCCACGTAGCCGTTGCCGCCCAGGCATTCGAGGGCCTCCGCCGCGTGTGCGGGCGCCCGCTTGCACACCCAGTACTTGGTGACCGCGAGGCCGAGCCGCCGCATCTGCTCCTCCTCCGCGTCGCCGCGCGCCGCCCGGTCCACCGCCCCGGCGAGGCGCAGCGCCGCGACCGTGGCCGCCTCCGCCTCCACCGCCAGGTCGGCCAGGACGTTCCGCATCAGCGGCTGGTCGACGAGCCGCGCCCCGAACGCCTCCCGGCGCGTGGCGTGGTGCACGGCCTGCACGAGCCCCAGACGCATCCCGGACGCCGAGCTGACGGCGCAGTCGAGCCGCGTCATGTTGACCATCCGGATGATGGTGGGCACCCCGCGCCCCTCCTCGCCCACGAGCCGGCCGATGGCACCCTCGTACTCGATCTCGGACGAGGCGTTGGACCGGTTGCCCAGCTTGTCCTTGAGGCGCTGGAGGCGGATCGCGTTGCGGTTGCCGTCCGGCAGCACCCGGGGCACCAGGAAGCAGGACAGTCCACCGGGCGCCTGCGCCAGAGTGAGGAAGACGTCCGACATCGGCGCCGACGTGAACCACTTGTGGCCGGTCAGCGCGTACAGGCCGGGCTCGCCCGTCGGGACGGCCCGGGTCGTGTTGGCCCGGACGTCCGACCCGCCCTGCTTCTCCGTCATCGACATCCCGGCGATGATCCCGCGCTTCTCCGTCGGCACCCGCAGCCCGAAGTCGTACGACGGGGACGTCAGCAACGGCTCGTACACCTCGGCCAGCTCCGGCTGGACCCGCAGCGCCGGCACCGCCGCGTACGTCATGGAGACCGGGCACAGGTGGCCCGCGTCGGCCTGCCCCCACACGAACACCTTCGCCGCGCGGGCCACGTGCGCGCCGGGCCGCTCGTCGCGCCAGGGAGCGCCGTGCAGCCCGTGCCGTACGGCCACGCCCATCAGCTCGTGCCAGTACGGGTGGAACTCGACCTCGTCGATCCGGTGCCCGTACCGGTCGTGGGTGTGCAGGACGGGGGAGTGGCGCTCGGCGAGCCGCCCCCACTCCTGGGCCTGTTCGCCGCCCGCCAGCACCCCCAGCTCGCGGACCTCGGCCTCGGCCCATCCCGCGCCCTCCCGGCGCAGCGACTCCAGGAGCGCGGGGTGGGCGGATACGTCGTAGCCGGTCAGGGGCGGTACCTGGTTGGTGACCTCATGTGTGGTCGGCATCGGGAACTCCCAGTGCTCGGAGGGTGAAGGTGACGAGTGCGGGTACGGTGCCGGGTCCGACGGACCCCTCCGCCAGCGGGCCGACGAGCGCTTCCGCACCGGCCCCGACGAGCGCCGACGCGGTCAGGGCGGGGTCCTGCGGCGGCAGCTCGCCGGAGCGCACGCCTTCCTCTACGCGCGCGGCGAACACGTCCCGGAACGCGCGCCGGAAGACGAGCCGCTCGGCGTCCACGGCCGGGTCCACCGGCTCGGCGAGCAGCGCGTACGCCAGGCGCGGCGACTTCAGGGCGCGCAGGGCGAAGGTCTCGATGACGGCGACCACGCGCTCGGCGGCCGAACGGTGGCCGGGGTGTCCGGCCGCCTCGGAGACGGCAGCGACCTCCCGGCTCACCACGGTCCGGAACAGCTCCACGGAGAGCTCGGCCTTGCTGGGGAAGTGGCGGTACACGCTGCCCGTGGCGATTCCGGCGCGGGCGGCGACGGCGGCCACCGTGCAGCCCGCGTAACCCTGCTCGGCGAGCAGTTCGCGGGCCGCGTCGACGACGGCGGCACGCTGGGCGTCGAGCCGGGCCTGAATGGCGGGGGTACGGCGGTAGGGCATGGAAGAAGTGAAGCAATGATTCATTGCTTCATCAAGGGGACCCTTCGACATCGCTGACAACCCCGGAACGGCGCACGCCCCCGCCGGGGTGGGCGGGGGCGGGCACGGGGAGCGGGGTCGGTCGGTCGGCGTCAGCCGGTGAAGACCTCGGTCAGTGACCAGATGGCGAGGCCTGCCATGCAGACACCACCGATGCGCTGCACGGTCTTGAGCGGTACGCGCTTGGCGATGAACCGGCCCGCGACCAGGGCGAGCGCGGAGACGCTCATCAGGGCCGCGAGGGATCCGATCGCCGTCGACCAGGTGCCGTTGGTGGCGGCCAGATTGGCGGTCGTGATCTGGGTGAGGTCACCCCACTCGCTGATGAAGACGGCCATGAAGGCGGTCGAGAAAACGGGCCAGAAGCCGGTCACCGTCCGCCCGCCCGTGTCGTCCTCCTCGTCGTCGCCCCCGCCGCGCAGCAGCATGAACGCGCCGAAACCGAACAGCAGGGCCGAGACCAGCTTCACGGACCAGCCGGGAAGCAGCCCGAGCAGGCTGCCCGCTCCCACGGCGATGGCGACATGGGCGAGGAAGGCCGTGGAGGTGCCGATCCACACGTACAGCGGACGCATGCGCGTGCCCATGGCGAGGGACGCGAACATCGTCTTGTCGGGAAGCTCGGCGAGGAAGATCAGCCCGAAGGCAGTGAGGATCGCCAAGGGGTCGAGGTGCATACCGGGGCTCTCTGCTCGGTCCGGGCCCGTGGACCCGCACACGGCGCCTGGTGGGCGACGGGAGGACCACTCGGCCCGGCATGACGGACCGCGCCCACGGAAGCGCGGACGCGGTTGATGCCTGGCCGAAGGTCTCGCCCGTCCACGTCGAACGTGGACCCGGTCACCGGGAACCCGGGGGTTCCAGTGTGTCGACGACCGGTTCGCAGGGCTACTCCCCTTCGCTGTCCCTCAGTGTAACCGACAGGGGTGTGCGAGTGAGTAGACAGTGTCTACTCGATCCTGGTAGACAGTGTCTATGAGCAAGGGGACAGAGGACCGCGACTGCCGTGACGGCAGCCAGGACGCCCGCCGTGACGCCGATCGTGATGGCGGTCAGGACGCCGACTGCGGCGAGCGGGACGCCGACCGTGACTGTGAAGGTGACCGTCACGGCGGAGGGCTGCGAGCCCGGCTCGTCACGGTCGGCGTAGAGCTCGTCAACGCCGAAGGCGCACAGGCTCTCTCGCTACGCGAGATCGCCCGCCGCGCCGGTGTCTCCCACGGAGCGCCCCGACGCCACTTCCCCACCCATCTCGACCTCCTCTCGGCCATCGCCCGCCGGGGCTTCGCCGAACTGGCCGCCCGCATCGCCGCCGAGGACCGGGCGTCCGCCGCACCGCGCGAACGGATCGTGCTCCTCGCCCGCGTGTACCTCGACTACGCCGAGACCCGGCGCGGCATGTACGAGCTGATGTTCCGGCATGACCTCCTGGAGAGCGGCCGACTGGGTCTGCGGGAGACGAGCCTGCCGCTCTTCGCCCATCTCACCGGGCTCGTCGCCCGTGTCCACCCTGACGCAGACCCCGTCGTCGTCGCGGCCGCGCTCTGGGCCAACCTCCACGGCATCGCCCAGCTCTGGCACTGGGGCAGCCTCCGGCTCGCGACCGGCGGCGGCGACCCGGCCCCGCTTCTCACCGCCGCCCTCGACGCCCACCTCGGCCCCGAGGAGCCCGGCCGATGACCGCCCGCCGTGAGCTCGTGAGCCCGGCGCGACCCCCCCCGCCGCGATCTTGTGAAGCCCGGCGTGATCGCCCGCCGTGGTCCCGCGAAGGCCTCCCCGTCGACCGCCCGCCGAGGGCCCGTCCTCGCGTGCAGCGTCGTCGGCGCGGCCGTGGTCGCCCTCGACGGCACCGTCCTCACCGTCGCCCAGCCCGCCCTCCAGCGCGATCTGGGCGCCGGCCTGGACCAGGTGCAGTGGACGAGCACCGGCTACCTGATCGCGGTGGCGAGCCTCCTGGTCGTCGCGGGCCGGCTCGGTGACCGCTACGGCCACCGTCGGGTCTTCGCGGTCGGCGCGATCGGCTTCGCCGCCGTCTCCACCGGCATCGCACTGGCCCCCGGCATCGGAGCGGTGATCGTGCTCCGCGTGCTCCAGGGGGTGTGGGGGGCGCTCCTCCAGCCCGCCACCCTCGGCATGCTCCGGACGGCGTTTCCTCCGGAGCGGCTCGGGACCCCGATCGCCCTGCGCACGGCCGCCATCGGGCTCGCCGCCGCGGCCGGACCGCTCGTCGGTGGTGCGCTGGTCTCCGCGTACGGCTGGCGCTCGGTCTTCCTCCTCGGCGTACCCCCGACCCTCGCGATCGGACTGCTCGCCCTCGGCACGGGCGAACGGGACCATGAACGTCAGGTCGAGCGTCAGGTTGAACGTCCGGGTGACGGTCCGGGTGAGCGTGATGCGGAGGAAAGGGCTCCCACCCCCCGGCCCGCCCCCGGCCGGCTTTCCGCGCTCGACCCGCTCGGGGCGCTGCTGCTCGCCGCCGCGCTCGGGCTGGTCGTCCACGGCCTCGTCGAAGCGGCCCGCCCCGGAGGTGCGACAGCCGGTGCGCTCGCCTGTGCCGGGGCCGTCGCCGCCGCGGTCGCTCTCGCCCGGCACGAGCGCCGAGCCGCGCGCCCCCTCCTGCCGCCGGAGCTGCTCCGGAGCGCGCCCGTCGTCGCCGGCCTCGCCGTCCTCCTCGCGGCCTCGGCCGCCCTCTTCGGCTCGCTCTTCGTGGCGACGTACTTCCTCCAGGACGTCCAGGGCCTCGACCCCCTCGACTGCGCACTGCGCGTCCTGCCGCTCGCCGTGCTCATGGTGCTCGGCGCGCCGCTCTGTTCGCCGCTCCAGCGCCGGTTCGGCCCCCGGCGTACGGCGACGGCGGGTGCCGTCCTGCTCACCCTCGGGGTGCTGTCCCTCTCCCGGCTCGACGCGACGGCGGGTGCGGTGTCCACGGGCACGTCGGCCGCCCTGCTCGGCGCCGGGTTCGTCACCGTGCTCGTCACGGCGACATCGGTCGTCGTGCACCGAGCACCCGAGGACCATGCCGGAGTCGCCGGCGGCCTCCAGCAGACCGCGATGAACGTCGGACCCGCTCTCGGCGTCGCCGTCGCGACCCTTCTGATCGCCCGGGTCCCGCTCGGCGGATTCGTCCCGGCCGCAGGCGCCGCCGTCCCCGCCCTCGTCGTGATCGCCGCTCTCGCCGTCCCCGCCGCACTCGCCCTGCCCGGCGCCGACGCGGGCCGGGGGAGGACACGCCGGGGGCCCACGTCCCCCCGGCGCGGGTGCCGATCCTGCGTACGATCATGAGATGCCCGACGGCCACCGGGGCGGTCCCGGCACAGCGGCCCGCACCCAGTTCAACCTCGGTCGCGCGCTGCCGTTACTGGTCCTGGCCCTGACTCTCCTCGCCGACCTGATCACCCCCGACCGGGAGCGGTTCGACCGCCTCCTCGTCGCCGCGCCCGCGCTCGCCGCCGTCACCTGGAGCGTGCGCGGGACGATCGGGATCGGGCTGCTCGCCATGGGCGCCCGCATGCTGCTCGGTCTCACCCGGGGGGAACCGCTCGTCCCGGAACTCGTCGCGAGCGAGATCGTGCTGGCGGCCGTCACCGCCGCCGCGGCCTGGGTCAGCCGGGTCCGGGCCCGCTACGAACAGGACCTGCGGGAAGTCACCGCCGTCGCGGAGTTGGTACAGCGGGTCGTGCTGCGTCCGCTCCCTGCCCGCCTCGGCCGCTTCGACCTGTACCTGCTGTACGTGGCGGCCGCCGCGAAGGCCCGGATCGGCGGCGACTTCTACGAGGCCGTACGGGTCCCCGGCGCGGTGCGGATCATGCTCGGTGACGTCCAGGGCAAGGGCCTCGGAGCCGTCGAGACCGCTTCCGTCCTGCTCGGCGCCTTCCGCGCCGCCGTCAACGACGCCCCCGACCTGGCCGTCCTCGCCGACCGGCTCGACGAGGGCCTCGCCCGCTACGGAGCCTGGGACCCCGACTCCGACGCCGCCGAACGCTTCGCCACCGTCGTCCTCGTCGAACTCCCCGACGGCGAGGACACCGCGCGGCTCCTCAGCTGCGGCCACCCCGCCCCGCTGCTCCAGCACGGGACCGACGTGCGGCCCGTGGACTTCCCCGATCCCTCACTGCCCGTCAACCTCGCGGGTCTCGCCGACTCCCGGCACCGGATCGAGGAGGTCCCCTTCGGCCCGGGGGACCGGCTGCTCCTCTACACCGACGGCGTCAGCGAGACCCGCGACCGGGCCGGCACCTTCTACCCGGTCGAACCGCGAATGCGCCGGTGGGCGACGGAACCTGCCGGGGCACTGCCGGAACTCCTGCACAAGGACCTCATCGACTACGGGGCCGGGGGCCTCGACGACGATGTCGCCGCCCTGCTCGTGGTCTGTCCGCCCGAGGCTCGCTGACCCGTCCCCGTCGTCACCAAACATCGACTTCGGGGCGGATTGTGTCGTTCCTGACGGGTTGCGTGCCTCGGGCGCTCTTCGCACGCTCTGTTCCCTCCACCTCGCATGCGTGAGGCTGGTGACCGTCCGCATCGCGGACAGTCACCAGTCCAGTCGAGAGGAACGGGTGCACGTGCCCCAGGAGAACTCCACCACCCCCGGCTCGCCCGAACGCTTTCCCGGCTTCCCCGACGTGACGGCGGGCCTGACCACCGCCGAGGCCGGCCGGATCGCGGCTCGCGGCCTCTGGGCCGCCGAAGCGACGGTGGACCCCGGCGCCGTCCGGCTCGGCCAGACCCTCGCCAACGCCCTCCTGAGCGAAGCGACCGAGAGCACCGACAGCACCGACATCACCGGCGCCTCCAGCGCCACCGGCCCCGCCGAGGCACTGCTCCCCGCCGAAATCGCCGCGTTCGTCCGGGAGGTGCGCGGCCGGGCCCTGCCCGCTTACCACCGCATCGAGGGGTCCACGGAGGGCGTGCGGCTGTCCGCCTTCAGCCTCCGGCAACTCGGCCCCGGCCCGCACCCGCTCGTCGTCGTCCCGGCCGGCTGGACCCCCTTCGGCTGGCCGCTGTTCCTCTGGTCGTACCTCGTCCTCGCCCACAAGGGCTACCACGTCCTCGCCTACACCCCCCGCGGCCTCGGCATCCCCGGCCTGCCGTCCACCTCCACCGGCTGCATCGACATCGCAGGCCCCCACGACTGGGCCGACGGCTCCGCCGTTATCGACTTCGCCGTCGACCACTTCGCCCCGAACGCCATCGGGTTCATGGGCGAGTCCTACGGCTCCGGCATCAGCCAGCTCGTCGCCGCCCACGACGACCGGGTCGCCGCCGTCGTCGCCCTCAGCACCTGGGGCAACCTCGCCACCAGCCTCTACGATCACGACACCCGCCACCTCGCGGCCGTGAAGGCCCTCCTCGCCCTCACGGGCGGCTCGGTGGAGTCCAAGTTCGACGAGGAGAACCAGCGGATCCTCGCCGACTTCCAGGCCGACCGGAACCTGGACACCGTCGTCGAATGGGGCCGGCTGCGCGCCCCCGAGTCGTATCTCGACCTGACCAACGACAACGGCACGCCCACCTTCTTCTCCAACACCTGGCACGAGAGCCTCTTCGCGGTCAACCAGACCCTGACGACCTTCAACGGCCTCGACGTGCCCAAGCGGCTCAACCTCTGGATCGGTGACCACGCCGCACCCGAGGGCCCCGCGCTGATCGGCCCGCCCGCGACACCCGGCGAGGTCAACCTCCCCATGGAGGAGGCGTACGCCTGGCTCGACCACCACCTCAAGGGCGAACGCAACGGGGTCGAGGACTGGCCGCGGATCTGCAACCAGGTGATGTTCACCTACGAGACGGAACCGGTCACGGACCCCGGGACCGGCGAACCGACCGGCGAGAACCGGATCGTCACGCCCGCCCGCCGGGAGACCAGCCCCGACTGGAGCGAGGTCACCCGCGCCACCGAGGTGTTCGGCCTCACCGGCGACGGCGCGGGCGGCTCCGACGGCCGCCTCCTCCCCGTCGCCGAAGGAGTGCCCGAGGCGGAGGAGACCGGCTGGCGACGCGCGTTCCTCGCGGGTGTCGACACCGAGGCCACCGCCATGGACGCCCTCATGAAGACCGGCCAGGCCGAGTGGGCGGGCAACCCCAAGATCTACGACACCCGCAAGATCGACCGTCGGCACGCGGTCGCGTGGACGACCGACCCGCTCGCCTCGCCCGACGGGGAGGGGACGGCCGGCCGCCGCGTCCGGGGCATTCCCCGGCTGCGCCTCACGGTCCGCTCCACCGCCACCTCCGCGAGCCTCTACGCCCACCTCCTGGACGTCGCCGAGGACGACACGGCCCGGATCATCACCCACGAGCCGCTCAACGTGTACGGCCTGACACCCGACCAGGACACCACCGTCACGTGGAAGCTCCAGGCGGCCGCGTACGACATCCCGTCCGGACACCGGCTGATGCTGGTCGTCGACAGCAAGGACCCGCTGTACGGCGACGCCTCCGTCACCTGGACGCAGACCGTGATCAGCTCCCCGGACGGCGAGCCGTCCTTCCTCGAACTGCCGCTCGGCTGACCTCCGGCAGCCGTCCGGCGGACGGGTGCGCACGCGGGCCGAGCGCGCGCACCCTCCCTCGACCGTGACGTTTCCCGGGCAGACCCCCTGATGGCGCGCCGCTCCGGGTGCGCCCCACTGTCCGGGGGCCGGCACCCGGCCTCCGCCCACCACCCCGCGCCGCCCCCTTGAACCAGGCCCTCCACCGCCCCGTGTCCGCCCCAGGTCTGACGGGACATGAGCCCCCAGCAGGACGCGCCGTGGGGTTCGCAGTGCCTAGCGTGCCCCCATGACCCGATTCACCAGGGCGGCAGCGGCCGCTCTCCTCGCCTGTTCCCTCGCGTTACCCGGCGCCCTCGCCACGGCGGCCCCCGCCACGGCCGTCGCGTCGGCCCCCGACGCCCCGTCGACCCGGGGCCCGGCCCCGTCCGCCGCGTCCTTCGCGACGCCGGCCGTCACCCGGGCCGTGCTCCCCGCGCCCACCGGGCCGTACTCCATCGGCAGCACCGTCGTGTCGCTCGTCGACCGGTCCCGTACCGACCCGTGGGTCCCCACTGCCGACGGACGCGCGCTCATGGTCACGCTCCACTATCCGGCCGCCCGCGCCGGGGGCGGCGGCCGTCCCGCCGCCTACGCCACCCGGGAGGAGGCGCGGCTGCTCGCCGCACAGCTGGGTTCGGGCGTCTCCGGCGACGTGCTCGCCCGGACCCGCACCCACAGCAGGACCGACGCGCGCCCCGCGCCGGGCCGTCGTCCCCTGGTGCTCCTCTCGCCGGGATTCGGCGTCTCCCGCTGGACGCTCACGCATCTCGCCGAGGACCTCGCCTCCCGTGGCTTCGTCGTCGCCTCCGTCGACCACGCCCACGAGTCCTACGGGATCAGCCTCCCCGACGGCCGCACCCTCACCTGCGTCGCCTGCACCGCCCTGGACGAGGGCGGCGTCCACGGCAGCGTGGTCACCTCGACCCGCGCCGCCGACATGCGGTACGTCCTGGACCGGCTGACCGGGCCCCGGCCCGTCTGGAGGTACGCCGACGACGTGATCGACGCCCGCAGGATCGGCATGGCAGGTCACTCCATCGGCGGAGCGAGCGCGGCAACGGCGATGGTGGCCGATCCGCGTGTCGACGCCGGTGTCAACATGGACGGGGCCTTCTGGGAGGACCTGCCCGCGGAGGGCCTGCGGGGCCGCCCGTTCCTGATGCTCGGTACGCACGACGACACGCATCGGCCCGGAGGCACCGACGCCACCTGGGACCGGACGTGGTCCGCGCTCGACGGCTGGAAGCGGTGGATCACGGTGGCCGGCTCCGACCACTTCACCTTCTCGGACGGCCCCGTGATCTCGCGTCACTTCGGCCTGCCGCAGCCCGAACTGCCCACCGACCGCGCCGTCACCGTCACCCGGACGTACGTGGCCGCCTTCTTCGACCGCCACCTGCGCGGGCTCCCGCGCCCCCTCCTCGACGGCCCGTCGCCGGCGAACCCGGAGGTCCACTTCCAGCACCGCTGACCCGCCCCACGGGCCGAACGCCCTCAGGAGCGGTACGGGGTGTTCGCCTCCGCCCAGTCCGCAAGCGCCCGCGCGCACTCGGCGACCGATTCCCGCCAGGTGCGCGCGGCACCGGCACCGGCCTCGTCGCTGACGTGCTTGACGATGCGCAGCGGCACCCCGGTGAGCTCCGCCGCGGCCGCGAGCGCGTACCCCTCCATGTCGACCAGCGGCGCCCGCTCCGCGAGCCGGGCGCGAGCGGCGTCGTCCGAGATGAACGCGTCGCCGGTGGCCAGGACCACCTCGCCGCCGTCGGGCAGCGACAGCGGCGCCCCGTACGTCTCGCCGGTCAGCGTGGCGAGCAGCTCGCCGTCGAGGTCGTGCTGCACCACGGTCCCGACGACATGCGTCCCGGACCAGCCGGAACGCAGCGCCCCGGCCGTGCCCAGGTTCACGATCCCGGACGGACGCGGGCCTCGGCCGAGGACGGTCGCGAGTGCGGTCGCCGCGTTCACCTTGCCCATGCCGGTCAGGAGCACGGGCAGTTCCGTGTCCAGGAACTGCGCCTCCTCCTTGACGGCGAGGACGAGCAGCGGACGGTCGGCGGTGATCACTCCCAGGAGTTCCATGGGGCCACGCTAGTTCGAGCACCGGCCTGCCGTACAACCGATGCCCATGTCAGGTGCGACGGGCGCTCACCCCAGCGACAGACCGCGCTCCGCGAGCGCCTCCCCGAGCACGCGCAACGCCTTCGGCCCGACGCCGTGCAGTGCGGCGAGCTCGGCGGCGGGCACCCCCGCGAGCTGGTCGAGGCGGGTGTATCCGGCCCCGGCGAGCGCGCGGGTCGCGGGGGCGCCGACGGCGCGGGGGAAGTCCGTCTCGGGACGGTCGGATGCGATGGCCATGGACCGATCGTGCCACGCCAGGCGGTGCGTTCCCTGTCGGGGAGCGAAGGCTGGACGGAGTCCGGGAGGCCCACGCCGCGCACACCCGCGTCGTGCGCCTGTGTCGCGTGCGCCTGTGTCGCGTACGCCAGCGTCGCGTACGTCCGCCGCCCCCAAGCGCCACGCTTGTTCGCCGCCTGCGCCCGCGCCGTACGGGCCCGCACCGTGTACGTACCCGGGCCGTGTACGTACCCGGGCCGTACGCGCGCGCGGTCCGCCCCCCGCCGCCCCGTCCTCAGACCGGCAGCAGACGTCCGATCAGCGCTCCCAGCTGGCGGGCGTTCCGGCACGGGCGCATCTCGACGAGGTCGGCGTAGGCCGGGGCCGCCGAGTCGCCCGTGCCCCACAGCGCGGGCTGCTCGGGGTTGAGCCAGTGGACCCGCCGCGCCCGCTCCGCGATCCGCTTCAGCGCCGCCAGGTTCGGGTCGGAGCCGTTGGTGCGGGCGTCCCCGAGGACGAAGACCACCGTGCGCGGGCCGACGACGTCCGCGTACCGCTCGGCGAACTCGCCGAGCGCCGTCCCGTAGTCGCTCTGCCCGTGCCAGCCGGTCAGCTCCGCCTCCGCGAGGATCCGCTCGCCGAGGCCCGCCGGGTCCGACGGGCCCCGGGCGATGAGCCCCGTGACCTCGTCCACCCGGTTGACGAAGGCGAAGACCCGGACTTTGCTGAACTGGTCGTGCAGGGCCTGCACCAGGAGCATCGTGAACTGCGCGAAACCTGCCACCGATCCCGAGACGTCGCACAGCAGGACCAGCTCGGGCCGCCGGGGCCTGCGCCGTCGGTACACCGGGCGCACCGGCACGCCCCCGGTCGACAGCGACCGGCGCAGCGTCCGCCGCAGATCGATCTCCCCACGCGCCGCCCGCCGCCGCCGGGCCGCGAGCCGGGTGGCCAGCTTCCGCGCCAGCGGCCGTACCGTACGCCGCAGCTCGTCCAGCTGTGCCCGTCCGGCGAGGAGGAAGTCCACGGTGTCGGCCGTCCCCACGACCGCACGGCGTGCCACCGGGTCCCGGCCCTGCCGCTCGGCGACCCGGCGCCGGGCCTCGGTCCGCACCCCCTCACGGAAGGCCTCGATCCGCCGCCGGATCTCGTCGTCGAGCAGCCGGTCGGTGAAGTCGGGATCCGCCCCGCCGGGGGCCGTCCTGAGCCGCTCCCGCACCCGGGCGAGCAACGTCTCCGGGCGGAGCCGGGAGAGCGTCTGGTACGAGGACCAGCCGTCCGACCCCGGGGCGGAGCCGTAGCCGCCGAAACCGCCCACCGCCTCGGCGGCGAGCCGGTCGAGAGCGGCGTCGTCACCGGCGCTGAGGGCCTCCGTGAGCCGCTCGCGCAGCGCGGCGAGACCTGCCGGGGTGCCGTCGTACTCCTCCGCCGCCCCGGTGTGGCCGAGCGGGAAGTGCAGGTCGAAGACCCGGTCGAACACCGGGCGCTGCCCCTCCCCGTGCAGCAGGGTCGCCGCCAGCGCCTCCCGTACCCGCTCGCGGTCCGTGAACCCCACCACCTCCAGGGCCCGTCCCGCGTCCACGGTCTCGCCCGTCCCGATGCCGAACCCGTGGTCGCGCAATGCCCCCACCAGGCTGGTGAGCCGTGCGACCGCCCCCGCCGCCTCCGGCTCCGGGATCACACCGTGTCCAGATCGAGCTTGGCCGCGGCCTTCACGATGTCCTCCTGGTGCTTGAGGAGGACGCCCAGGGTCTCCCGTACGATCCGCTCGTCCAACCGGTCCGCGCCCAGCGCGAGCAGGGTGCGGGCCCAGTCGATCGTCTCCGAGACGGACGGCGCCTTGCGCAGGTCCATCGCCCGTAGCGCCCCCACGACCCGCACCACGGACGCGGCGAGCGCGGAGTCGAGGCCGGGGACCTTGAGCCTGACGATCCGGCGCTCCAGCTCCTCCTCGGGGAAGCCGACGTGCAGGAAGAGGCACCGCCGGCGCAGCGCCTCGGACAGTTCGCGGCTCGCGTTCGAGGTGAGGACGGTGAACGGCCGGCGGCTCGCCGTGATCGTGCCGAGTTCGGGCACGGTGATCTGGAAGTCGCTGAGCACCTCCAGGAGGAGGCCCTCCACCTCCACGTCCGCCTTGTCGGTCTCGTCGATCAGGAGCACGGTGGGCTCCTCGGAACGGATCGCGGTGAGCAGCGGCCGGGAGAGCAGGAACTCCTCGCCGAAGATGTCCGTCCGTGTCTCGTCCCACGACTCGCCCCGGCCGGCCGTGATCCGCAGCAGCTGCTTGGCGTGGTTCCACTCGTACAGCGCGCGGGACTCGTCGACGCCCTCGTAGCACTGCAACCGGACCAGCCGGGCGCCCGTCACCTCGGTCACGGCCTTGGCGAGCTCCGTCTTGCCGACGCCGGCCGGGCCCTCGACGAGGAGCGGCTTGCCGAGCCGGTCGGCGAGGAAGACGGTGGTGGCGACGGCGGGCGACGCCAGGTAGCCGGTCGCGGCGAGCCGTTCCGCGACGTCGTCGACGGAGCTGAAGAATCCGGTCGTCATGGCAGTCCCCCCGGGAACGTGATGTCTACTGACCAGTAGCCTCTGCTGCAGTACTTGATCAGATCGGGCTCGGCCGCACAACCGTCCCGCACGAGGTCCGTACCGCGCGCGGGATGCCACCCGCTGGTGCAATGGAGGAGTGACCGGGTACGCCGCCCGGGACCCGCGGCGGTGGAGGTGTCGTGGCGGAGCGTGACGAGGGCCTCGTGGCCAGGGTGTGGGCCATGGAGCGGGCGACCGGTGAGATCGGCAGGACGCTCGACGAGACGATCACCTGTCGCGAACTCGCGGCCTTCGCCGCCCGCCATCTGCACGCGACGACGACGGTCGACCTGACGGGGGGACGGGGCGCCCCACCCAGACGCGCGGCCCACGCGGCCCCGCCCCCCGGCGGTGGGGTGGCGTCGGCACCCCCGGCCCCCGCCGACGGCGCTGCAGACGCCACCCGGTCCGGCGCCAACAGCATCGACGCCGCCGCCCCCGCCCCCACCGCCGCCCCCGCCCCGACCGGCCACGCCACCGACGCCCTGCCCGGCGCCACCCCTACCGACCAAGCCGCCACCGCCCTGACCCACCCCGCCCCCGACGCCCGCGTCGGCCACGCCACCGACGTCTGGTCCGGCGCCGACCCGATCGGCCACGCCGCCCCCTCCCACCGGCTCTCCGTCCCCCTCGCCGTTCACGACGAGGAGCCCTTCGGAGCGGTCACCCTCACCCGGACCGGTGGCGGGTCCTTCTCCGGCGACGAGGTCGCCCTGCTCCGCCACATCGCCCGGCTGACGGCCCGGCACCTCCGTCATGCCCGGCTCCTCGCGGCCACCGAGGACACCGCGCTCCACCTCCAGCGCGCCCTGGTCGCCGAACCGGGACGGCCGCACCCCAACCTGGAGGTCGCCGGGGGCTACCTGCCCGCGGGGCCCCGCGCCCTCGTGGGCGGGGACTGGTTCGAGACCGTGAGGCTCCACTTCGGCCGCAGCCTCCTCGTCGTCGGCGACGTCATGGGCCACGGCCTGGACGCTGCCGTCGACATGAACGCCTACCGCACCGCGCTCCGCGAGGTCGCCGCGACGGACCTGCCCCCGCACCGGGTGCTCCGCCACCTCGACTCCGTGGTCGCCGAGGACGACGCCCGCCGCCCCGCCACCTGCCTCCTCGTCCGGGTCGATCCGGCCCGCGGCACCGCCACCTTCGCCAGCGCCGGGCACCTGCCGCCCGTCGTCTTCGCCGCGGACGGCTCGGCGGAGTTCGTCGAGCTTCCGGTCGGCCCGCCCCTGGGCACCGGCGTCGGCGGCTACGAACCCACCACCCGCCCGCTCACCCCCGCCGAGACCCTGCTGGTCTTCACCGACGGACTCGTCGAACGGCGCGGCGAGGACATCGACGTGTCGCTGGCCCGTCTCGCGGCCCTGCGGCTCCCCGCGGACTCCGGCCCCCGCCAGGTCGTCGACGAGGTGCTCCGCCGCCTCGACGCGCACGGCGCGGAGGACGACGTGGCCGTCCTCGCGGCGCGCGTCCGCGCGCGTGCACCACAGTGACCCGGAGTCACATCCTTCCCACGGAGCGCGGTGACGCACGGTCATCCGGCTCCTGCCCGTGGCATGTTTCCCACCTGGACGGGATTCTTCCGGCAGGACGCTTGTGCGCGGCCCCCGGGCCCGGCACGCTCCTCCGTATGAACACGGCCAGGCATGCCAGTGAACGTCTGATGAGCTGGCCCTCGCTGACCCCCGGCAGCGCCCACTGCGGCGCCGAGGTCGGACTGGGCACCGCGACACAGGAGATCGTGCACTTCCACGGTGAACACGAGGCGGACGTCCATCTGACCCGCGCCATGATCGCGAAGCTGCGCCCGGCCCTCCTCGGGTCGAGCGCGGTCCGTCTTCGTGCCGGCTCGGGATGGGTGACCGTCCGTCTGGACATGGGCTCGGACATCGACCTGCTCGCCACCCTGGTGAGCGCCGCCCTCCAGGCCAACGGCATCCCCGACGTCACCCCGGACGGCTGCACCCGCACCCTCCCAGTCCCGGGGGACCGCTGAAGCGTGGTGCGGAGGTTCGACTGCGAATCACGGCGACGGCCACCGGTACACCGCTCCACCCCCACGCCTCTGCCGACCCTGATTCGGCTTGCCACTCGATGGAGTGAGTGAGTGCGGTGAACGGGTGTCCTACGCGTGCGGGTCGCGCAGCACTGGGCCACAGCGTCGGCCATGCCTTCGTGGGCGAGGCGGGGAGCATCCCGCGGACTGCCGGTGCCGTGGATCCGGTCCGGTGGGCGCGGACGGCTCCGGTGCCCCTGATGCAGCCCATCACCTGGTGCAACGTGGACTGCACCTACTGCTACCTGCCCGATCGCGCGGTGGCGAAGCTGATGCCGGTGGAGGTCGCCGACGCGGTCGCCGTCGCCGTACGCGAGTGGAGCCGGCGGCATCCTGTGACGGTGGGTGTGGCACGGCGGTGAGCCGCTGGCAGCCGGGCAGGCGCACCTGCGGGCGTTGATGGAGCGGTTCGACCCGGGCGGTGGGCATCCGGTCACCCAGGCGGTGCAGACCAACGCGACACTGATCGACGCCGATTGGTGCGCGTTGTTCACCGAGGCCCGCATGCAGGTGGGCGTGAGCATCGACGGTCCCGACCAGGCCAACGCGGCGCGTATCGACCGCGGCGGGCGGGCCAGCACGGACAAGGCACTGCGCGGGGTGGGCATGCTGCGCCGGGAGGGCATCGAGTTCGGCCTCATCTGCGTCGTCGCCGATCCGACGTCGGACAGCGCAGTAGCCCTGTACCGGTTCGCCCGCGAGATCGGGGGGCGGCGAGCCTGGGGGTGAACCTCGCCGAGCAGAAGGGCGTCAACGACATGGCCGGCCAACAGCCGGGCTCTCGCCTACTGCCGCGGCGGTCAGGCGGCCAACAAGTACGTCGAGACCGGACGGCTGGATGCCACCGACCAGCGTCTGCCAGAAGGCGACCACGGGCAGACCACCTACTGCCGGACCAGCAAGATCAGTCTCACACCTCGGTCCGATGGCCCAGGACTGGCAGGCGGCCTTCGGCTTCAGCGCCGACGGCCGCAGCATCCCCGGCGTCGACGCCACCGGCGTCCTGCTGGTGGCCATCCAGGCCCTGCACCACCACGTACGACAGCCGCAGGCAGAAGTCGACCACCTGCGGGACGGCTCCGCCCGCGAGGCGTGAAGTCACTTCTCGCCAGGCGCGTGGCTGCCCACAAGGCTCCACGCCTTCGTTCGCCTCGTTCCTGACGGGGAGGGAACACCCGGGCCCGGGACCGTACCAGTCCCGGGCCCGGCGTCCGTACCGGTCCCGCCATCGCACCCCCGTGGAGACATCCACCCGTACACCGTGCGCGACCGCCCATCACCACTCTCCGCCCGCCGGGGCCCGCACCCGGCCCGTGCGCCGCTCCGCCCCTGAGACCCTCGCGTCCCCATCGCCCCCAGGGCGCCCCGCACCCGTTCGGCCGTACCCCTGAGAGGTCCCACCCTCCGGCCGGGTACCTCACGAGGCATGCCCTCCACACCCGGTCCGCCGCACGACGGGGCCCCGACCGAACACGGCCACTGGTTCCGGCGGCTCCACGCCCGCCTCGTCGGCTCGTCCCTCGGGCTCGCGTGGAACCGCGGCCGCGCCATGGAACTCATGCACCGCGCCATGGGCTTCGCGGCGCTCAGTCTGCTCACCCTCGTCCCCCTCCTCATCGTCGTCGCCGCCGCGGACCTCGCGAGCGGCCAGGGTTTCGCCCGCTGGCTCGTCCAGGGCCTCGGCGTCTCCGAGGTCTCCCAGGAGGAGGTCGAGCAGCTCTTCGGCCAGCCGGGACAGGCCCTGCAACGCACCACCGCCTTCGGCCTCGCCGCCCTGGCCGCCTTCGGCGTCACCTTCGGATCCGCCGTACAGACCGGGTACGAGAGGGTCTGGGACCTCCCCACCGCCCGCTGGCACACGATGTGGCGGCACGTCGTCTGGCTCGCCGTCCTCGTCGCCGCCCTCCTTCTCTTCGTCGCCGGCGCGGCCCCCGCCGACTCCTCGGCCGTGACCACCGTGCTCACCGCCGTCGCCGACCTCCTCGGCACCTTCGTCTTCTTCTGGTGGTCGCAGCGCTTCCTGCTCTGCGGCCGCATCCGCTGGCGCGCCCTCGCCCCCGGTGCCGCCCTCACGGCGCTCGGTCTCCTCGGGCTGCGGATCTTCTCCCAGCTCGTCTTCTCCCCGCTCATCGCCTCCAACGCCGTGACGTACGGCCAGTTCGGCACCGTCCTCGTCCTCCAGTCCTGGCTCGTCGGTGTCGGCTTCGTGGTGTACGGAGGCGCCCTCACCGGACGCCTCGTCCACGAGCACCTCCTGGGGCGCCGCCTCGCCGGGAAGCGGCCCGACGGCACCTGACGTCACTGGTCGCGATGCCGCACCGCCACCACCGCGACCACCATCGCGCCCAGCACCCACAGCGCGTACACCAGCCAGGCGCCGCCGGCCGTCCAGGGGTACGGCTCCACCGCGGCCGGCCCCGCGGCCACCAGGCGCTCCCACGCGTGGAGCGGCGTCGCGTGGGCCAGGACCGCGGTGAGGTGGCGCCGGTCACCGAGGACCGACGGCAGCAGCAGAAGCAGTACCACCGAGCCGACGACCGACACCGCGCTGCGTCGCAGCAGCGTGCCGAGCGCCGCGCCGGCGAGCGCGCAGACCGGCGCGAGCAGCGCGGACGCCACGACGAGCCGCAGCGCCCCGGGGTGCGTGATCGGCAGCCCGACGCCGCGCTCCGCGAGCACCGCCTGCGTCGACCAGAACGAAAGCCCGGCGGCGAGCGCCCCGAACCCGCTCTGCACGCCCGCCACGACCAGCAGCTTCGCCGCCATCAGCGAGCCCCGCGCCGGCACCGCCGCGAACGTGGTGCGGACGAGGCCGCTGCCGTATTCGCCGACCACCGCCACCGCCCCCGTCGCGGCGGTGCAGAGGATCAGGACCATCGACGCGTTCCCCGTGAACGCGTCCCCCAGCGCCATCCCGTTCCGTACGAACCCGGCCCGGCCCTCCGCGTCGTACTGGAACCAGTAGCGGTAGTGGTCCCATGCGGTGCCGAGGTTGAGGCAGACCACTGCCAGGGTGCCGAGCAGCAGCGACCAGCCGGTCGACCGCAGCGACCACAGCTTCAGCCACTCCGACGCGATCAGGTCCAGGAACCGGGCGCGGGGCTCCACCGGGGTGAGTGTGGTCATCGGGCGTCTCCTGCCAGGTATTCGACACTGTCCGCGGTCAGTTCCATGAACGCCTCTTCCAGCGAGGCGGTACGAGGGGTCAGTTGCTCCAGCGGCACCCGGTGCTCCAGGGCGAGCGCACCGATCCGGGCGGCCGGGAGTCCGGTCACCGTCAGCAGACCGGACTCCTCCGTGACCTCCGCGCCCTCCGTGAGCAGCACCGCCGTGATGGCCGCAGGGTCGGGCGTGCCGACGGTCACGCTCAGCCGGCCCCCACGCGCCGCGAAGGCCGTCAGGCTCTCCGCCGCGATGAGCGAGCCCCGGCCGACGACGACGAGTTCGTCGGCCGTGTGCTCCATCTCGCTCATCAGATGGCTGGAGACGAACACCGTGCGGCCCTCGGACGCGAGGCGCCGGAACAGACCCCGCACCCACTTCACGCCCTCCGGGTCGAGACCGTTGAGCGGCTCGTCGAACAGCAGCACGGGCGGGTCACCGAGCAGCGCGCCCGCGATCCCGAGCCGCTGCCGCATCCCCAGCGAGAACCCGCCGACCCGGCGCCGGGCCACCCCCGCGAGGCCGACCTCATCGAGGACCTCGTCCACCCGCGCGAGCGGGATGCGGTTGCCGCGGGCCAGGACCGCGAGATGCGCCCGAGCGGTCCGTCCGCCCTGTACATCGCCGGCGTCGAGGAGCGCGCCCACGTGCCGCAGGCCGCGCGGCCGGTCCCGGAACGGCCGCCCGCCGACCGTGACCGACCCGCTCGTCGGACTGTGCAACCCCAGGATCATCCGCAGCGTGGTGCTCTTGCCCGCCCCGTTCGGCCCGAGGAAACCGGTCACGAGCCCCGACCGGACCGTGAAACAGAGCGAGTCGACGGCCGTCGTGGCGCCGTAGCGCTTGGTGAGTTCACTGACTTCGATCATGTGCACCACCGTGCCGCCCGGCTCCCGTCCCGGGCATCGGACCAGCGCGGACAATCGGCGGCGCCCACGGTCACCCTGGGTCGTACACCCCTGGTCCGATGCGCCGGGCGAGTGTCGGCGCCTACGATCGCGCCCATGTCCGCCACCCCGTCAGCGCCGTTCCTCAAGAGGGTCACCCCGGGCGGCTGGGCCGCGCTCGCCTGGCTCGCGGGCCTCCTCTTCACCGCCCTCCTGCGCGTCCGGCTGCCCGGCCAGGAGGAGGCGGACGTCATGGCCGGCGTGGTCTTCCTCCGCTGGGACGGCCTCACCATGCTGGCCTTCGCCACCGCCCTCGCCCTGCGCGGCAGCGTGCTCCTGACCCGCCGTCCGACCGCCGCCCTGTGGTTCCTCCTGGCGGCGGCGGTCGTCGCGTGCACACCACTCGGCATCACCGCCATCCCCTTCGCGCAGTACCTCGCCGTCGACGTCGCCCTCTACGTCATCGCCGCCGCGAGGCCACCCCGCGAGGCCTCCCGGGCACTGCTGTCCGCCCTCGGCGTCCTCGGCGGCTATCTGACGGTCCGGCTGCTCGCGGGCTGGAGCGTCGGCACCACCAGCGCCCTGGCCGTCGGCCTCATCGCCGCCGTCGCCTGGCTCCTCGGCCGCTCCGAGCGACAGACCCGGATGTACGCGGAGCGGTCCCGCGCCCAGGCCGCCGAGCAGGCCGTCACCGCCGAACGGCTGCGCATCGCCCGCGAGATGCACGACACGGTGGCCCACAGCATCGGCATCGTCGCCCTCCAGGCCGGAGCGGCCCGGCGCGTCATGGAGACACAGCCGGAACAGGTCCGCCAGGCGCTCACCGAGATCGAGACGGCGAGCCGGGAGACCCTCGCCGGGCTCCGCCGGATGCTCGGCGCGCTGCGCACCGACGACCCCGACGACCCCGGACCGCGTCCCACCGGTACCGGCCTCCCCGAGCTGCCCGGCCTCGCCGCACTCGACCGGCTCGCGGAGAGCACCGAGGCCGCGGGCGTCCGCGTCGCCGTCCAGCGCGTCGGAGCGTCCCGCACCCTGCCGCCGGACATCGACCTGTCCGCGTTCCGCGTCGTCCAGGAGTCCGTCACCAACGTCGTACGCCACTCCGGCGCCGACTCCTGCACGGTCACCGTCGACCAGCGCGACCCCGAGGCCCTCGTCGTCACCGTCGAGGACCGCGGCCCCGCGCCCGGCCGGGACCCGGCACGAGCCGGAGACGGGTCGGGGTACGGCCTCGCCGGCATGCGGGAGCGTGTCGCCCTCCTGCACGGGGACTTCGCCGCGGAAGCCCGCCCCGGCGGCGGCTTCCGCGTCACCGCCCGCCTCCCCCTCCCCCTTCCCACAGGAGCCACCGCCCGATGAGCGAGACCACCGCCGAGCGGCCCGTCCGGGTCGTCCTCGCCGACGACCAGCCCCTGGTGCGCGCCGCGCTCCGCATGGTCATCACCGACACCCCGGACCTCGTCGTCGCGGGCGAGGCGGCGAACGGAGCCGAGGCCGTCCGCCTCGTCCAGGAGACCGGCGCCGACGTCGTCGTCATGGACCTGCGCATGCCGGGGACGGACGGCATCGAGGCGACCCGCCTCATCACCGCCGGGTCCACCGGCGCGCGGGTCGTCGTGCTCACCACCTTCGACGACGACGACCACGTGTACGGGGCGCTGCACGCGGGCGCGTCCGGATTCCTGGTGAAGGACATGGCCCTGGACGACATCCTGGCCGCCGTCCGGGTCGTCGCCTCCGGCGACGCCCTCATCGCCCCCAGCGTCACCCGGCGCCTCATCAAGGAGTTCACCGACCGCCCGAAGCCGGCCCCCGCCGCGCCCAGGCGCCGGGCCGAGGGGATCACGGACCGCGAGCGCGAGGTCCTCACCCTGGTCGGCCGGGGCCTCTCCAACACGGAGATAGCCGCCGCACTCCACATCAGCGTCGCCACCGCCAAGACCTACGTCACCCGGCTGCTCGCCAAGCTGGACGCCCGCGACCGGGTGCAGCTGGTGATCATCGCGTACGAGGCGGGGCTGGTCTCCACGGCCTGACCGGGGCCGTCGCGGTCACACGATCCGGTGATCGACTCGTGAGCGGCCGGGTGGCCGCGCGGAGCCCGCTTGGATGAAGGCGAACCATCGGTCCGTCGAGAGAGAGCCGCCCATGGCGAACATCTGGCTGCCGCCCGTCGAGTACGTGGCGACCCTGCCGAGAGCGACGGCGTACGCCTGCCTCTACTTCACCGACACGGCAGGCCGCCCCTTCCAGCTCCGCGCCACCTACCGCACCGAGATGTGGCAGTGGCCCGGCGGCAACATGGACCCGGGGGAGACCCCCTGGGAGACGGCGGTCCGCGAGTGCCACGAGGAGACCGGCATCACCTTCACCGGCGGGCCGCGGCTCCTCGGCACGCACTTCGTCACCGACCGGGGCGAGGAGTGGCCCGCCAACCACATCGGCTTCATCTTCGACGGCGGGGAGCTGACGGACGAGCAGATCGCCGCCGTCGTCCTCGACCCCGAGGAGCACAGCGAGTACAGCCTGCGCACCCTGGACGAGTGGGAGCGCGAGATGGACCCGGGGGAGTTCAGGCGCCTCGCCGGGATCGACAGGGCCCGCAGGACCGGCGTACCGGTGTACCTGGACACCGGCCCCTGACGGACCCGGGGTACGAGGGGCGGGACCGTCCCCGGGTCGGTCCCGCCCCGGACATACCGGACATCAATGACAACCGCACACATGTCCCCGATCTGGGATAGAAGGGCGGTATGTGCTGGAGTGCGACGGCCGACCTCTGGGCGGGCCTCGGGATCGGCGCCGTCGGCGTGGCCTGCCTCGCCGCCGTACGCCGCCCGGGGGACCTGCCGCTCGCCGCCCTGCCCCTGCTCCTCGGGGCCCACCAGATCGTGGAGGCCGCCGTCTGGCGCGCCGACGGCGGGGCGGGAACCGCCACTCTCGCCCGGGCCGTGATCGCCCTCCCCCCGCGGCGCCCTGCTTCTCGCCCGCGACCGAGTGCTCCGCCTTCTCGGGCTTGTCACCGGCGTCGGCGCGGCCGTCTGCGCCCTGCTGTGGAGCACCGAGTTCCTCTCCACCTGGTGCGCCCTCGCCGCCGTGGCCTCCCTGCTGCTCCTGGTCTGGATCCGGCGCCGGCCGGCCGTAACCCCTGGGCCGCTCAGTAGTTGACCAGGTCATGAAGAAGCGCAGCATGCTCGCCATCGCCTCCCTCGCCGCAGGCGTCGTCACCGCTCTCGTCACCCCGCCGCCGCAGGCCAGCGCGGCCGAGAGCCCCCTCGGCGGTGCCAGCGGCCTCCTCCAGGAGGACCAGGCCGTCGAGACCGTCCTCCAGGACACCGTCCAGAGTGCCGAAGGCGCCCTCCCCGTTCCCCGCGCCGGCGGGCTGCTCTGACCTTCCGCGTCACGCGGCGACCGGTGCCCCGCGCCCCACGGGCCGCGGGGCACCGGCACGCCATGACCCGGGAGGCGGCAGCCCGTGCGCGCGCCGTGCGCGAGTAATGACAGGATGTCCCCATGAGCGACAACGTTTACTTCGACATCACCATCAACGACGAGCCCGCCGGTCGGATCACCTTCCAGCTGTTCGACGACGTCGTCCCGAAGACGGCCCAGAACTTCCGCGAGCTCTGCACCGGCGTCCACGGCTTCGGCTACGCCGGTTCCCCGTTCCACCGCGTGATCCCGCAGTTCATGCTGCAGGGCGGCGACTTCACCCGCGGCAACGGCACCGGTGGCAAGAGCATCTACGGCGAGAAGTTCGCCGACGAGAACTTCAAGCTGAAGCACGACCGCCCGTTCCTGCTCTCGATGGCCAACGCCGGCCCGAACAGCAACGGCTCGCAGTTCTTCATCACCACGATCGTCACCGACTGGCTCGACGGCAAGCACGTCGTCTTCGGCGAGGTCGTCGAGGGCCAGGACCTCGTCAAGAAGATCGAGGGCCTCGGCTCCCGCTCCGGCGCCACCAGCGCCACCATCAAGGTCGCCGAGTCCGGCATCGTGAAGGCCTGATCGCCTTTCCGAGCCGAGTCGAGGGCGCCGGGCGCTCTCGCTCGACCACCCCGGCCGGGGCGGGGAGCGTCGTCCGTAGGGACGCGCACCCCGCCCCTGCTCGTGGGCCGCGGTGCGGACAGCGGCCCGAGCCGTGGCCTCAGCCCGTCTCGCCGAAGCGCCGCTCGAACTTCGCGATCCGTCCCTCGGAGTCCACCGTCCGCGCCGTGCCCGTGAAGAACGGGTGGCTCTCGGAGGAGATCTCCACGTCGATCACCGGGTACGTGGCGCCGTCGTCCCATTCGATGGTCCGGTCGCTGGTCGCGGTGGACCGGGTCAGAAAGGCGTACCCGGCCGAGCGGTCGCGGAAGACCACCGGGCCGTACTCGGGCTGCTTGTCCTGCTGCACGTGTCCTCCTCGGGCTGACGCCCCGCATCGCCCGGCCTGGTCGGCCGGGGCACCCCCAGCCTCCCCGCGCGCCCGGCCGCCGACCAACGCCACGGGCCCGACCGGGTGATCCTCAGCCGTGCTCGGGCCACCGCGCCGCGAGCAGCACCGCGATGTCGTCGAGGCGGGCCGTGGCCTGGCGGGCCTCCCGGATCACCCGATCGGCCGTCTCCGCGAGCGGTAGCGAAGCGGCCGCGGCGAGAGCCCGGCGCACCCGCTCGATCCCCTCGTCGATGTCCCGGCCCGGCAGCTCCACCAGACCGTCCGTGAAGAGCGCGAGCACCTCACCAGGAGCCAGCCGCAGCCGCGTCACCGGATACGACGCGCGGTCGTCGACCCCCAGCACCACCCCGCCCGCGAGCTCCAGCAGCTCCGTCGTCCCGTCCGGACGCAGCAGCAACGGCTGCGGATGCCCGGCCCGGACCGCCCGCACCTCACCCGTGTCCGGGTCGAGGAGCATGTAGCAGCAGCTCGCGAACTGCCCCGGGTCCAGATCGATCAGCAGCCGGTTCGTCCCGCGCATCACGTCCTCGGGCCGATGACCGCCCAGTGCGAACGCCCGCACCGCGCTGCGCAGCTGACCCATCGTGGCCGCCGCCGCCACACCGTGCCCCTGGACGTCTCCGATGACCAGGGCCAGGCACCCCTGCCCCGCCTCGATCACGTCGTACCAGTCGCCGCCGACGTCCATGCCCTGGGTGCCCGGAAGGTACCGGCCCACCGTGTCCACCCCCTCCCGCACCGGCAGCCGGTGCGGGAGCAGTGCGTCCTGGAGCCCCCGCGCGACCGCCGACTCCGAGTCGTACCGCTGCGCCCGCTCCAGGGCCTGGGCGATGAGGCCCGCGAGCGCCGTGAGCACGGTCCGCTCCTCCGGACTGAAGCCGCGAGGCCGGTCGAACCCCAGGATGCAGGAGCCCACCGGGCGGCCCGAGGCGATCAACGGCAGGAACGCCCGCGCACCCGACTGCGCGTCCAGCGGAAGTCCCGGGTACCTGCGGCCCAGCTGCTCCATCGACTCGAAGAACAACGGCCTGCCCGTGGTCAGCGTCTCCACGCCCGGCAACCGGGCGTCCAGGGCCACGCCGTCGAAGGATTCCAGGAACCCCGGCGGGAAACCCGTCTCCCACGCCAGGTACAACCGCCGGTCGCTCAGCAGATAGATGGCCAACTGGCGCCCGCCGAACGCCGGAAGCAGCTCCTCCGTCACCACCGCCGACACCTGGCGTGCCGTCACGGCCTCGGAGAGCGCGATCGCCAGCGCGACCGGCCGATAGGGGGCCGTCACCCGTTCGGGGGACAGGGAGAACGTGTCGTCCTTCCCGCTCCCGCCGCCGGTGCCCGGCGTGAGCCTCGTCGGGTCCTCCTCCGGGACCAGGACCATCGTCACCCCGTCCCGCCCCGGATGCAGCGAGACCGACAGCCATCGGCCCGGCTCGGGCCGGGCCACGAAGCGCGCCGCCTGCCCGGAGACGAACGCGGCGCGCAACTGCTCCTCGTGGAACGGCAGGCCGAACCAGGGCAGCGCCTCCCACAGCGGCCGTCCCGCCAGAGCCCCGCGGGAGCGCCCGAGCAGCCGCTCGGTGCGCTCGTTGACGTAGGTGACGCGTCCCAGCCGGTCGATCGCCAGGATGGCCCCGGGCAGCCGGTCCGTGGCGTCCGAGCCGACCAGCCCGGTGCCGAGGTCGACGAGGGTGCACACCAGCCGCGTGGTCTCGCCGTACGGGTCCTCCTCCGCGCCCACCGCCCCCGGCGGGCCGGCACGCGCCCGCGTGGAGACCTCCAACAGGTGCAACCCGCCGTCCGGGCCCTTCAGCCGGATCCTGCGCACCACCGGCCGCCCGTCCGGCCCCGTCGCCTGCCGCGCCGCCGCCCACAGCGCGTACCCGTCCTCCGGATCCAGGAGGGACGTCAACGCCTCGATCGAGCACGGCGAGGTCACCTCCGTGCCCAGGATCTCCAGCAGCCCGGCGTCCATCGTGACCGTGCCCGAGCGCACGTCCCAGTCGAAGGAACCGAAGCGGACCGGCGGCGCGCCCGTCGTGGACAGCTGCACGCACACCGGGTCGCCGGGCCACTCGACCACCGTCCCCCCGCGGACCAGATCGGCCAGCGCCTCACCGAGGCCGAGCGCGCCCCGCGTCATCCGGCCCCGGTCCCGGGCGTCCACCGCGACCCCGGGGGTCGGCGCCCGCAGTGCCATGAGGACCCCGAACCGCTCACGGCCCGCGACGACCGGGGCGTACAGCGAGGCGAAGGGGAACGGAAGGCTCGCCACCAGCTGGGGGAACCTCCGCATCGCCTCCTCGACGTCGGCGAGGTGGACGGACTGGCCCGAGCGATGCACCTCGGCCACCGGAAACGGGCGGTTCTCGTGCATCCGCCACCACGGACGGAACAAGGGCCCCGGCAGTCCCACCAGGACCGCGAGCTTCAGCAGCCCCGTCGTTCCGGAACGCAGGTACACCCCGCCCGCGTAGCCGCCGACCTCCTCGACGGTCCGGAGCGCGGCCTCCGCGAGCGCCCAGGTCAGCGCGCCCGAAGCAGGCCCGTCCGGGGCTGCTGTCCCGGACGGACGCCCGGTTGCGCCGACCGGGCCGGGGCCGGACGTGCCGTGCGAAGTCACACAGTCAGCATGCCCCCGACCGGAAACGCCCTGCATCCCGAGCCAGGCCTTCCTCCCTGCACCCTTGACCGCGCGCGCCCGTCCCGTCACACTCAGTAGTCGACCGTGCCCGCAGTCGCGCGGCGCGCCACCCACCATCTCGCGCTCAGGGGGCACGATGACGGACCGCGTTCTTCCGTACGACGTACAGGGCGACGGCCCTCGGCGCGCCCTCGTGCTGCACAACTGGTTCGGCGACCGCACCAGCTTCGCCCCGCTCCGCGCCCACCTCCAGGACGCCGCCCACTCCTACGCGTTCGTCGACTGCCGCGGCTACGGCGAGGCGCTCGACCGCGCCGGCGCCTACACGATGGAGGAGGTCGCCGCCGACGCCCTCGCGGTCGCCGACGACCTCGGCTGGGACTCCTTCTCCGTCATCGGTCACTCGATGGGTGGCAAGGCGGCACAGCTGATGCTGCTCGACGCCCCCGACCGCGTCCGCTCGATCGTGGGCATCTCGCCGGTGTCGGCTGCCGGGTTCCCCCTGGACGGCGAGACCTGGGAGCTGTTCGCCGGAGCCGCCGAGGACCCGGCGAACCGGCGTGCGATCATCGACACCACCACCGGCGGCCGCTACGACGACGCCTGGCTGAGCACCCTCGTCGAACGCTCCGTCGGACGGTCCTCCGCGACCGCCTTCCGCGCCTACCTGGACTCCTGGTCCCGCACCGACTTCCACGAGCGCGTCCGCGACAACCCCACCCCCGTCCTGCTCGTCGTCGGCGCCCACGACCCCGCGCTCGGCAGCGAGGCGATGGAGGCCACCTGGCTGCGCTGGTACCCGAACGCGCGCCTCGAAGTCCTCAAGGACGCCGGCCACTACGCGCCCGAGGAGACCCCGCAGGCCCTCGCCGAGGCCATCGAGGCCTTCCTCGCCGCCTGACGGGCCCCTCGCCGCCGACCCGGCCGCCGTCGCCGACGCGTCTACCCTGGAGACACGGGCAGGGGGACGGGCATTCCGCTCGTCCCGGGCCGGAGCCGCGCAGGCGGAAAGGCGGCGGCCATGTACTTCAGCGACCGGATCGACGCGGGCCGGCAGCTCGCCACCCGACTCGGCCATCTCAAGGGCCTGGACGTCGTGGTGCTCGGTCTCCCGCGCGGTGGTGTGCCGGTGGCCGCCGAGGTCGCCGACGCCCTCGACGCGCCGCTCGACATCTGTCTCGTACGGAAGCTGGGACTGCCCCGCCAGCCGGAACTCGCGATGGGCGCGCTCGGCGAGGGTGGTGTCCGGGTGGTCAACGAGCGGGTGATGCGCGAGACCGGCGCGGACGCGCGCGATCTCGCGGCCGTGGAGCGGCGCGAGCTCGCCGAGCTCGACCGGCGGGCCACGCGCTACCGGGGCAGCAGGCCCTCCGTGCCGCTCGAAGGGCGGACGGTCCTCGTCGTCGACGACGGTCTCGCGACCGGCGCCACGGCCCTGGCGGCCTGCCGGGTGGTACGCGCCAGGGGCGCCGCCCGGATCGTCCTCGCGGTCCCGGTCGCCCCGCCGGGCTGGACGGCCCGGCTCGGCGGTGAGGCCGACGAGACCCTCAGCGTCCACACTCCGGAGCTGTTCTACGCGATCGGACAGTTCTACCGGGACTTCACGCAGACCCCCGACGCCGAGGTCATCGCCTGCCTGGACCGGAACCGGGCCACGCGCGGCCCGGTGGTCCACGAGACGGACGTACGCGTCCCGGTCACCGGAGCCACGCTCACCGGACGGCTCGCGGTGCCCGAGGAGGCCGCCGGCATCGTCCTGTTCGCCCACGGGAGCGGCAGCGGCCGGCGCAGCCCCCGTAACCGCGCGGTCGCGGCGGCGCTCAACCGGGCGGGTCTCGGAACGCTCCTCTTCGACCTCCTCACCGAGGCGGAGGCGGGCGACCGGGCCCGTGTCTTCGACACCCCGCTGCTCGCGGGCCGGCTTGCCGACGCCACGGAGTGGCTCACCGCTCGGCCCGGCAGCGGCGGCCTCCCGCTCGGCTACTTCGGGGCGAGCACGGGAGCGGCCGCCGCCCTGTGGGCGGCGGCCGCTCCCGCGTCCTCCGTGGCCGCCGTCGTCTCACGCGGTGGCCGCCCCGACCTCGCGGCCGATCACCTGGCCCAGGTCAGGGCTCCGACGCTGCTCATCGTGGGAGGCGGGGACGCGCTCGTCCTCGACCTCAACCGACGGGCCGGGGCCCGGCTGCGGTGCGAGAACCGGCTGGCCGTCGTGGCCGGGGCCACTCATCTGTTCGAGGAGCCGGGTGCCCTGGAGGAGGTGGCGGAGCTCGCCGCCGCCTGGTTCACCCGGCACTTCCGGGATCAGTAGGGTCCGTTGACGTTGTCGATGGAGCCGTAACGGTCGGCCGCGTAGTTGCAGGCGGCGGTGATGTTGGCGACCGGGTCGTAGAGGTCCGTCGACGTGCCCGGTACGTGGTAGGCGTCGAAGGTCGGCTGGATCACCTGGAGGAGGCCCTTCGAGGGGGTTCCGGCCACGGCGTTGGAGTCCCAGTTGTTGATCGCCCGGGGGTTGCCGGACGACTCGCGCATGATGTTGCGCAGGATTCCGTCGTAGGAACCGGGGATGCCGCGCTGGGCCATGATGTCCAGCGACTCCCGGATCCAGCCGTCGAGGTTGTTCGTGTACTGGACGGCGGCGGCCGGGGCGGCCTTGACGGGAGCGGCGGCGGGAGCGGCCTGCGCCGCGGAGGCGCCCGTGGCCTTCGCGACGGCCGGGGCGGCCGCGCGGCGCTCGGAGCGGCTCGCCCGATCGGTCGAACCGGTCTTCTTCTGCGCGGCGGTGGTCTTCGCGGAATCCCGACCGAGCGTCAGTTCAAGGCCCGGACGGATAAGTGACGGATTGTCACCCACCGCGCTCCGGTTGATCTTATAAAGAGTCTTCCAGCCGCCCTGAATTCCCTTCTTCTGGGCGATCAGGGAAAGCGAGTCACCGCTGACGACCGTATAGGTGCGGGCTGCGGCGGGGGCGCCGGGAGCCTTGGCCGCGGCCGGTGCGGCGGCGTGAGCGACGAGGGCGGCGGCGGGGCGGGCGGCCAGGTCCGGGGCTCCGGAGACGGGCGCGGCGCCGGATGTGGCGGGGGTGATCAGCGGGAGAGCCAGGGCGGCCCCACCCGTTCCGACCAGGGCGAGTCCACGCGAAACAGCGTGGCGTCGGGGGCGGCGGTGCTTACCGTGTGCAGGCATGGGGGTTTCCTCTCCGGCGCCTGCGGGGTGAGCTGTCGGGTTCGGACTGGAGATGTCCGGCCGCGCGCACGCGGCTTCACCCCGAGCCGATCCGGAATCCGGGTCGGCGTATTCGTGGGTCCCCCGCTCCTGCCGTCGGGTGAAAGTGAGGTATTTCGAGCGGTGGCAGGATTCGGCGATCCGCTCGAATGGAGGTGACCGTAGGCCAGTAATGCTGAAAAGGACAAGGGGAGTGGTGGTGCGTTCCCGGTGAAAGGATCACGGAATTCACCGAATTCAAGATCACCCGTTCTTCCGGACCGCCGAACTCCCTTGCGGGGCCCGCCTCGCGTCGGCTCGCGAGGCGGGGGAGTGCCCGGGGAAGTGAGTCGCGTCACCAGGGATCTATTGTCCGAATATGCTCCTTAATTCTGCTTATGGGGAAATTCTCCGGAAAGGGGGTGTCGATCGAAGGGGCGCTCAAGGGCATAACACGCAAAGCCGACATTCGTCGTGAAGGATGGTGCCCCCGACCGAGGAGCCGCACGGATGTCCCCCTCCGCCGCCCTGATCGACCCCGACACCCTCGACCGCGAGGCCGCCGCCCTCTACGAGAGCGCCACCTGGCAGCGGATCGTCACGGACTGGACCGCCTCCCCGTCGCCCGCGGACCCATCCGTGCCCACGCCCGGCACCGCGCCGGACCCCGAGAGATGGCGGGCTCTGCTCACCCTGCCGGTGGACCGCCTCGTCGCCGACGCGCTCGACGCACTGCCGCCGCCCCTCCCCGTCGAACGCCGGCTCCCCGGCCGGATCGGCGCCCTGCTGCCCGACCGGCTGCACGCCTGGCGCCGAATCGGCCAGCCCGAACTGCGCCCCTCGGTCCACCTCGGCTACGCGCGCCTCGTCCTGACGGAATGGGGCTGGCAGAACGCCCCGTACAGACTGCGGGACGCGCGAGGAGCCCGATGCGTCTGCGGCGCCCTGCTCGCAGCGCACCGCCTCGGCTACGGCGGTGAGACCACGATGAACGAGGCAGCCGCCTGGATCATGGCCGAACTGCGGTCACGGGGATGGCGGGAGCTGATCGGGCCCTGGAACCGGGCACCCGGCCGTACCGCCGCCGACGCCCTCGCCCTCCTCGACGCCGCGATCCACCGCGCCGCGCACGCCGGCCGCTGACCGCTACCCGCCGTACGGCCGAGGGGCGACCGCGGGATCGCCGCCCCGTCCCGTCCGCTCACACCTGCCGGAGCGCCGTGAGGAGCCCCTGTACGGCGGGCAGGCTGAGCGAGGACTCCCGCACCGCCGCGTGGATCGCGCGGACCGGCTCCGGACCCCGGACCTTGCGGACGACCACGTTCGGGTGGCGGCTGCCCAGGCCCATCAGGGGGATCAGGCTGACACCGAGACCGGCCGCGACGAAGCCCTGCGCGGTGGCGTACTCCTCGCACTCCACCGCGATGGCCGGGGTGAACCCGGCCGCCGCGCATGCGTCCATGACCGCGTCGAGGCACGGGCCGGGGCGCTCGCTGCCGACCCAGGGTTCGGCGGCCAGCTCGGCCAGGTCCACGGCGGTGCGGCGGACGGCGAGCGGGTGGCCCTTGGGCAGCACGGCCCGGTAGGGGTCGTCGAGCAGATGGACGAGCCGGAGCCCGTCGCCCGGCGTGCCGGGGCCACCGCTCCGGGGACGTACGACCAGGGTGAGGTCCGCGTCCTCGTCGGGAGCGCCGTCGGCGATCCTCAACTCGACGCGTACGCGCGGGTGTTCGACGCGGAAACGGGCCAGGGCGGGCGCGACGAGATCCGCGCCGGCCGTCGCGAAGTAGCGGACCGAGATGTGGCCGGTACGGCCCGCCCGCAGATCGGCGAGCGCGGTCTCGGCCTCCGCGACCTGACGGGCGATGACGGCGGCGTGCTCGGTGAGCAGCCGCCCGGCGGCGGTCGGCCGCACGCCCCGGCCGAACCGTTCGAGCAGCGCGATACCGGCCTCCTTCTCCAGGACACCGATCTGCTGACTCACGGCGGAGGGCGTGTAACCCAGGTGCGCGGCGGCGGCGGTGACGGAACCACTGCTCACCACGGCCCGGAGCACCTGCAGACGTCTCACATCCAGCATGTAGCACAGCTTAACGCTGGATACACGAACCATCGCTTGTCCTGTTGGATGGGGTGAAGGACCGTGAGGACATGACATCGGCGATACGCATGGGCGTGCTGGCCCTGCTCTGGGGCTCGGGCTTCCTCTGGATCAAGATCTCCCTCAACGAGGGCCTCACCCCGGGATGGATCACCTTCGTCCGCTGCCTGCTCGGCGCGGCGGTGCTCCTCGCGCTCGCCTACGGGGCGGGACAGCGGCTGCCCCGGGACCGGGCCACCTGGGGGCGGCTCGTCGTCGCCGCCTTCTTCTGCAACGCGCTGCCGTTCCTGCTCTTCTCGATCGGCGAGCAGACCGTGGACAGCGGGGTCGCGGGCGTCCTCAACGCCACCACTCCACTCTGGTCACTCGTCATCGGCCTTGCCCTGCGCACCGAGGGCCCCCTGCGCGCCGCCCGGTCGGCCGGCCTCGTGCTCGGCTTCGCCGGCGTCCTGCTGATCTTCGCGCCCTGGAGCCACGGCTCCGGCTTGATGAGCTGGGGCGCCCTCGCGCTCCTCGGCGCCTCCGCCAGCTACGCCGTGGCCTTCGCGTACATGGCCCGCCACCTCACCGGTCGGCGCACCGCGCCTCTGGCGCTGTCCGCCGCGCAACTCCTCACGGCGACCGGCCTGAGCACGCCCGCCCTCGCGGTCGGCGGGTCGGCGACGGTGACCTGGGCGGGGATCCTCGCCGTCGTCGTCCTCGGGATCTTCGCCACCGGCCTCACGTTCCACCTGAACTACCGGATGATCGCCGACGAGGGCCCGACCGCCGCCGCCACGGTCGGCTACCTGCTGCCGGTGGTCTCCGTGACCCTCGGCGCGCTGGTCCTCGGCGAGCCGCTGACGGCACGGGTGGTGGCGGGCATGGCGGTCGTCCTGGTGGGGGTGGCCCTGACGAGGGCGGGGACAGGACCGGCCCGGAAGCCCCGAGCGGCGGACGCCTCCGGGCCGCCCTTGCCCGCTCGCTCCTAGTCGGTCCGCTCGACGACGAAGACGGGGATCTCCCGCTCGGTCTTGCGCTGGTAGTCCGCGTAGTCGGGGAACGCGGCGACGGCCCGCTCCCACCAGGCCCGGTGTTCCTCGCCCGTGACCAGACGGGCCTTCATATCCCACGCGCGCGTGCCGTCGCGGAGTTCCACGAGCGGCGAGGCGACGAGGTTGTGGTACCAGACAGGGTGCTTCACCGCCCCGCCGTTCGAGGCCACGAGCGCGTACGCGCCCTCGTGCTCGACCCGCATGAGCGGGGTCTTGCGCAGCTTGCCGCTCTTCGCTCCGACGGTCGTGACCAGGACGACGGGCAGGCCACGCATGGTCGTGCCCTGGGTGCCGCCGGACGATTCGTACAGCTCGACCTGTTCACGCACCCACGTCGAGGGGCTGGGCTCGTAGTCGCCTTCTAGGGGCATGGAGATCCTTCCGGGCGGGGGCACCGGCCGACTGCCGCGTCCCCTGAGACGTTATCGGACGTGTCGCCAGGGGGCGGGACCCCGGTTGTCAGTGCCGACTCCTAGGGTGGCCCCTGACAGAAACGAGTGGCGACACAGGGAGAGCAATCGGCATGCGGGAGTTGTTCCTCACGGATCACGAGGCGTACATCCGGTGGATCGACCTCCCCGGAGACGGGCCCGTGCGCGTGTTCGTCCACGGCCTCGGGTGCACGGGAGCGTCGGACTTCGCCCACATCGCCACGCACCCCGCCCTCGGCGGCGGCCGGGCGCTGCTCGTGGATCTCCTCGGCCACGGGCTGAGCGACCGGCCCACCGACTTCGACTACCGCATGGAGTCCCAGGCCGCGGCGCTGGCCGCCGTCCTGGACCACCTCGGACTCACGGGCGTGGACCTGGTCGGGCACTCCATGGGCGGCGCCGTGACGATCCATCTGGCAGCCGCGCGCCCGGACCTCGTGGCCCGGCTCGTGGTGGCCGAGCCCAACCTGTACGCGGGCGGCGGCGCGTTCAGCTCCCCGGTGGCCGCCCTGGACGAGGACACGTTCGTGGCGTCGGGGTTCGCCCGGATGCTGGCCGTGGCCCGCCGCGCCGACTACGCCGCCCGGCTGCGCCTCGCCGACCCGCGCGCCGTCCACCGCAGCGCGACCGCCCTCGTCGAGGGCAGCGTGCCCGCGCCGGGTGACCTCCTCGCCGCTCTCCCGTTGCCCCGGACCTTCCTGGTGGGCGAGTTCAGCCGGCCCGACCCCGACGCGGAGAAGGCGGCGGGATTCGGTGTCCCGGTGATCGAGGTCCCCGGCGCCGGTCACAACCTGATGCTGGACAACGCGGAGGGATTCGCCACGGCGCTCGCCCGCGCGCTGTCGGACACCCCGGCGCCGTCACCCGGCCAGGACGGCGGCTGACGGGGCCGGAGGCCGACCGTGCCCGTGGGACCACGGGTGCCGGCCGCCCTTCCCCGCGCCCCGCCACCCCCTCCAGGAGCTTCAGGTGCCCAGCCTCACGTACGCCGACATCACGACCGCCGCCGACCGGATCGCGGGCCACGTCCGCCCCGTCACGATCACCCGGCCCGAGCCCGGACAAGGCCCCGGCCCCGCCTCCGGTGCAGAGCCGTACACGCTCCACCTCGCCCTGGAACTCATGCAGCACACCGGCTCCTTCAAGGCCCGTGGCGCGCAGAACTTCCTCCTCTCGCACCGGGAGGAGGGCACGCTCCCCGCCGCCGGCGTCACCATCGCCTCCGGCGGCAACGCGGGCCTCGCCTGCGCCTGGGCCGCCCTCCGCCAGGGCGTCCCCGCCACGGTCTTCCTGCCGACCACCGCCCCCCGGGTGAAGGCCGACAAGCTCATCGGCCTGGGCGCCGACGTGCGGCTCGTCGGCACGGAGTACGCCGAAGCGCTCACCGCCTGCGAGGCGTTCGCGGCCGAGACCGGCGCCCTCGCCTCGCACGCCTACGACCATCCCCTGATCGCCGCCGGGGCCGGCACCCTGCTCGACGAGATCCACGAGCGGATCCCCGATCTCGACACCGTCGTCGTCTCGGTCGGCGGCGGCGGCCTCTTCGCCGGCGTCGCCACCGCCGCCCGGCACCACGGCATCCGGACCATCGCCGTCGAACCCGAGCAGTGCCGTGCGCTCGACGCCGCGCTCCGGGCCGGGCGCCCCGTCGACGTGACGGTCGACTCCGTGGCGGCCGACTCGCTCGGCGCCCGCCGTGTCTCCGCCACCGCCCTGGAGACCGCCCGACACGACGGTGTCCGCACCGTCCTCGTGCCCGACACGGAGATCGTCCGCGTCCGCCGGAAGCTGTGGGACGACCGCCGTCTCGCCGTGGAGCACGCCGCCGCCACCGCCCTGGCCGCCCTCACGGCCCCGGACCGCCCGGGCCCCACGGACCACGGCTACCGTCCCGCACCGGGGGAGAAGATCTGCGTCGTCCTCTGCGGGGCGAACACCGACCCCACGGACCTCACGCACCCCACCGCATAGGCGTCGGGAGCAGTCCGGTGCCCTGTGGGGGCCGGTGGCGCGGTGGGCTCGCGCCGTGCGTCAGGATGGGGTCATGACCGAAATTCGTACCCCCCGTCTCATCCTCCGACGCTGGAGCGACGACGACCTCGTCCCGCTGGCCGAGATCAACGCCGACCCCGAGGTCATGCGCTGGATCGGCGACGGTTCGGTCCGCGACCTGGAGCAGACCGCCGAGGACATCGAGCGGTACGAGGAGGAGTGGGACGAGGAGGGATTCGGACTCTTCGCCGTCGAGCTCATCGCGTCGGGCGAACTCATCGGCTTCGCCGGCCTATCCCTGCCCGAGTTCCTGCCGGAGGTCATGCCGGACGTGGAGATCGGCTGGCGCCTCGGCAGGCCGTTCTGGGGTCAGGGGTACGCCTCCGAGGCCGCCCACGCGGTCCTGGAGTTCGCCCTCCAGGACCGCGGGCTCGACCGGGTCGTCGCCATCACGCACATCAGCAACCAGGCCTCCGAGAACGTCATCGGCAAGCTCGGCATGACGGCCGAGCGCGAGACGAACCACCCGGCCTTCGACGTCCCCCTGCGCGTCTACGCGATCGACCTCACCGAATACGAGGCCTGAGCCCCCTGCGCGCCCCCGTCAGGGGTGCGCTCAGTGCCGCTCGGGCAGGTCCCGCTCCGCGGGCAGCGCCGTCAGGTCACCGGCCGAGGGAGAGGCGGCGACGCGCGAGGACGCCGCGGCCGCGGGCTTCTTGCCGCAGAACGCGGCCTCCAGCGTGCCACCGAGAGCCGTGTTCGCGGCACCGTGGTTCGAGGTGTTCGCCACGGCGGACAGGCTGCGGCGCCCGTCGCGGGTCGAGAACGCGTACGTGTAGAAGCCCTGAACCGTGCCCGTGTGCCCGTACACCTGCGCACCGCACGACAGGTCGTAGCGCCGCAGACCGAGCCCGTAGAAACGGGTGTGGGTGGCGTCGGTCGGCGTGACCGTCGTCATCGCCTCCATCATCGCCGGGGACAGCAGCCGGCCCCGCATCAGGGCGCTGGTGAACGTGTTCAGATCGGCGGGGCTGGAGATCACGGCCCCGGCGGACTGCGCCCAGGAGACGGTCTGCTCCGTGGAGTCCACGAGCGCGCCGCCGACCTCGTCGGGGTGCAGATAACCGCGTACGTGCGTGCCCTTGATCCTGGTGTCGGGGTGGACGTACGACGTCTTGCGCAGTTTCAGCGGCTTGAAGATGCGGCGCTCGTACGCGTCGGCCACGGGCCGTCCCGTGGCCTTCTCGATGAGCATGCCGACCACCACGAAGTTGGCGTTCGAGTACTTGTAGGACACGCCCGGCTCGGTGGTCCGCGGCTCGCTCAGGGAGAGGTCGACGAGTTCCTGGTAGCTGAACACCCGGTTCCGCACGGCTTCGAAGCCCGGCACGGTCCGGGCGAACATCGCGTTCGTGTAGTCGGCCAGCCCGCTGCGGTGCGTCAGCAGATGACGGACCGTGATGCGGTCGTCGGGCAGCAGACCCGGCAGATAGCTGTTGACCGGCGCGTCGAGCTCCAGCCTCCCCTCCTCCACCAGCTGCAGCAGCACGACCGTGGAGAACGTCTTGCTGACGCTGCCGATGCGGAAGCGCGCCTGGATGTCCATCGGCGCGCCCGAGACGCGGTCCTGGACGCCGACGGTCCGGCTGCGGACCCCGTCGGGCCCGGTGAACCGGGCCATCGCCCCCGGGGCACCGTTGTCCATCGCCGCGTCGAGGGCGGCGACGACGCCGGCCATGTCGGGCCCGGGAACGGCGGGAGTCTCGGCGGCGGTGGGGGAGACGGGGGCGCTGGGGGCGGCGAACGCGCTGGTGGCGGGGGCGACGCTCGCGGCGAGCGCGGCGATCAGGGTGGCGCTCACGGCCAGGCGTCGGTGTGACGACAGGGGCACGGTGATTCCTCGGCTTCTTCCGGATCGTTCGGCACGGCACACGGCTGTGGTGCGCCGCGGGGCAGGGGAGAACCGGCCGGGCCTGGCCCCCGGTACCCATGGATCATGAGTGCCAACGTCCGGAATCGGTTCCTGACACGGGGCGCGGGTTACGGAGCCCGCGCTTCCGACTCCTGCGGCCCGCGCGCGAGGAGCCCCTCCACCGGGCGGCGGAGGGGCTCCTCGTGGGGTCGCGACGGAGCCCGGCGGGGGCCCGTCGCCTACTTCAGGACGGCGAGAGCGGCGTCGTAGGTGGGCTCGTGGGAGATCTCGTTCACGAGCTCGGCGTGCAGCACCTTGTCGTTCTCGTCGAGGACGACGACGGCGCGGGCGGTGAGCCCGGCCAGAGGGCCGTCCGCGATCTCCACGCCGTAGTTGGTGTGGAACTCACGGCCGCGGAGCGTCGAGAGGTTCTTCACGTTCTCCAGACCCTCCGCACCGCAGAAGCGTGCCTGGGCGAAGGGCAGGTCGGCGGAGATGCAGAGCACCACCGTGTTCTCCACCTCGGCGGCCTTCTCGTTGAACGCCCGGACGGAGGACGCGCACGTCGGGGTGTCGACGCTCGGGAAGATGTTGAGGACCTTGCGCAGACCCGCGTAGTCCTTCAGCGACTTGTCCGCGAGGCCCTCGGCGACGAGTGCGAAGTCAGGAGCCTGGCTGCCCGGGGCGGGCAGGCTGCCGTTGACCTGTACCGGGTTGCCCTTCAGCGTGACCTGAGCCATGGGAAATCTCCTTCGGGCGGTGTAGATGACAACGGGGGGAATCGTACGGCGTGCGGACCGCCCACCCGACGCGAGCCCTTCGTAACGGAGATGACGAGTCGACCGCGACGAGGTGATCGGCCCCGCCGCGTACGCTCGACCCCGTGCCACCCGCCCCCCGCCTCCACCGCGTCGCCGTCCTCGTGCTCGAAGGGGCGAAGCCGCTCGACGTCGGCATCCCCGCGCAGGTCTTCACGACCCGCGCGAGCATGCCGTACGAGGTACGGGTGTGCGGCGCGGAGCCCGGACCGGTCACCGGCGGCGACGGACTCTCGTACGCCGTCGCGCACGGCCTCGACGCCCTCGCCTGGGCCGACATCGTCTTCGTCCCCGGCTACCGCTTCCCCGACCGCGAGGACCCGCCGCGGGCCGTCGTGGACGCCCTGATCGCGGCCCACGACCGGGGCGCGCGCCTCGCGGCGATCTCCACCGGCGCCTTCGCGCTGGCCGCGACAGGTCTGCTCGACGGCAAGCGCGCCACCACCCACTGGCACTACACCCAGGCCCTCGCGGCGAAACGCCCCCTCGTCCGGGTCGACGAGAACGTCCTCTTCGTCGACGAGGGCAGCGTGCTCACCTCGGCCGGCGCCGCCTCGGGCATCGACCTGTGCCTGCACATCCTGCGCGGTGACCTCGGCGTGGCCGCCGCGAACCACGCCGCCCGCCGCCTCGTCGCCGCCCCGTACCGCAGCGGCGGCCAGGCCCAGTACGTGCCGCGCAGCCTGCCCGAGCCGCTCGGCGAGCGGTTCGCCGCCACCCGCGAGTGGGCGCTGCACCGGCTCGGTGAGCCCCTCACCCTCGACACGCTGGCCCAGCACGCGGCCGTGTCGCCGCGCACGTTCTCCCGGCGCTTCGTCGAGGACACCGGATACACCCCCATGCAGTGGGTGATGCGGGCCCGCGTCGACCTCGCCCGCGAACTTCTCGAACGTTCGGAGCGGAGCGTCGAGCAGATCGCCGCCGATGCCGGGCTCGGCACCGGCGCGAACCTGCGCCTGCACTTCCAGCGCATTCTCGGCACCACACCCAGCGAGTACCGGCGGACCTTCACCAAGGGCGAATAGCGCTCCGCCCACCCGGTGGCGCGATCCTTGCGGACCGTGGCGATCCCGCCTCTGTCGAGACGGGATCCCACGAGCGAACCTGAGGGCGACGCAGAAGGGACACACCTCATGACTCGCATCGCCATCAATGGCTTCGGCCGCATCGGACGCAACGTGCTGCGCGCTCTCCTGGAGCGCGACACCGACCTCGAGGTCGTGGCCGTCAACGACCTGACGGAGCCGAAGGCCCTCGCCCGGCTGCTCGCCTTCGACTCGACCTCCGGTCGCCTCGGCCGCCCGGTGAGCGTCGAGGGCGACACCCTCGTCGTCGACGGCCGCCGCATCAAGGTCCTCGCCGAGCGCGAGCCGGCGCAGCTTCCGTGGGCCGAGCTCGGCGTCGAGATCGTCCTGGAGGCGACCGGCCGCTTCACGTCGGCCAAGGCCGCCCGTGCCCACATCGACGCCGGTGCCAAGCGCGTGCTCGTCAGCGCGCCCGCCGACGGTGCCGACGTCACCCTCGCGTACGGCGTCAACACCGACGCGTACGACCCGGACCTGCACACGATCGTCTCGAACGCCTCGTGCACGACGAACGCGCTCGCGCCCCTCGCCAAGGTCCTCGACGACCTGGCCGGCATCGAGCACGGCTTCATGACGACGGTCCACGCCTACACGCAGGAGCAGAACCTGCAGGACGGCCCGCACCGCGACCCGCGTCGCGCCCGCGCCGCCGGCGTCAACATCGTGCCGACCTCGACGGGTGCCGCCAAGGCGATCGGCCACGTGCTGCCGAACCTCGACGGCAAGCTGTCGGGCGACTCGATCCGCGTACCGGTCCCGGTCGGCTCGATCGTCGAGCTCAACACCACCGTCGCCCGCGACGTGACCCGCGAGGACGTCCTCGCGGCGTACCGCACGGCGGCCGAGGGCCCGCTCGCCGGGGTCCTGGAGTACTCGGAGGACGCGCTCGTCTCCTCCGACATCACGGGCAACCCGGCCTCGTCGATCTTCGACTCGGAACTCACCCGCGTCGAGGGCCGCCACATCAAGGTCGTCGCCTGGTACGACAACGAGTGGGGCTTCTCGAACCGCGTGATCGACTCGCTCCAGCTGCTGGCCGGCTGAACCGGCACAGCCTCCCCGACCGCCCCCACCGAACCACGGATTCGGTGGGGGCGGTCGCATGCGCGGCCGCCCCGGGGCCTGGTCCGGCGTCCGTCAGCCGGCTGCCCGGTATGCCTCCGTCAGCTTGCCGACCGCGCCCGTCAGGTCGCCCGTGAGCAGGAGGTGGTCCGCCTCGGCGAACGGCTTCGCCACGGCCTCGGAGAGGTCCTGGCCGATCTTCTTCTGCACGATCAGCCGCGCCACCGCGACGAGCTTGCGGCCCTCGGGCGAGGTGCCCCGTCCCGCCTTCTGCAGCGCCTTGGCGGCGACCCCGACCGCGCGCAGGGCGGGTTCCCCTCCGGACGGAGTCGGGGTGAGCGTCGTCAGCCCCCAGCCGTACGGGTACTGCGGGTCGTATCGGCCGTCACCCACGTTGAGCGGCAGCTGCGCCTCCGACCTCGGCCAGGTCACCGGAAGCTGTCCGGTGAACGGCCGCCTGCCGTAGAGGACGTCGGCGACACCGTCGCCCTCCGTGCCGGGCAGCCAGGAGGCGACGAGGGCGTCGACGGCCGGCAGCCGGTCGCCGATCAGCTGCGGCCGTCCGGACACGACGAGGACCGCGCACGGCATCGCCGCGCAGACCTTGTCGACGGCTGCCTTGTCGGCGGGGGTGAGTTCGAGGTCGTTGCCGTTGCCGACGTCGCCGAACCCCTCCGCGTACGGGGTCTCGCCGACCACCACCACACCGACGTCGTATCCCCCGGTCGGCGCGGAGGCGTCCTTCGACCAGGCGATGTCGGCGTCCGGCGCGGCCTCGCGCATCCCTTCGAGGATGGTGGTGCCGGTGGTCGTGCGACCGGAGGACCCCTGCCAGCTGATGGTCCAGCCGCCGGCCTGGTTGCCGAGGTCGTCGGCGTTCGATCCGGCCACGTACACCTTCTGGGACCGCTTCAGCGGCAGGACGGCGCCCTCGTTCTTCAGGAGCACCTGCGACTTCGCCACGGCCTCCCGCGCCACCGCGCGGTGCTCGGGCGATCCGATCGAAGGCAGATGCGTCGTGTCCGCGTACGGCTTCTCGAACAGGCCGAGTCGGAACTTCTGGGTGAGGATGCGCGCCACGGCGTCGTCGATCCGCGCGGGGGAGATCCGGTCGGCCTCGACCTCGGCGGTGAGGGTCCTCGTGAACTCCTGGTAGTTCGTCGGCACCATGATCATGTCGAGCCCGGCGTTGACCGAGGTCCGCACGTCGCTGGGGTAGTCGCCGGGGATCTGGTCGATGGCCTGCCAGTCACTGATGACGAAGCCCTCGAAGCCCATGCGGTCCTTGAGCACCCCGTTGATCATCTCGGCGTTCGCGTGCATCTTCACGGGCCCCTGGTCGTCACCGAGGACGTCCAGGGAGGAGTACGAGGGCATGACCGTGCCGGTGCCGCGCTTCACCGCCTCGGCGAACGGGGCGAGATGCACCGCTTCGAGCTCCGCCCGCGTGACCTCGGTGACGCCCTGGTCGATCGTGTACGAGCCGGTGGTCGAGGAGCCGAAGGTGGTGCCGCCGTCGCCGACGAAGTGCTTGGCGCTGGTGAGGACCTTGTCGTTCCGGTCGAGGTCCTTGCCGTTACGGGCGCCCTGCATGCCGTTGATGACCGTCTCCATGGCGGTCACCAGCGCCGGGTCCTCGCCGAAGGCCTCGTAGGAGCGGCCCCAGCGCTCGTCGCGGGTCACGCACACACAGGGGGCGAAGTCCCAGGGCACTCCGGTGGCCCGCACCTCCTTCGCGGTGACGGCGCCGGTCCTCGCAGCGGACTGAGGATCGCGGCCCGCGCCGATGCCGATGTTGTGCGGCATGATCGTCGCCCCGATGACGTTGTTGTGCCCGTGCACCGCGTCCACGCCGTAGATCAGGGGGATCTGGAACCGGGTGGCCCGCGCGCGCAGCTGGTACGCGTCGACCATCGCGGCCCAGGCCTTGGGCGTGTTGGGGGTCGGGACCGAGCCGCCGCCGGAGAGCAGGGACCCCAGCGCGTACCCCGCGATGTCGCCCGGTGCGCGCAGCGCGTTGCGCTCGGCCTGGGTCATCTGACCGGCCTTCTCCGCGAGGGACATCCGGGACAGCAGGTCCGCGACCCGCTTCCGTACCGGCAGCCTCGTGTCCAGGTACGGCAGACCATGGGCGTTGACCACGACCAGCGGGGTCTCCGCGGGCGCCTTCGCGCCCTCGACGGTCAGCCGCAGCGGAACGGTCTCGGCGGACTCGGCGGCGCCGTCCTCGAGCGTGGGCACGGTGATCGACCGGGTCGTACCGGAGGGCGTCCCGGCCGGGAACACGACGCTGCCCGTGACGGGCCGGTAGTCCTTCCCCGGCTCGGCGCTGCCGCCGCCCTCGGTCTCGTACGTGACGGTGACGGGCTCACCGACCGGCCCGGAGCCGGTGGTGGCCACCGAGACGTCGACCCGGGCGCTGCCGCCCTCGTCGACGGGGTGCACGACGGACTTCGTGACCACCTTGGTGGTGAGGGCCGGCTCCGCCGTGCCGTACAGCTCGACGCCGTCGAGGGCGAACGCCCCCGGCCCGCCGGTCGGCAGCGTGACGGCGTACCCCCACATCCGGTCGAGCCCGAGGACCTGGTCGATACCGCCGACGGGCTGGTAGTCGGTCCGGTAGGTGAACTCGGAGAACGGGATCTCGACGAGGTGCCAGCCCTCCCAGTCGTCGGTGAACGATGTCGTCCACAGCTCCGAGGCCTCGCCGTTCGCTCCGCCGTCCTTGATCTCCAGGGCGATCCGCCTGCCCGAACCCGGGGGGAGCGGCGCGGTGTTCTGGCCGTACCACCACAACCGGATGCCCTTGTACGCGGTCCAGTCGTGGGCCGGCCTGTCGAAGGCGAAGTCATGGGTGAAGCCGCCCCAGCCGCTGATGTCGTAGCGGCCTTCGAGGACCTTGTCGCCCTCGGGCGCGTCGGCGCGCTCCCTCAGTTCGAGCTTGGGGTGCGACTCGGCGGCGTTGCCCCAGGTGAAGAGGCCTTCCGCGGGTGGCGGAGCGAACGGGACCTCACCCTCGAACCGGTCGACGGCTCGCGGCGCGGGCTCCTGGGCGGCGGCACTCGGCAGGGCGCCGGAGAGCAGACCGGTGAGTACGGCGGTCGCGGCGACCACGGCCGCGCTCACCGTCCTCCGGGGACGTGCGGATGGCATGCGGGCTCCTTGGACAGGCGGAGGCCTGGGGGTGGGGGCGGAGAGGGGCGTCGAGGGCGGGCGATCAGGCCGGGTTGTGCGTCCACTTCTGGTTGGCCCCGCCGGTGCAGGTCCAGATCTGCGCCCGGGTCCCGTCGGCGGAGGAGTTGCCGGTGATGTCCAGGCACTTGTTCGCACCCGTGTTGACCACGTCGTGCGTGGAGGCGTTGTAGGTCCAGCGTTGCGCGGCGGTGCCGTTGCAGTTGTACAACTGGACCTGGGCGCCGTCGGCCGTCGAACCGCCGGTGACGTCGAGGCACTTGCCGAGCGCCCGTACGCTGCCGTCGGCGGCGAGCGTCCAGCGCTGTGCCGCGGTGCCGTTGCAGCCGTACAGCTGGACGGGGGTGCCGTCGGCGGTGGCGCCGCCGGCGACATCGAGGCACTTCCCGGCCAGTCCGGTCAGCGGCCCCGCTCCGGTCCCGCCGCCGGGCGTTCCCGCCCAGGTGAAGGTCGCGGTGGTGCGGGCGGGCAGGGTGTACGTGAAGGACTGGGCACCCCAGTCGACCCGGACGGACCGGGCGGAGGTGCCGCCGTTGTGGGCGATCAGGGCCTTGGAGCCGTCGGGGTTGCGCCAGGCCACGTTCTGGACCGTGCTGTCGGCGGTGGAGGCGATGCGGTACGCCCCGGGCCTGACGAACTTGGTCAGGTGACCCGTCGTGTAGTACTCGACCGTGTAGTCGACCTGTCCGGCGCGGGCGCCGCCCTCCTGGACGGTGATGAGCCCGGTGCAGGTGCCGCAGCCGCCGTTGTGCGGCCCCATGTCCTGGTTCAGCGCGAGGCTCCACTTGACCAGGCTGCCGCTCCAGTTCCGGGCGTAGCCGACGATGTCGGTCAGGTCCTCGTTGTGCTGGTTCCCGATCCAGGTGCCGCCCGAGTGCTCGGTGCTGAACTGCTTGACGGCCGGGTACTGCTGGTGGACCTGGGTGCCCACGGCCGGGTCGCCGAAGTAGCCGTGCCAGGCGATGCCGCCGAACAGGGGGTCGTCGCGTACTCCCGCGTCGCCGAGGATCCCGGCGCCGAAGCCGGCGTAGTCGCCGTAGTTCCAGTCGTGGACGACGACCTTGGTGGTGAGGCCGGCGGCCCGGAAGGCCGGGTAGACGTGGTTCTTGGTGAACTCGACGAGCCCGGCCGGGTTCCAGCTCATGCCCGGGTAGTTCATGGCGGTGGGGTTGCCGGCCTGGCAGCAGTTCGGCTCGTTCTGCACGGAGACGTAGTCGACCTTCACCCCGGCGGCCTGGTAGCTCTGCACGTACCTGACCAGGTACTGGGCGTAGAGCGGGTAGTACTCCGCCTTGAGCCAGCCCATCTGGTCCATCCGGCCGTTGTCCTTCATCCATCCGGGGGCGCTCCACGGCACGCCTTTGACCCTGAGCGCCGGGTTGAGCTGCTTGGCCTGGGCGGTCAGCAGACGGACGTTCGTGTCGTAGCCGTTGGCCCCGAAGTCGTTCAGGTCGCAGCAGGTGTCGTCGAGGGAGACGTTCCCGGGCCGGGAGAGGTCCGAGGCGCCGATGGGGTTGCGGACGAAGGACAGGCCGATGCCCTCGGTGGGGGAGAAGAGCCTGCGCATCACCTCGTCGCGGGTGGCGGCGCTGACTGCCCCTCCGCGCAGCAGATGGGCGGTCGTGTCGGTGATCGACGCGCCACCGCCCTCGAACTGCTGGTAGGTGGTGTTCTCGTCGACGGTGATCGTGTGGTTCGCGCTGCCGCCGGCCGGGCCGAACGCGAGGGGTGTCTGCGGGGCGAGACCGCGGGTGACGGTACGGCCGCCGGAGTCCGAGGTGGTGGTGAGCCAGACGTCGACCCGCTCTCCGGCTGCCTGCGCGGTGCCGGGCCCCGTCAGGACCAGGCTGCCGGCGACGAGGGCGCCGACCGTGAGCGCGGTGAGGGGCCGGGGACGGCGGGGCCGGGTGTGACGGGTGGTTTCTCCTCGGCGCTCGCATCCCCTTCGGCCGGGGAACGGGAACCCACGCCTGAGCATGTTATGCACCTGACAAGCCTTTCGCCGTTTCGCGCCAGAACGAATCGCAGCAGCAAGCCTTTTATCAAGTCCTGAAGTTATGGGGCGCCTCCGGGGTCGTCAACCCTTCGGGACCGGAAGGCGGGCCCCCTGCCTCGAAGGGGATGCGTACGTGGCATGAAAAGAGTGAAGGAGCACGCAACTCGCTTGCGGAGTTTGCGATACTCTTGCGCTCATGACGCGACGACTTGCTCAGGTGGCCAAGAAGGTGGGAGTCAGCGAGGCCACGGTCAGCCGTGTGCTCAACGGCAAACCCGGTGTCTCCGACGCGACACGGCAGTCCGTGCTCACCGCCCTTGACGTCCTCGGCTACGAGCGGCCCACGCAACTGCGCGGAGAGCGCGCCCGCCTGGTCGGTCTGGTCCTGCCCGAGCTGCAGAACCCCATCTTCCCCGCGTTCGCGGAGGTGATCGGCGGCGCCCTCGCACAGCAGGGCCTCACCCCGGTGCTGTGCACACAGACCAAGGGTGGCGTCTCCGAGGCGGACTACGTGGAACTCCTGCTCCAGCAGCAGGTGTCCGGCGTCGTCTTCGCCGGTGGACTGTTCGCGCAGGCCGACGCCCCGCACGAGCACTACCACCAGCTGGCCGAGCGCAACATCCCGGTGGTCCTGATCAACGCGTCCATCAAGGGCCTCAACTTCCCCTGCGTCTCCTGCGACGACGCCGTCGCCGTCGAGCAGGCGTGGCGCCACCTCGCCTCCCTCGGGCACGAGCGGATCGGGCTCGTCCTCGGCCCCAGCGACCACGTCCCCTCGCGCCGCAAGCTCGAATCGGCCCGTGCCGTGGTCGAGGCGGCGGGCGGGAAGCTGCCGGACGAGTACGTCGTACGGTCGATCTTCTCGCTCGAAGGCGGCCAGGCCGCGGCCACCCGCCTTCTGGAGCGCGGCGTCACGGGGATCGTCTGCGCCAGCGACCCGCTCGCCCTCGGCGCGATAAGGGCCGCGCGACGCCGCGGACTCTCCGTCCCGTCGCAGGTGTCCGTCGTCGGCTTCGACGACTCCGCCTTCATGAACTGCACCGAGCCGCCGCTCTCCACCGTGCGCCAGCCCATCGAGGCGATGGGGCGGGCCGCCGTCGAACTGCTCTGCGCCCAGATCCAGGGCACGCAGACGGACCCCGGTGAGCTCCTCTTCGAACCCGAACTCGTGGTGCGCGGCTCGACGGCGCCGCCGCCGGCCGCCTGACCGGCCGCCGACGGAGCGCACGCGGACCCGGCCGTGCAAAGGATCGACGGGCGCGCTCAACAACTCCATGCGCAGCCGGTATTAGTCAGCAGCCCTCCGCTGTTTTCCTGGCCATACCCCGTTCTCGTCCTACTGATCCACAGCCGACGCACCGGCCGCACTCGGTCACGTCCAGCTTCCCTGCTTACGCCCCACTGGCGTCGCCTTGGCCCCGCCCGACCCCCGTCACCCCCGCGCGGCGGCCGGTTCACCGGGTGGTGCCTGTCACGTGCGGCGGGGGCGGCGGTCCGACCGTACGGATGCGGTCCGGGGCGGGTGGTGGGCGGGGAACCGGTCAGTGCCCCGAGACGTCCGCCGCAGGCGCGGTGATGATGCGGGGGAGCGCCCCCGGGTGTTCCCGCGTGAGCCAGTCGACGAGTTCCTCCCGGACGGCGCAGCGGGTCGTCCACAGGTCGTCGGCGTCCTTGGCCGTCACGATGGCGCGCACGGTGATGGCGGTAGGGGAGGTGTCGGTGACGGCGAGGTCCCACCCCCGGCCGTCCCAGGTGGGGCAGGTGTCGAGGAACTCCCGGAGGTGGGTGCGCATCAGCCCGACGGGCGCGGAGTGGTCGCAATGGACGAAGACCGAGCCGGTCAGCTCGTTGCCGCCGCGCGTCCAGTTCTCGAACGGGCGGGAGGTGAAGTACGAGACGGGCAGGGTGACCCGGCGTTCGTCCCAGGTCCGGACGGTGAGGAAGGTGAGCGTGACCTCCTCCACGGTGCCCCATTCCCCGTCGACGACCACCGTGTCACCGATGCGGACCATGTCGCCGAAGGCGATCTGGAAACCGGCGAAGAGATTGCCGAGCGTGGACTGCGCCGCCACACCGGCCACGATGCCGATGATGCCGGCGGAGGCGAGCAGCGAGGTGCCGAGCCCCCGGAACGTCGGGAACGTGACGAGGGCGAAGGCGGCGGCGACCACCCCGATGGCGACCGACACCACCCGCGTGATGAGCGTCACTTGGGTACGAACGCGGCGCAGGCGTGCGGCGTCACGCGCGCGCATGGCGTACCGGGCGTACGTGGACTCGACGACGGCGGAGGCGAACCGTACGGTCAGCCAGGCGCCGCCGCCGATCAGGCACAGCAGCAGGATCTGGTCCACCATCGCGGTGTGTTCCAGGAGCGGCCGCCACTCCGTCGCGCGGTAGGACCACCGGAACGCGGTGGTCAGGAGTACGAGGTGGAGCGGCGTACGGCAGCGCCGCAGCAGCCCCCAGAGCGGGGTGTCAGGGCGGCGCGCGTCCGCGTACCTCGCGAAGAGGTCCGCCGCGCGGCCGGCGGCGAGGGCCAGCAGGGCCGAGCCGCCGAGGACGATCGCCAGTCGAACAACGCTTTCCATGGCTCCCCAGTCGATGAGCGAACAGTTCCTGTTCGCCTCACCGCCGCGCCACCTGGCAAACAAGTGGGCCGGCGACGTCGCTTGTCAACGAAGGTTGACGCGAGGCGGACTGTCAACGTAGGTTGACTGCATGACCGATGCGACCGATCTCGCCGCGCGAGCGGGCGACCGCGACCCCAGGGTCGGACTGCGGGCCGTCTCAGCTCTGCGGCGACTGCTGGAACAACTGGAAGCCGTCCAGGTGCGCGGTGCGCGCAACCAGGGCTGGTCGTGGCAGGAGATCGCGACCGAACTGGGCGTCAGCCGACAGGCCGTCCACAAGAAGTACGGGAGGCAGTGATGTTCGAACGGTTCACGAAGGCCGCACGTGCCGTGGTGAAGGGCGCGGCCGAGCACGCGGAGCGCGGCGGCGCGACCGCCGTCACCGAGGAACACCTGCTCCTGGCCCTGTTCGACCGCGAGGACACCCCGGCCGCGGCCGCACTGCGACAGCTCTGCCCGCCGGACCGCCGCCCGTCCCTGCTGGCCGCACTCGCCGAGGCCCGACGCCGCGCGGGACTCTCCCGGGCCGACGCGACCGCTCTTGCGGAACTCGGCATCGATGTCGGGGCGATCGTGGCGCGGATGGAGGAGACCCACGGCGCGGGCGCCCTGGCGGGCGACCGCAAGAACGCCGGGTGGTGGTCGGGTCGCCGCTCCTTCTCCTCGGAGGCCAAGACCGTCCTGGAGAAGTCGCTGCGCGTGGCGCTGGCCCGCAAGGACCGGGAGATCGGCGACGAACACCTCCTCCTGGCGCTCACCACGACCGGCGGTGTCGTCGCGGAGGCCCTTGCCGACCACGGTGTGACCTACGCCTCCGTCGAGACGGCGCTCTCCGGCGCGACGGCCCGTTGAGAAGTGTGGGTTCCGGTTGCCGGGGCAGGCGGTCCTCCTGAGCCCGTGCGACGCGGCTCGGGAGAACGTCCGATAACGGAGGAGGGATCGACATGGCGGAGAACGTGTGGAGTTACGGGCAGGCGTTCGGCCACCTGGTGGGCACGGACCTGTCCGGCTGGAGCGTGGAGGCCACCGACGGGCACATCGGGAAGGTCGACAAGCACTCCGACGAGGTCGGTGACGCCTACCTGGTCGTCGACACGGGGGTGTGGATCTTCGGCAAGGAGGTACTGCTTCCCGCGAGTACGGTGACCCGCATCGACCTGGAGGGCCACGCGGTGCACATCGGCCTGACCAAGGAGCAGATCAAGAACGCGCCGGAGTTCCACTCCGACAAGCACCTCGCGGACCAGCAGTACCGCGAGGAGATCGCCGTGCACTACCGGACGGGCGGCCCGTTCGGGGGCGGCCCGGCCGCCGTCTGACCCCTGCCGGACACACAGAGGCGGCTCCCGCACCCAGGTGCGGGAGCCGCCTCTGTGCCGTCGCCCCCCGACTCCCGCCGTCAGCCGGGCAGCTCGTCGCGGTCCGCGCCGCCCCTGGCCGCCGCCGAATGCAGGGCCCGCAGCGCCACGAGCAGGACGCCGATGTCGTCCAGGTACACCGGGTCCGGAATCAGGTCGATCGGCGACACCGTGTACACCACGGCCGCCCAGAACAGGGCCTTGGACCGCAACGGCACCCCGGCGTCCAGCAGCAGCCTCCGCGCCCGGAAGACACGTACGAGCAGAACCGCCGCGTATCCCGCCGCCACGAGGGCGACGACCGCGGCCACCACGAGCCAGAGTGTGCTGTCCATGTTCCTCTCCTACCCCACCTGCCGTATGCCATCTCGCGCCGAGCGGCCGGCCTCGACGAGGCCGACCCTACGGAACGCGGCGTCCGTGGGGCCGACGCGCACCCGCGATCAGACGCCGATCGCGGTGCCGCGGACGCGGTGGGCGGTGTCGCGCAGCCACAGGGCGCTGCGCTTGGGCGTGCGGGTCTGGGTGGCGTAGTCGACGCGCACGAGACCGAAGCGCTTGTCATAGCCGTACGCCCACTCGAAGTTGTCCAGGAGCGACCAGGCGAAGTAGCCGCGGACGTCGGCTCCCCCCGCCCTGGCGCGCGCCACGGCGGCGAGATGGGCCGCGAGGTAGGCGGTCCGGTCGGTGTCCTCGACGAAGCCGTGGGCGTCGGGAACGTCCTCGTACGCGGCGCCGTTCTCGGTCACCACCATCGGGGTGCCGGGGTAGTCACGGGAGACGCGCAGCAGCAGAGCGGTGAGGTCGTGGGGCATCACCTCCCAGCCGAGACCGGTGACCGGGAGGCCGCCGTGCGGCAGGTTGCGGGTGACGGGGACGCCTCGGGCATCGGTGCCGGCGCCGTGCTCGTCGACCCCCGAGGTGCGCATGGAGCGGTAGTAGTTGACGCCCAGGGTGTCGATGGGGCTGCCGATGACGTCGAGGTCGCCGTCCTGGACCGGGATCTCGATGCCGTGCACGGCGAGGTCGGCGACGAGGTCCTCCGGGTACCGTCCGCGCAGGATCGGGTCGAGGTAGAAGCGGAAGCCCAGGGCGTCGGCCCGGCGGGCCGCCTCGTGGTCGGCCGCGCTGTCGGTGGCGGGCCGGCTGGTGCCGAGGAGATGCGTGACGGCCAGGTCGAGCGGGCGGCGGGCGGCGGAGCGCAGCCGCTGGACCGCGAGGCCATGGGCCAGGTGCAGATGGTGCACGGCCTTCACCCCGTCGGCGAGGGAGCGGCCCCCAGGGGCGTGGACGCCTTCGACATGGCCGAGGACGGCCGAGCAGAACGGCTCGTTGAGGGTGGTCCAGTGGGTGACGCGGTCACCGAGCCGCTCGTGGACGAGGTCCGCGTAGTCGGCGAAGCGGTAGGCGGTGTCGCGGGCGGGCCAGCCGCCGGCGTCCTGGAGTTCCTGGGGCAGGTCCCAGTGGTAGAGGGTGAGCCAGGGGTCGACGCCGCGCGCGAGGAGCTCGTCGACGAGGCGGTCGTAGAAGCCGATGCCGGCCGGGTTGGCCGGGCCGCGTCCGTGGGGTTGGACCCGGGGCCAGGAGACGGAGAAGCGGTACGTGTCCAGGCCGAGGGACGAGAGCAGGGCGACGTCCTCGGGCATGCGGTGGTAGTGGTCGCACGCCATGTCACCGGTGTCACCGTTGTCGACGGCGCCCGGGACGCGGCAGAAGGTGTCCCAGATGGACGGGGTGCGCCCGTCCTCGTCGGCGGCTCCCTCGATCTGGAAGGCGGAGGTGGCGGCACCGAAACGGAAGTGCGGGGGCAGCAGATCGATGAGCGCGTCATGGTCGGCTGTGACGGACGGGACGGTGGAGGTCACGGGGTACTCCTGAGGCCGGGAGAGGTCGAACGGACGGGGACGCGCGGGCGTGAGGACGGCCCGGACGCCGTCGCGGGCGTCCGGGCCGTGCGGGGGCCAGGGGTCAGGGCAGACGGTGGTCGGCGTTCAGGACCGTCCCGCGTTCGGGCCGGTAGAGGTCGAAGCCGCGGGTGTCGCACTGGAGGCCGCCGACGATGCAGTGGTCGACCAGGGCCTTGAGGGTGCGCTCCTCCCACGCGTTGAAGAAGTCGTAGTGGAAGGAGTAGCCGCGGCCGCTGGCCAGGCGGACCTGGCTCATGTCGCCGTTGACCGGCCACGCCATCTTGAACTCGATCATCGGCAGGGCGACCGGGTGGGAGGCCGGGCACATGTTGTCGTTGGTGCCGGGCTTGACCACCGGGTAGGCCATGTGGCTCTTGTGGTCGGGGGTGTCGAGGTACAGGCCGTTCCAGCAGCTGGGGGCCTGCATGCGCAGGTTGAGCTGGACGTCGGGCCGGTTCGGACAGCTCGCCGGGATGTCGGTGTTGAAGAAGCTGTCACCGCATTCCCAGCCCTCGACGAAGCCCTTGTGGCTGCGGAACTCCTGGGCGCTCTGCATGGGGTTGCCGACGACGAACCGCAGTCCCTTGGGGAAGGGCCGCACGCTCCGGTAGTCGGTGACGCCCGCCTTGTAGTAGATGACCTGCGGGCCCACGGGCAGGATCTTCTGGTCGCCCTTGTACAGCGTGGGCATCCAGTAGGCGGAGGCGTCCGCGGGTGCCTTGCAGGTGGTGTTGCCTCCGTAGAGCGAACCGGTGGTGCTGGCGGCGTTGGTGGAGGTGTTGCCCATGAACGTGTGGTCGTGGGACTTGCCGAACTGGCCCGGGTAGACGATCGGGTCGTCCGGCGCGGTGTGGGTGACGGAGCAGCCGGCCTGGAACTCGTGGTGGTAGGCCGGCGGGGGGGTGGCGGTGGACGGTGTCACACCGGTGACCTGGGGTACGGCCGGGATGTAACCGTCCCCGTCGGCGTCGTCGCCCGAGGCCTGGGTGGAGGCGGCCATGACGTGTCCGGCGTGGGCGGAGGCCGACGTCCGGCTCTCGCCGCGGGCGCTGGCCGCGGTGTAGGTGTCGACGGCCAGGGCGGAGACGCCCATGGCGGTGGCGAGCAGTAAGGCGGACAGGGTCCGGCCGCGGATTCTCCTCGTGGTCATCGTGATCTCCTCGTTCTCCTCAGGGGGTCAGCTGTAGACGCCGAGCTCGTGGAGCGAGTAGCCCCAGCCGGTGCCGCGGGCGGTGAGCTGGAGCTTGACGTACCGGGCGGTGGTGGCGGTCTCGACGGTGTCGATGTCGCCGTTGCCGGTGGTGGTGGTGTGGACGGTCCGCCAGGTGGTGCCGTTGTCGGACACCTGGACCTCGTAGGACTTGGCGTAGGCGGGGTCCCAGACGAGCTGGAGGGTGCGGATGGGCTTGGCCGAGCCGAGGTCGACCTGGATCCACTGCGGATCGCTCCAGTCGCTGGCCCAGCGGGTTCCGGTGTTGCCGTCGGTGGCGTTGGAGGCGGGGCAGGGGCAGTCGCCGTAGGAGGCCTGGGCGGAGGAGGCGGTGGTGGGCCTGTTCAGGGCGAGGTTGGTGCCGGTGACGGGCGGGGCGACGACCTTGACGGACTTCGTCTCGATGCCCGCGTTGCCGCGGCCGTCCTCGGCCTGGATGTAGACCTTCCACACGCCGAGCTTCTCGGGTGCGGTGACGGCGAAAGTGTTGTTGCCCAGGGAGCGGTACTGCGCGTCGACGAGACGCTTGTCGCCGTTGGCGTAGTTCCCGCTGAGGTAGATCTTGGGCGTGACCTGGTCTCCGTCGGGGTCGCGGATGTCGGCGCGGACGGTGAACTCCCGCCCGGCCGGGGCCGCGGAGGCCGGAGTGACGGTCATGTTGGTGATGACCGGCGGGGTGTTGTCGCCGGTGGTGGTGCCGTTGTACGCCCTCTTGACGGCGTAGTACGACAGGCGCTTCAGGCCGTCGGGCACGAGGTTGAACCAGATGCCGCCGAAGTCGTGTTCGAGGCCGTAGTGGAAGAGGGTGGCGCCGAGGGCGACGCCCTGGTGACCGGTGACGCAGTCCCACGCCTTGGTGTAGCCGTCGGCCTTCTGGACGTCGGTGGGCTCGTCGGGGATGCCGTTGGCGTCGTCGGGCACCTCCCACTCGCCGGCGGGGCCGCCCTCGGTGATGAGGTACGGCTTGTTGTAGCCGCCCTCGACCCAGTCCTGGCGCACCCCGCAGATGTCGCCGTAGGAGTTCATCGAGTACAGGTCGAGGTCCGGGGCGTTGCGCTTGTAGTAGGGCCAGGCGCCGGTCCACGCGTCCGTCGAGGTGACGGGGTGGTCGGGGTCGATCGAGTGGATCTTCTTGGCGACGTCGTTGACGAACGTCGCGTACGCGTTGCGCTGGGCCTCCAGCTCGGTGCCGCCGTAACAGTTCTGCAGACCGAGGACGGACTCGTTGCCCACGTTCCACATCAGCGTCGCCGGGTGGGACTTGTAGGTCTCGACCCACTTCGCGAACTCGGTGAGCATGGTGTTCTTGTACGCGGTGTCCGTCACGTAGTTGACGCAGCCGCCCGAGCCCGGTCCGCCGCCCGGCTGGAGCCAGAAACCGTTCATCACCTTGAGGCCGTTGGCGGCCGCCGCATCGAGCAGGGGCTCGCTGGAGGCGTCCGTCCCCCAGGTCCGGACCGTGTTGACGCCCATGGACCTCAGGTCCGGCATGTAGCGGGGGGCGTCGGCCATCGCCGGGCCCCAGGTGAGGCCCTTCACCGTGTACGGCTGCCCGCCGACGGTCAGCTGCCAGTTGCCCTGCGAGCCGGTCACCCTGACCGCGCCGCCCGGCGGAGGATTGGTGCCGCCGCCGTACACCCGGAACTCCCACAGCGAGTAGCCGTAGCCCGTTCCCCGGGTGACGCCCTGGAGGCGCACGTACCGACCGGTTCCGGTGACCGCGAGTTCGTCGGTGCCTCCGTCACCGGCCGTCACGGACTTGACGGTGCGCCAGTCGGTCCCGTTGTCGGAGAGCTGGATGTCGTACGCCTTGCCGTACGCGCCCTCCCAGTTCAGTACGACGCGGCTGATGTTCGTGCTGCTCCCCAGGTCGACCTGGAGCCACTGGGCGTCGCTCCACTGGCTCGACCAGCGGGTTCCGGTGAGGTCGCCGTCGACGGCGGCGGCCGCGGTCCAGGCGGCGCCCTCGCTCGACGAGGCGGTGGCGGGCTTCCCCTGGGAGAGGAGGGTCTCCGCCGCGGTGGCGGGCGCCGAGGTCAGCAGGGTGGCGGAGGTGGCGAGCAGGGCACCCAGGGAGATGAGGGAACCCGTGGTGCGGGCGCGCTTGCGGACGCGCCCTCGTGTCGTCGGGTCGGTGATCGCGGACATGGCGGCTCCTGGACGGACAAGGGGGAGGGGATCGCCTTCCGGGCGGCGCGGCGGGGACATGAGCGCCGCCCGGAAGGGGTGGGAGGGCCGGGACGCGCCGACCGGCGGCGCGTCCCGGGAGGGGTGTCAGGGGAAGGAGACGACGGTGGAGGGCACGGTCGAGGTGCCGGCGGGGATGGTGGAGGCCCCGGTGTCGTTGATGACGTGGTTGTAGTGGCCCATGCCGCCGAGGGACACCACCAGCAGGCTGTGGAACTTCACCCCCGGCTTGACGGGGGCCTTGAAGCCGTGGTCCTGGACGATGGTCGGGTCCACGTTGTAGTTGCAGTAGCTGCCCAGGCCCCACGCCTCGTGGGTGTTCACCGAGTCGTCCACCCGGTAGGCGGCGTACCCCTTGGTCGTGCCGTTCTGGATGGCGGCCTGGTTGGGCGCGTCGTACGCCTTCTCGTTCTGGTAGAAGATCGTCCGGCCGCGCTCGCCGTACCACTCGACGTCGTACTTGTTGAAGTGCTCGACGAACAGGCCGGTGGCGAGCACGTCGTCGCCGTTGACCCGGACGCCGTAGTCGGCGCGGTTGGTCTCCCAGCCCCAGCCCTCGCCGTGGTCGGCGCGCCACACCCAGGTGTGGTCGATGATCGCGTCGTCACTGTTCACGACCATGCTGGTGGTGGCCTTGCCGACGTGGGCGCCGCCGATGCGGATGTAGACGTCCTGCACGGTGGTGGGGTTGGCGGCGTGGTCCGCGCCGGCGCCCTGCGGCCCGATCTCCAGCAGCGTCGGGGAGTTGACCGGACCGGCGTCGATCAGGAAGCCGGCGAGCCGGACCCCGTCGACGTCGGCCACCCTCATCGCGGTGACGCCGTTGTCGGGGATGATCGTCGCGAGGCCGAGGCCCAGCACGACGGTGTTGGCGCGGTTCACGTTGATGGTCTGGTCGACGTGGTAGACGCCGGGCGTGAACAGCAGGTGCAGACCCTGGGCCAGCGCCTGGTTGATGGTGGCGGCGGTGGCGCCGGGCTTGACCACGTAGAACTGGCTCAGCGGGATGGACTCGCCCTGCGGGGTGCCGTTCGCCCAGCTGGTGCCACGGGCGTTGACGCGCTTGGCGGGCGCGAACACCTTGTACTCAGAGCCGTCGAGGTAGAGGTACGGCTTCTCGCGGGAGATCGGCGTGGTCTCCAGCGTCGTGTATCGGGGCTCGGGGAACGCGTTGGCCGGCGCGCCCTGGACGCCCGAGAAGGTCTGGTTCCACACGCTGTTGGACCAGCCGCCGATGGAGCTGTCCCGGGTGTACCACTGCTGCTGCGAGTAGTTGCCGACCTGGCCGTCGATCTTCGAGTCGGCGATGTAACCGCCGCTGGCCCAGCCGTAGCCGTTGGGCGCCAGGTTGAGGCCGCCCTTGACGTGCATGCGGCGGAAGGAGGACGCCTGGGAGACGGCCCACCGGTTGGTGCCGTTGACCGGGTTGAGGGTCAGACCCTCCGCACCCCGCCAGAAGTTCTGCGTGGCGTTGCCGTTGAACCAGCCCGCGTCGACCGTCACGTCACCGTTGATGGTGGTGTCACCCGGGCGCAGGCCGAGGCCGGCGATCTGGGTGTAGAAGCCGATCTGCGCGTTCAGGTTGTTGTACGTACCGGGCTTGAAGAGGAAGGCGTGCCGGCCGGAACCGAACTGGGCCGACTCCTGCTGCTGGAAGACCTGGTCCAGCTTGGCCTGGATGCCGGGGGTGGCAGGGTCGATGACGTGCACGTTGGGGCCGAGGTCTCCACCGCCGGGCAGGGTCGGGCCGCCGCCGTCGGTGCTGCCGTAGACCTGGAACTCCCAGAGGGAGAAGCCGTATCCGGTGGCCCGGGTGAGGCCGTTCATCCGGATGTAGCGGCCGGTCCCCGAGAGGGTGACGTCGTCGGTGCCTCCGTCGCCGGCCGAGACGGACGTGACGGTACGCCAGTCGGTGCCGTTCTCGGACGACTGGATCTGGTAGCTCTTGCCGTAGGCGCCCTCCCAGGTCAGGACCGCGTGGCTGAGCGTGGCGCTCTTGCCGAGGTCGACCTGGAGCCACTGGGCGTCCTGCCAGGAGCTGGCCCAGCGGGTGCCGGTGAGGTTGCCGTCGACCGCGGCGCTCGCGGCGAAGGCGGGGCCCTCGGTGGAGGAGGCGGTGGCCGTCTTCCCCTGCGAGAGCAGGGTGGGAGCGGCGTGTGCCGTCGTGGCGGGGGCAAGGGCGAGAAGGCTGCCGGCCAGCGAGGCGACGAGTGCGCCGACGGTGGCCCGTCGGACGGCTGAAGCGGGTCGCCGGAAGACCGGCGGGGACCCGACGGAAGACATGGGTCTCCTCTGGATACATGGGGGAAATGTGGGAGAGCGCTCTCCCGAAACCTTGCACGCGGGGCCAGTTGACGGTCAAGGCGTATGACACGACTTTTCTTTTGACTTTCATTAAGTGTCGACGTCAACGACTTCGGGCCGCCCGTGGACTGTCCTCCCACCGGACACACGGCCCCGTTAAGGTGCGCAGGTGGGGAATCGAGGACCGACACTGGAAGACGTCGCACGCGAGGCGGGGGTATCGCGCGCGACGGTGTCCCGCGTCGTCAACGGCGTGCGCAACGTGGCCCCCGACATCCAGCGAACCGTCCGCGACGCCATCGCCCGCACCGGCTACACGCCGAACCAGGCCGCCCGTTCCCTGGTCACACGGCGCACCGGAACCGTCGCCCTGGTGCTCTCGGCGACCGGCAGTGCCTTCGCCGCCCGGGTGTTCTCCGACCCGTTCTTCGGCCGGGTGGTGGACGGCGTCCTCCCGGTCCTGCGCGAGCGGGCCATCCAACCGGTTCTGCTCGTCGCCGAGTCGGAGCAGGCAAGGACCCAGCTCGTCGACTACCTCCAACGGGGAGGCGCCGACGGCGCCCTGGTGGTGCCCCTCGACGACGAAGACCCGCTGCCGTCCATGCTGGTGGCAGCGGGTCTCCCCACCGTGCTGTTCGGCCGCCCCGGCGACGGCGAACGGTGTGCCTTCGTCGACCTCGACAACGCCGCGGGCGCCCGCCTGGCGGCCGAGCACCTGTGGGCAACCGGCCGACGGCGCCCCGCCACCATCGCCGCCCCGGTCACCGCCCCCACGGCGGGTGAACGCCTGGCCGCCTTCCTGGAGACCCTCGCCACTCACGGGGTGACCTCGGTCCCCGTCGAACGGGGCACCTTCACGGTCGACAGCGGCAGGGTCGCCATGGCCCGGCTGCTCCAGGACCACCCGGACATCGACGCGGTGTTCGCCGCGAACGACCTCATGGCCCGGGGAGCCTGCCAGTACCTGCGCGAACAGGGGATCGCCGTCCCCGCCGCCGTGGCCGTCGTGGGCTTCGACGACTCCGTGGCCGCACGGAAGGCCCGGCCGCGACTGACCACCGTGCGCCAGCCGGTGGAGCGCATGGCGGCGGCCATGGCGGAACTCCTGATCGAGCAGCTCGACGGCGGCCCTGCCGACCCCCACCGTGCTTCGAAGGTCTTCGAGCCGCTCCTCGTCGTACGCGACTCCACCTGACCCGCCGGACGGCGCTCACGACGGGGCAGGTGGTCACGACGGGTCAGGGGCGTCAGCGGGCGGTCGCCTCCCGGTGGGCGCGGACGATGTCCGCGTACCGCCGACCGCTCGTCTTCACGGTCCTGCGCTGGGTGGCGTAGTCGACGTGGACGAGGCCGAAGCGCTTGTCGTAGCCGTAGGCCCACTCGAAGTTGTCGAGCAGGGACCAGGCGTAGTAGCCGGCGAGCGGGGCGCCCTTGCGGACGGCGCGGGCGCAGGCCGCGAGGTGCTGTTCCAGGTAGCGGGTGCGCTCCGGGTCGTGGACCTCGCCGTCGGGGCCGGCGGTGTCGGGGAAGGCCGAGCCGTTCTCGGTGACGTACAGCTTCCGTATGCCGTAGTCCTCGGTGAGCCGCAGCAGCAGGGCTTCGAGGCCGCCCGCGTCGATCTGCCAGTCCATGCCGGTGCGGGGCACCTCGGGCAGGCGCACCTCGCGGGCGTACGGGATGGGGCCCGCGGGATCGTCGGCGACGGTGACGGGGAAGTAGTAGTTGAGGCCGTGCCAGTCGAGGGGGGCGGCGATGAGGTCCATGTCCCCCTGTTGTTCGGGGAGTTCGACTCCGTACAGCTCGCGCATGTCGGTGGGGAAGCCGCGTCCGTACACGGGGTCGAGCCACCAGCGGTTGGTGTGACCGTCCATGCGGACGGCGGCGGCGATGTCCTCCGGCCGGGTGGAGGCGGGCGCGACGGTGGAGTGGTTGGTGACCAGGCCGACCTTGGCGCCGGGGGCGGCGGCGCGGATGGCCTGGGTGGCGAGGCCGTGTCCGAGGAGCAGGTGGTACGAGGCGCGGACGGCGGCCGTGATGTCGGTCAGGCCGGGGGCCATGCGGCCCTCCAGGTGGCCGATCCAGCCCGAGCAGAGCGGCTCGTTGAGGGTGGCCCACTGGGTGACCCGGTCGCCGAGCCGCTCGGCGACGACGGAGGCGTACGCGGCGAGGTGCTCGGCGGTGGCCCGCTCGGTCCAGCCTCCGTGACTGTCGCGGACCCGGTCCTGGAGGGCCTGCGGCAGGTCCCAGTGGTAGAGGGTGACGGACGGGGTGATGCCGGCGTCGAGGAGGCCGTCGACGAGCCGGTCGTAGAAGTCGAGCCCCGCTTCGTTGACGGGCCCGTCGCCGCCGGGAACCACGCGGGGCCAGGCGACGGACAGCCGGTAGGCGTCCGTGCCGAGGCCCTTCATCAGGGCGATGTCCTCGGGCCAGCGGTGGTAGTGGTCGCAGGCGACGTCACCGTGGTCGCCGTTGTCGATCGCGCCGGGCACTCGGGAGAAGGTGTCCCAGATGGAGGGGGCCCTGCCGTCTTCCGTGACGGCGCCCTCGATCTGATAGGCGGAGGTCGCCGTGCCCCAGGCGAAGTCCGGAGGGAAGGCCTCCAGGTCGAGCGAGGTGAGGGCGTCGGCGTCGGGGGATTCGGGCACGGGGAACCTCTTCGTGTTCGGTGTGGAGAGGGGCGTCGTCGGTGCGGGGAAGGACGTCACTTGACCGCACCCGCGGTGAGGCCGGCGACGAGGTAGCGCTGGAGGAGCAGGAAACCGACGACGACGGGAACGCTCACCACGAGGGAGGCGGCCATCACCTGGTTCCAGTAGACGTCGTTCTGGGTGGCGTACCCCTGGAGACCGACGGCGAGGGTGCGGGTGGCGTCGTTGGTCATGACGGAGGCGAAGAGCACCTCGCCCCAGGCGGTCATGAAGGCGTAGATCGCGACGGCGATGATGCCGGGCGTCGCGGCCGGGATGATCACGCGGAACAGTGCTTTGATCGGTCCGCAGCCGTCGACCTTGGCCGCTTCGTCGAGTTCGCGCGGGATCGAGTCGAAGTAGCCGGTCAGCATCCAGATGGAGAACGGCAGCGAGAAGGTCAGATAGGTGAGGATCAGACCTTCGCGGGAGCCGAACAGGGCGATGCCGGTGGCGTTGCCGATGTTGACGTAGATGAGGAACAGCGGCAGCAGGAACAGGATCCCCGGGAACATCTGCGTGGACAGGACGGTGACGGTGAAGACCTTCTTGCCGCGGAAGGTGTAGCGGCTGACCGCGTACGCGGCGAAGATCGCGACCACCACCGACAGCACCGTGGCCGCGCCCGAGACGACGATCGAGTTCAGGAAGTAGTCGGCCAGCGGCACGGTCTCCCAGATGTCGAAGTACGGCCGCAGCGTGAACCCGGACGGGATCCACTCGAACTTCCCCGAGACGTCCTCCAGCGGTTTGAGCGAGCTGGAGACCATCACGTACACCGGCAGCACCACGAAGGCGGTGAGCACGGTGAGGAAGATCCGCCGGGTCCACAGGAACGACCGGGGCGCGGCCATCGGGGAGCGCGGGACCGGCTGGGCGTGTCTAGACATCGGATGTCTTCCTTCCGCGGGTGGTGAGCAGGAGGTAGACGCCCGTGACGACGAGGAGGAAGAGCAGGAGCAGCACGGACATGGCCGAGCCGGTGCCGAAGTTCCACGTCTGGAAGGACGACTGGTAGATGTGCAGAGAGATCAGGTCGGCGGCTTCGGGGGCGGCCTTGCCGAAGAGCACGAACGGCGTGTTGAAGTCGTTGAACGTCCACAGGAAGAGGACGAGCACGAGGACCTGGTTGACCGATCGCAGTGAGGGCAGGGTGACGTGGCGGATCTGCTTCCACACGCCGGCCCCGTCGAGGGCGGCCGCCTCGTACATGTCCCGGGGGATGTTCTGCAGCCCCGCCATGACGGTGAGGAAGGCGAACGGCCAGCCCTTCCACACCGAGACGACGAGCAGGGCCCAGAAGCTGTTGTCCCCGATGAGCCAGAAGGCGGGGCTGTCGCCGATGCCGAGCTGGTCGTGCAGGACGTGGTTGACCAGGCCGTTGTCCCGCTGGAACATGAACGCCCACGTGATGACGGCAGCGTAGACGGGCAGCGCGTACGGGACGAGGAACAGGGTCCGCAGGATGCCGCGGCCCCGGAAGTTCTCCTGGAGGAAGATCGCGGCGGCCGTACCGAGGAGCCAGCACAGCCCCACGGACAGCACGGTGAACATGCACGTGGTCAGGAAGGACTTGAGCAGTGCCTGGCCGACGGGGGCGTCGAAATCGATCGCGACGGTGTAGTTGTCGAGCCCCGACCAGGGCGCCTCGGACCAGTTGCGGATGTAGAACTGGGTGAGCTCGCGGAAGCTCATGGTGATGCCCATGAGCATCGGGACGAGATGGACGAGGAGTTCGAGGAGCAGGGCGGGCAGGAGCAGGAGGTACGGCAGTGCGATGCGGCGACGCCCGGAGCGGCGTGGGGTACGCGCCTCTCCGGGTGTGGCTTTGCGCACCGTCCGCTCACTCGGGGGAGTGACGACGGTCTCGGTCATGGTGAGGCGGCCTACTTCTTGGGCATCTGCTGCTGGGCCTTTTCGAGCTTGGCCTTCACGGACTCCGTGGTGACCGCCCGGCCCGCTGCGGCGTCGGCGAACAGCTCCTTGACGGCGGTCCCGACGACCGTCTCGAACTGCGACTCCTCGGGGACCTGAGGCAGGGCCGCGGCGCTGGAGGCGAGGGTGTCCCGGATGACGGCGAGCCACGGGTCGGCGAACACCGGGTCGTCCTGCGCGGACTTGACCGGCGTGACCGAGCCGTAGGCCTTGTTGAGGAGGATCTGCTCGTCGTCGCTGGTCATGAACTTCACGAACTTCAGCGCGCCGTCGAGGTTCTTGGTGTTCTTGAAGACGGCCATGTTGATGCCGGCGACCATGGAGTTGGTCTGCTTGCCCGGGCCGGGCTTGCCGGACGGGACCGGGGCGGGGGCGACGCCCCACTCCTCGGGGGTCATGCCCTGGGATTCGAAGGTCTGCGACGGGGTCTGCCACAGGACCATGCCGGTCTTGTTCTTGGCGAAGTCACTGAGGGACTGGTTCTGGGCGTACTCGGCGTTGCCGGGCGCGACGATCTTCTGGGCGGCCATGAGGTCGACGTACTGCTTGACGGCGGCGACCGCTCCGTCGGAGGTGAAGTCCGGCTTGCCGTCGGCGGTGAAGAAGTCGGCGCCGTGCTGCTTGCCGAGCACGAAGACCTGGTGGATGTTGTTCGAGAGGTTGGAGCCCTCGACGCCGATGCCCCACTTCCCGTCCTTGCTGATCTTCTTGCCGGCGGCGATCAGCTCGTCCCAGGTGGTCGGCGGCTTCGCTATGCCGGCGTCCTTGAACATCTTCTTGTTGTAGTAGAGCGCGTACGACATGGAGTAGAGCGGCACGGCGGCCGGGTCCTTGCCCGGTGCGCCGGTGGAGCCGAGCGCGGAGTCGACGAAGCGGCCCTTGCCGCCGATCGCCTCGAAGTTCTTCGCGTCCCACGGCAGCAGCGCGCCGGTGGACTGCAGGGAGGCGCTCCAGGTGTTGCCGATGTTGAGGATGTCGGGGCCCTGGCCTGACGTGGTGGCCGCGAGGATCCGGTTGAGCAGGTCGGACCACGGGATCACCTCCAGCTTGACCTTGATCCCCGTCTGCTTCTCGAACCGGTCGAGCTCGGGCTGCAGGACCTTCTTGTCGACCTCGAGGCTGGAGCCCTGGTTGGTGGCCCAGTAGGTGAGGGTCTTCGGCGACGACTCGCTCCCGTCACCGCCGCCGCAGGCGGTGGCGGTGAGGACGAGGGAGAGGGTGACGGCACCGGTGACTGCGGCTCTGACTCTGCGCATGGCTCGTGGGCCCTTTCGGGGACGACGACGGGGGCCGGTGCGGTGAGCGTCTGGAAGCCTCGCCGTCACATCGGCTTAATTTAGGATGTGAGTTAAACCCCATGAGAAGGTCGCGTCAAGGCTTGTCGTGGCGGTATGTTGCAACGAACGACTTCAGAGACGGGGACCCAAGTGCACGCGAGAAGTGGTCGTACGGTGCGTGACCTGCGGCGCGAGAACCGCACCGCCGTTCTGCGCAGGCTGTACTTCGACGGGCCGATGAGCCGCCTCATGCTCGGCCCGGCGACCGGTCTCAGCTCGGGTTCTGTCAGCAACGTGGTCGCCGAGCTCGTCGCGGACGGTCTGGTCGAGGAGGCCGGCAGCGTCGACTCCGCCGGCGGCCGCCCCCGCACTCTCGTACGGATCACCCCCACCAGTGGCTTCATGATCGGCGTCGACATCGGCGAGACCCGGGTGAGGATCGAGCTCTTCGACCTCACCCTCACCGAACTGGCACGCGCCGAACGCCCGTTGGCCAGCTCGGGACCCCGCACGGCCCGCTACGACGTGGACCTCGTCGTCGACCATGTCCGTGAGGGGATCGCGGAGGTGCTGCGTATCGCGGATGTGCCGGCCGGCCGGCTGCTGGGTGTGGGGGTGGGGGTTCCGGGCATTGTGGCCCGTGATGCCGGTGAGGGTGCGGTGGTGCACGGGCAGACGAT